>JANPFX010000265.1:0-8850 GCA_031423635.1 Acidimicrobiia bacterium | reverse complement strand
AGCCAGATCATCTGCTCGACCGTGCGCAAACTCTTCGGCTGCGTTTTGTACTCGCCGTTTGCCCAATCCGGATCATTGCGGATCGCGTCGATGATCATTTCGAAGATTGGCGAGTGGCTGCAATGACGCTCCGTAGTGGTTGACGCGGTGGCTGGAGTCGACGTGGGGCGAAGCACTGATTCGCTTGAGGAACTCGCTCATCGGAACCTTTTCGTTCGAGTCGACCTTGGGCGGATGTCGTGCACGACTCGGTCGGCAAGTGCGTGCATGGAAGGAGTGACGTCTTCCATGGGCTCTTCAACGGCAGGCAACTGGAGTCGACTTCGACGTCGCGGTGTTCGTTCGGGCATTTGCCTTGGCCTTCATCGCGACCGAGCAAAGAGGCTGTAGGGAGTGCGTCTGATTCGACGCAGGTGGTTGTTCAGCCGAGCATCGAGAGCTGCTCGGCCGACGCACCGGTTCGGCGCGTCGAACGGACCGGCTCACGCACCACGGCGTGGTCGAGGGTGACGAGTTCGATCGGCAGGATCGTGAGGTCGACGAGGTAGCGGACCGAGACGAATCGTCCGCTGTCGTCGTGACGTTCCGGCTCGACCATGAAGGCGTTGGCTTTGCGGAGCCGTTGCAGGGACCGGGCGACGGTGTCCTTCGACAGGCCCGTCCGCTCCGCCAGCGCCCGGACGGTGGCCCGACTCACCGCCTGGCCCGGTAGACCGGGGGTCGAGCCGAGCAGTAACTCTTCGAGCACGACCCACGCGTTCGCACCGACTCGGCGTCGCAGCTCGACACTGCGAGCGTCGACAAGCAGCCGCACCGGTAAACCGGAAGGAGTAACGGTCATGTCAGCTGGCCTTCGGTTCGAGGAGCCGGACGATCGCCGTCTTCGGAACGCGTTTCGTCTTCGTGCCGATCTCGACGTTGGGCAGGCCTTCGGTACCACCGGTCGCCCGCCACACGCGGGCCAGCTCGTAGGCCTGGCCGCGGCCGATGCGCAGAATCCGGGCTGCTTCCTCGATCGTGAGGAAGTCTGGGAGATCATCAAGCGACACGTTCCGCTCCCTTGCGTCTTGTAAACAACTATGCGGAAATGTAGATTACCTAACAGTCACGCTCCGTGCCAGCCCAACACGAGGAGTGACCTGTCCGATAGTTGAGACAGCCCTTGCCAAAGGGCGCGAGCGGTAGCGAAGGTGGTCAAATGCGACTCCGACGAGGCGACCAAAACCAGCAGGCGTTCACGCCGAACCAGCTCGTCGCCCAACGAATCGCCCTCGCCCGCCAGCTTCGAGGATGGACGCAGGAAGAAGCAGCGGATCGCCTGGAGAAGTTCCTCGGGGCGAAGTGGTCGCCGGCGACGTTCTCGATCGTCGAACGAAGCGTCGACGGCAAACGCATCCGCCAATTCACCGCCGACGAATTGGTCGCGCTCTCCCGCGCCTTCGAGGTACCCATCGGCTGGTGGTTCACGCCCTCATGGGGTGACTCGGCGGCCGTCGTGGTCACTCCCGACGCACCCGACGGGCTGCCGTCGCAACTCATGGTCGACGTCGTCATGGGCGAGATCGACGGTTTCGAGACGTGGGCCAACGAACTGTTGCGCTGGGCGTCGAACCAACGCGTCATCGTGGAGACGGCAACCGGAAGAATCGTCCGACAGGACAGTGTCTCGCCTCGCACCGAACCATGGCTCGACGACTTCGCCCGCCTGCGGGCAGAGATGGCCGTCGCCGGACAGTTCGGCGATTTAGACGCTGCGAAGGAAGGCCTCACCCGGGTACTCGGACTACTCGATGAACTTTCGACGCCGAACCAACAGTAGGGAGCGACGCTCCCGACGTTTTATCCATCGCAAGCGATCGGGTGAACGGCGAACGGATACTCGGGCGTCCTTCTCGTCTTGGCGTATTGAACGCACCACGATCGATAGCCCGTGGAAATATTCGTTACGAATGACCCGAACACGGAGCTGACTCGCAAGCACTTCGGAATCGAAATACTCCCAGATACAAGCAGAACGCCGATTGCGCAGAGCCAAAGCGCAGTTCTTCGCGCGGCATATGGGTAGATGTGCCGCGGTGCGTGGAGAACAGCCACCTGGAAAGGTCCTGCCAGGGTGTCGAAATCATTCGTATTCTGGCCGTGAATCGTTGCCGTTCCCGCTCGCCTCCTGCGTCGGGACAAGTCGCAGGGTTGGAACCGAATCTCACCGGGTAGGAGAGGTCGGTGAAGGCATCGGTCCGTAGACGGGGCGCTTTCGTTCTCGGCATCGCTGTTGTCGTCCTGGTCGGTGTTGCGTACTTCGTAGTCCGGGGCAGCGGCGACGGTCGCGACGACGGCGACGACATGCTGGCCGGTGCGAAGGACGTCGAGAACATCTGCCGACTTCTCGACGAGTTCAGGCGCGAGGAGAACCGCGTCGGGTCGATCAGCGACCCATCGGTGCTTGCCAGCTACCAGGCAGTCGTGGCCACCGCCACAGCTGCCGGCGCCACACGCTTTGCGGATACCGCAAAAGATGCGCTGCGCGAACTCGCGGCCATCTCGACGATGACATCGATCCCCACCGACGTGAACAGCGACACGTTCGCAGACATTTACCGGCGCACGCTTCGGGCACGGATCGACATCTACCGGATGAGGCTTGCCTGCGCCATCCAAGGAGCACCCGCGCCGAGGACCGTCCCGACGACAACCCAGAAGAACTGATCAGGCTGCCCGCTCAGTCAACGTGTGATGGTCTCCGTGTCATGACTGAACTGGCCCACTCGGTCGGCCAGAACGTTAACGTGACGCGATTCTTCAGCGCTGCTGATTTCGCGTGGCTGTCAGATTCAGGGATCTCACCAGCGCGGGTCGGAAGCGACGCTTCGAGCTATGCAATTCTGTCTGGTCACTTCTCGCGACTCGCAGCGGCCGGTGATCGTTGGAGTGTTCCATCTTGGGTAGCCCGGTCCAATCCGGAGTAGCCAACTTTCAAGGTGAACTCACCCGAGGTCGCCCGACAGACGGCAAGGTAGCGTCCTTCAAGGGGGCAGTTCGCTGCTCCACCGGAGAGATCAACGCCCTCTCCATCGGCGGGCACGCAGCGACCAAACCTCGAACCACCTCTACGGTTGCGAACACGGGTGGCAACAGTTCGCGGTCGAGGCCGCCGGCCACGTAGTCGGACTCGCGTTTATGAACCACCCCAAGGGACATCGGCCAACCCTCAAAGCAGCCATCGAACTCGCGAGTGCCTACCTCACGAGCGGACTCACACACCCGATAGCGCGGACAACCTGGGCATCGACCACCACGCTTCGAGCTCACGCCCCGCCACAGACAAACGTTCTCGACTCGCAGAACTCATCACAGAAGACGCACCCGTCTGAACGCTGCCACTCTGCCACTGAACGCCGGGAGTGGGCGGATCGCGTTGGTTGTGATCGGATTGGGCGAATTGCGGAGTGGCGAATGCGAACGCGGCCCGGGAACGGTTCACGACGTTGGGCGCGAACGTCGCGAGACGGACTCGACGGGCCAGACCGCGCCTCCTAGAGGATCATCACGTCGACCCGGTCCGCGCAACCTTCTTGACATATATCGGTTGCCGATAGATACTGGCTAGGTGAGGGAACCCACATACTTCGTGCTCGCGTCGCTCCTCGATGGTCCGCTCCACGGCTACGCGATCATTCAGCGTGCTGATGAGTCATCGGGCGGGCGAGTGAAGATCTCCGTCGGAACGCTCTATGGATCGCTTGAGCGGCTGCTCCGGGAGGAGTTGGTGGAGGTCGATCACGAAGCTGTCGTTGATGGGCGGTTCCGACGCTCGTACAGTCTGACCGCCGCTGGCCGGAAGGCACTCGCCGAAGAGGCCCGTCGCATGACGTCAGCAGCCGCAGCTGTGCTCGACCATCCGACTCTCACACCAGCGAGGCGTCGCAAGTCAGTTTCAGCGAGGCCCGCATGATGTCGTTGCTCGATTTGGTACTCCGGTGCTACCCGAAGTCGTTCTCTGCAAACGATGTTGCCGAGCTTCGTGCGACGTCTCTCGACGTACTTGAGCAGGCTTCTGCGCCGGATCGCGCCCGAGCACTTGGTTCACTGGTCGCTGGTGGGCTTCGTCAACGAGTCCGCCGAGGCGGCGGTGTCAACATTCGTGAGACAGTCCTTTGGGGCTCCTTCAACGGTGCGATTGGCGTACTCGCGACGAGCGCGTTCGGCCGGCTAGCGGCACACCGGGCCCGATTCGATAGTTTGACCTTCGGTGCCGCAACGACTGTCCTGTTGTTCGGCGTTCTCGCAATGATCTTTGGCGTCTTGATACGAACCCGGAGCACTCTCGCACGTGTTTTGTCGCTTTCGGGTCTGACCGCTTTCGTGGCACTCGAGGGTCGCGTAGGGGGTGTGCGAGGCAGCAACTTCGGTCGGTTCCAACCCGGCCACTCGTCACTCACGGCCATCTCCGCGATGGTTATCGCTGCTCTCGTCGTCGGTGGCCTCGCGATAGTTGCACGGAGCGGCCCTCGCCCTGCCTCCGTGATCACCACCGTAACGTTCGCCGCGATTGGAGTGATACCCGCAATGACGTCGCAGCCAACACTTAACGTCATCGGGGTACGTGAACTCGTCGGTGCAGCTTTCGTGTTGGTCGCAGTCGCCTCGGCGTTGGTCGACCCGCGCTGGATTCTCACCGCCGCCGCAGCGCAGGTGGTTGTCGCCGCCCAGACCGTCGTGTGGCTGCGTCATGAGCAACTATCCACCACGATCGTGCCCGTTCAGTTCGGGATCGTAAGCGGACTCGTCGTGGTGTCGACGTTCGCAGTTCGTCGCTACGGCCGACGGTCGGTTTCGTAGCGCCAATCGACGGTGCTCTGGACCATTTCTGGCTACGCCTCCAACGACAGTCGGCGAAGTCGTTAATCACCAGCAGAATCCCCGACGCGTACTGCTGTGTTGCGCGCGTCAGAATATGCCACTCGACATCGCGCAATCGGAACCCGGCAGAACGCGTCAGTCGACCACTGCCGCGAACGGCCAGACACTCCAGCCAGCGACGCTTTCACCCTGCCCCAGAACGCCGGGTCCGGGGCGCACACTTCGCCCGGGCCGATAGCCACTCAAACCCCGCACACTCCCGGCGTACGGCAGTGCCTGGGAGCGCCACTGTTCGGAATGAAGTGGGGCGGCGACCTCGCTTGCCCGAGCAGGAGTTATCGCGCGCCGCACAGGAACGCTCCTACCGAGTGTTCGGGGCTGTGCACGCTGACCTTCGCCGGAACAAGTGGATTCGCGACGCCGGAATCGGATGGTCCGTCGGCGTTTCTCGCTCATTTGTTCGGACGTCTTTCAGGTCATCAATCAGATGCATGCCCGCACCAATGAGCGACGGGTCGGTCTCCGTGGCGTGGCGCGAGCGGCGAACGGAGTCGCATCCCGGTGTATCTGTCGTCTGAGTGACGGAACGCATCGCCGAACCAACGTGCCAGAGCAACATCGCTCAACATGTCACGGCATCGTGTCAGGCGCACACTCGGAATTGTCGGGAAACGAGCAGTCTTGCGATCGGGTCGACACGGCCGTCGCGTTGTATTCGTTCGTAGACCTCGGCCCCTTCGAAGGGGTCACAAGTCCCATCGATCTCGTCTCGCACCACCAGCCACGCATTGCCGTCAATCGCCACGGCCGTAGCGTTGCGCAGTAGCCGTGCGTCGGCTGCAGTATCGATCGGCCCGAGGAACGCGTTCAGGTCCGTCACTACCCGGACCTCGTCACGGCGCGTGGAAACCAGTGCAAGCGGAAATGACGGCACGGGACACCGACCGCAAGTACTCCGTCCGTAGGGAGCGGGATTGACGAGAGCTCTCGTATACGCCGCCATGCATTTCGAGTGTCGTCTCGCTCGGCCACAGGGAGTTCCAGCGACGGTCCGAGCATTTCCCGACAGCAATGTCAAGGAGTTGACGGCGACCTTTGGACGCACAAACCCGAGTCCGGTGTTGAGTGCGGTGTTTTGCGCGAGGCGGCTGAGTGCGTCGATCGATGCTACCGACGGGGCATAGGTCATCTCTGCGAGGTCTTGCGGGCCGAGCCCGTAGTGCACCTCGGAGCGTTCAAGTCGCAGAACACGCGATGGAGCCGCCTTTGTGCACGCGCTCGGCGATGCCCGAACCGACAGGACCGGAGCTACTCGCTGCTCACGTGGGACCGCGTCGTCTGGCTTCGTGATCGGATAATCCAGTATGACTTCGAACGTTTGATCCGGACAGCTCCTTGGATCGGTCGGGATGCTCACGATCACCGTGCCATCGTTGCTATCGCGAAGGAGGAACGTTCCGTCACGCAGACCCGGTACGACACACAGCTCGATGTCGATGCCAGCCCCCTGGCAGGACGATGATGAAAAGGACAGCCGGCTGACGGTTGCCGTCGACTCGATAGCGCTGCTCTGCGACGGCCACAGTGAGGTGACCAACACAATCAACAAGGCGAAGCTCGCCGCCGGTAAAGGAGTCGGGGCCCAGCGACGACGTGGCTGTTGTGTCACGACGTCTGGGTGGGGTCGAGGACTCGGCCGATGAAGAGAATCATGCCGGCCGACTTGTCCCGGATCACGTAGAGGAACGGGCGGTCGACGGTGACGGTCGGACCGTGCGATGAAACGACGGCTACGCCGGTAGCGGCCGCGGCTTTCGTTCCGTTCTCGTCGACCTCGATGAATGCCTCGTGTTCGACGGCACTGACCGAGAGTGCGTTCGGTCCTCCGGTGATTCCGGAAAAGTCAGCAGCACCGAACGCCTTCGCTATCCCGAGCGCTTTCAATGCCGGGACAAGGTCGGCGTGGGAACGCGCTTTGAACTTCGGCATCGACAGGTGGATCCCACCATCGACGATGGCCCTCAGCACACCGTCGAGCTTTTTCGGCGTCAACGACGATTCAAAGGTTGCGAGGTTCTTTGGGACGATGACGTCCATGACCAACGTGCCACCGGAGTACGGGATCTCGACCACTTGGTAGTCGCTAGTAGTGGCTGATGGGAGGTAGTCGTCGAAGTGCATCATCGGTGTCTCCACGACCTTTCCGGAGGGTGTCGTGAAAGGCCCGGGCGTAGTTCGTGGGAACGGGAACTCCCAGGGGGCGTCGAGTGAAACGGCGTTGACCAACACGAGTCTGGTTCTCGGGTCGATAGCACCCGGAGCGAAGAGTTCCGGGATGCGGTCGTTCGTGGAGTGTGCGGTCCAGTTGTTGATAGAGGTCCGTTCGCCTTCCGTGTCTTTGGCGAAGTCTGCGTCGGCGAGCGGTGACCCGTACTTCGAGGTGAGAAGATCGGCGTACTCGGCAGTGACCGGCAGGCCGTGTTGTACCCAGACCTGGTTGGCTGTGCGCCATTCGACCGGTGTTCCGGCGAGTCGTTTCTCGAGCGTGAGGTCGTAGAGGTTGAGCGCGGTATGCCACCGCTGCGCTCCGATGGTGTCGGCTCCGAGGACTGACGCCATTTCGTCCGCTGTCTTTGTTCGGGCACCGCCGTAGAGCATGCTCACCGCGGATACCACAGTGTATGGGCCGAGCACGACGTTCTTCTTGGAGTGTTCTTTCGACGCTCTCACGTTTCGGTAGAGGTCGAGTGTGAATGCGTTCGCCGACTCCACGGCCCCGGGAATGTCCTTGCCGTTCGCGTCGTGTGGGACGTCGCGTTCCTTCACCGCTCCCAAATACACGCGCACGCCGTCACGCAGCGTTATTGCTGCAAGCGGCGCGTTCCCCGCCGGTTTGCTGGACACAGCAGGTTTCGTTGTCGGTTTCTTCTTCGGTCTTGCCCGCGTGGCAGCCTGGGCCGGCAGCATCGCCGAAATCAGCGTTGAGCCGACCAGAATGATCACCGCAGCCCGCCTCCCCGCCGATGAAGTGGTCTTCGCCTTCATCGTCGGCCGACCGGAGCAGCGATCCTATTCCGAGGGCTGCGTGCGCTTATTCGCGCTGGATGTAACAGGAGTTCTCTCGGACTGCGTCGTTTGTCATGGGCATCGAGAAGGTCCCGTCGCTTTCAAAGAGAATGCGGGGCCTCTTGATACCCGGTCGTGGTCGACATCAAACGCCCGATCCGCGATCCGAATGCGTCAGCGCGGTCGGCGGCGACAGCATTCATGCGCACGGCGATGCGATTGTCGGCTCGTGGATCGCGTTCGTTCCAACTGCGTGGTCGCTGTCGGTGCGCTTGTGCTCGTGTGAATGATGATCCTTTCTGCTCGGATGGCCACAGGTTTGGGCCGTGACATGTGATGCGCAACTTGGGTGTGTACTGGAAGGACACCAGGCTCCGAAGGAGCGACAGATGAAACCAGTACGTGTCATCGCCATCACCGTGACTTTGATGGCCGCGAGTTTGGTGGGCGGAGCGTTCAGCGTGGAGACAGTCTCGGCGAAGTCATGCCCGCAGCGTTCTTCGAGCAGCGGCGACAACCGGGTCGGTGCGCACCCGGTCAGCGGATACTTCCGGACAATTCAGGCTGCTGCCCGGGGTGCTGGCATGGCGATGACCTCAGGGCGACAAGTCGTCCAGGTGCAGGTGAATTCGTCGTTCGTGGCCGTGAGAGTGGTTTCGGCCGGTGGCCCGTGCCGGGTCATCGGGGCGATCGCGACGAACACTGACGCGGCCGCGAAAATCGAAGATCGGGTGCCGTTCAAGTGGTCACCGCCACTGCCCGCCAACGTCTCAGGTGCCCGGTACGTGACCTCATCGCGAGGCTCTATCACGGTCCAACTCCGCACCACGAGCCATGAGAAGTGGCATCGGTACGTGGCCACGTCGGAGTCGATGCGATGGACCGCAGGAACGTGACACGCGATCGCGCAACCCTGTGGTGGGG
>JANPFX010000264.1:0-2971 GCA_031423635.1 Acidimicrobiia bacterium | reverse complement strand
AGACGATCCGAGTCGACGGTGGCATCCGCATGCCACCGAAGTCGAAGTAAGCGCGCGTAACGGGTCGCGGGGCATCTCTTGCAGGGCATCACTGCCGCGTCGGTCACGGCGTGGCTGGAATCCAACGTGGACGGGGCGCGTGGTCCCTTCACCTTCGATCTGATCGCCGGGGGCCGCTCCAACCTCACGTTCAAGGTGACCGGTGCCGATGGCACGCTCTACGTGCTACGGCGTCCGCCGCTCGGCAACGTGTTGGCGACCGCGCACGACATGGGCCGTGAGTTCAAGCTCATCAGCGCGGTCGCTCGCGCTGGTGTGCCGGTCGCTCCGGCGCTTGGTATGTGCACGGACGTTTCCGTCAATGACGCCCCCTTCTACGTGATGGGGTTCGTCGACGGTGTGGTGCTCGACTCGCCGGCCAAGGGTGCAGAGCTGTCGGTCGCGGTTCGGCGGGCCGCTTCCATCTCGTTGGCCGACACGCTCGCCCAGCTGCACGCCGTCGACATCGATGCTGTCGGCCTCGGCGACCTCGCCAAGCGCACGGGTTACGTGGAGCGGCAGCTCAAGCGTTGGTCAGCCCAGTGGGACGCATCGAAAACGCGTGAGCTCCCGTCGATGGAGGTCGTGCGGGCGCGGCTCATGGAGCGTCAGCCCGAGCAGATCTACACCGGCATCGTGCACGGCGACTATCGCTTCGGAAATGTGCTCGTGGATCCCTCGTCCGGAAGGCTCACCGGCGTTCTGGACTGGGAGCTCTGCACGCTCGGCGATGTGCTCGCGGACGTGGGCTACGTGGTGTCGTACTGGACCGACCCCGGCGAGCCGTTCCGCCGGGAGAACGACCCGAGCGGACACGAAGGGTTCTTCAGCCGGGCCGAGTTCGTGGCCCGCTACTGCGAGGTCAGCGGACGGACCGTTGCCGACATCGGCTGGTACGAGGCGTTCGCGTGTTGGCGCCTGGCGTGCATCGCCGAAGGCGTGCTTTCGCGCTACCTCGCCGGAGTGATGGGCGACAACACCGGTGTGGAGACCGACGGCATGGCCGGCCGGGTCGACGCCCTCGCCCAGCATGCCCTGGGGCTGCTGGAGGGGTAGCTCCTCCTGCGCCTGGGTCGGCTGGTGTGCACTGGGTCGGTTGGTGTGGTTCTGGGTCGGCTGGCGAACTCCGGGTCGGCTGCTGTGCGCTGGTGCACAAATCCCGACCCAACGCGCTGAGCTGACCCAGATCGCTGCTTGCTCGGTCACATTGGGTGCAACATTGGTCGCGTGGACGATCAAGCGAGCGGGCCGCCGGGGGATCAGGAGCCGTCCGAACACGACGGTCTGGCGCAACGTTTGGACCGACTCGAGCACCTCCTGGTTCGGCATGACCAACTGACGGGTCAGCTTTCCAAGGTGGCCCTGCCGGCTTGGCGCTCGGTAACTGAAGGCGAGTCGCGGTGGCCGGCGAGCGTGGCGGTCGCCGCCGCTGTGGCGCTGCAGTTCACCATTCCGCGTCACCTGATGTTCCGCCCGCATTGGCTCTTGCCCGTTGTCGCACTGCTGTTGTTGGCGGCACTTCTCGTGGCGAACCCGATGCGGATCAACCGGCAGTCGACGTCGATCCGGCGCTCGAGCCTCCTCATGATCGCGGTGCTCAGCGTGGCGAACGCGTGGTCGGCAGTAAAGCTGATCCGGGGCCTCGTCGAAGGTAGCGAGGGTCACGTGGCCGGTCCGCTGCTGAACAACGGAGGGGCGATCTGGCTCACCAACGTCATCATCTTCGCCCTTTGGTACTGGGAGTTCGACCGAGGCGGGCCGGCGGCGCGTGCCAATGCCGTGGTTGGGCACCAGGACTTCCTGTTCCCGCAGATGACCTCGCCGGAGTTGGCTCCCTCCGACTGGGAGCCGGCCTTCGCCGACTACTTCTACCTGTCGTTCACGAACGCCACGGCGTTCAGCCCGACCGACGTGATGCCGCTGTCGCGGTGGGCGAAGATGGCCATGCTGGTGCAGTCCGCGGTCTCGTTGTCGATCGGCGCGCTCGTGATCGCTCGAGCCGTCAACATCCTGAAGCAGTAGGCCAGCGGACTCGCGGCTCGGGCTGGTCGACCCGGGTCTGGCGCTGCTTCCTGGGGTCGGTTGACATCGTTGGGTCGGCTGGTGTGCACCGGGTCGGCCTGAGCCCGGTTTCTTCACAGATCCGGACCCGGCGACGCCGAGCCGACCCGGGTCGAGCTCTCTGCCCGTGCGGAATCGGCTCCTCCGGCTGCTGGTGGGGTGTGTCAAACTGGGCGGGTCGGCTTTGGCCGGCACGGAGAAGTGCGAGAGCGGCCGAATCGGACTCACTGCTAATGAGTTGACTTGGGAAACTGGGTCCGAGGGTTCAAATCCCTCCTTCTCCGCCAGACGGAACGTTGCGGGAGCGCCCCAAGCTCTCCAGTAAGGTTGTTGTCGCAGTTCACGCGTTCGTAGCTCAACGGATAGAGCATCTGACTACGGATCAGAAGGTTGGGGGTTCGAATCCCTCCGAACGCGCCAAGCGAATATGCCCGCTGAACAGCGGTGATACGATCCGGAGGCCCTCGCACAAGCGGGGGCTTCTGCCGTTTCCAAGGCCAATGTATCGGGAATGTATCGGAACCCGTGCACCGGTATCGGATGCGTATCGGCGGTATCGAGCGGTAATCAGCGGAGGTGTCTGATGGGGTGGAAGCCGACGGGCGAGCCGACGGTGCGCAAGCAACGCGACAAGTGGACGGTGCGAGTCGAGGGCATCGACACCGAGACCGGCCGGGTCCGGCCGAGACAAATCGGCACGTTTTCGTCGCAGCGTGCCGCCCGAGCGGCAGCGAGCAAGGCGACGGCTTCGGGCGACCTGCCGATGGCTCGGGGGACGCTGGCGTGGTTGCTCGATCGGTGGGTGGCGTCTCGGACCGACATCTCGCCGAAGGCAAAGCTCCAGTACGAGTGGGCGGCCGGCCACATCAAG
>JANPFX010000263.1:0-10995 GCA_031423635.1 Acidimicrobiia bacterium | reverse complement strand
GGTGGCCGAGACCTCGACGACCGCTGCGTTCTTGAGGAACGACCCCTTCACCAGGTCGCCGACCTCCTGACGGACCAGTGCGCGGGTGTCGGCATCCGACGCATCCGCCTTCGTCAGCACCACGATGCCGCGAGGAATCTGCAGCAGCCGGCAAATGTCGAAATGCTCACGCGTCTGGGGCATGACCGACTCGTCGGCCGCCACGATCAGCAATACGCAGTCGATGCCGCCCACGCCGGCGAGCATGGTGCGCACGAATCGCTCGTGTCCCGGCACGTCGACAAACGCCACCCGGGTGTCACCAATCGTGGTGTGAGCAAACCCGAGCTCAATGGTGATGCCGCGGGCCTTCTCCTCTTTCAGTCGATCCGGGTCGATGCCGGTGAGCGTGCGCACGAGAGTCGACTTGCCGTGATCGACGTGACCGGCCGTGGCCACGACCCTGCTCTCGATCGTGGGTCCGGTCTCGGCCATCAGTCGTGACGCGCGAGGATCGATGACAGCGCCTCGGCCAGGATCGCGTCGTCGGCGGGGTCCACGGTGCGGAGATCGAGGACGGTTGCCCCATCGGCGCTCCGGGCGATGATCGGGATGGTCCACGAGCGCAGTGCGTCGACGTGCGCGCCCCGCACATGGATACCGAACGATTCGATCGTGGTGTCCGGCATGGTGCCACCGCCCGGTGTCGACCAGCACGGCGATCCGACCATGCGTGCATCAGCGACGGCGCCGACGACGGAGCCGACCCTGGTCTCGAGCGCGGTGACGGATCGCAGCGCCTGTTCCCAGAACGGAAGGGTTCGTGCTGCGTTGTTCACATAGGCGAGCAGCGTCTCCTGCAGCGACGAGAGGATCATCGAGCCGGGACGCAACGCCCGCAGCAGCGGATGCGAGCTGCACTGTTCGATGACTGCACGCGAACCGACGATCAGCCCCGCCTGAGGACCGCCGAGCACCTTGTCGCCTGACGCGAGGACGACGTCGGCGCCCTCCTCGATCCATCGGCGCATGCTCGGCTCCTGGCGGATCCAGCCGACGTCGGGCTGAGCGCCTGATGGGTCGGCCAACCACGGTGTCGCCGCGTCGAGCAACCCGGTGCCCAGATCGGCGACGACGGGCCGTCCGAGGGTCGACAGCTCGGCAATGCCGACCTCCTCGGTGAAGCCCGAGATCCGGTAGTTCGACGGATGCACCTTCAGCACGACCGCGACGTCGTTGTCCGCGATGGCACGCGCGTAGTCCGCTCGGCGCGTCCGGTTCGTCGTGCCCACCTCGATCAGCGTGCAGCCCGACTGTTCGATGATCTCCGGAATGCGGAATCCTCCACCGATCTCGACAAGCTCCCCCCTGCTCACGACGACGCCACGCCCCCGCGCCAGCGCCGCGAGCACGAGGATGAGACTCGCGGCGCAGTTGTTCACAACGAGCGATGCTTCCGCTCCGGTCAGGCGGGTGAGCAGTGCGTCGGTCGGCGCGAAGCGCGAGCCGCGGCGGCCCATCGCCAGATCGAACTCGATGTTCACGCCCCGCACCGGCAGCGCGTGGTGCGAGGGAGCTGGTGCTACCTGGGCGCGCCCGAGGTTCGTGTGGAGGAGGGTGCCGGTCGCGTTGATCACCGGATTCAGCAGCCGACGCGACGCGCTCCGGGCGACCCCAACGGCAGCGGAGAAGGGATCCACACGATCCAAGGCGATCCCGGCGCGCGCCGCGTCGGCAAGCATCGAGCGGGGGACGCCCTCGAACTCAGGATGCGACGTGAGCTGGCGCGTCATGGCGTCCACGGACGGCGGACGCGACGGCTCGGACACGACCGAGACGCTAGTTGGGTGTCGCTGATTCGGTGACCGACCACCGGGTGTCTTCGGGCGCTGGCCGCGCCGGTCGGCCCTTCATGAGGCACCCTAGGAAGGATCTCGGGGGAGTGCAGGAGACGGCGCGAGACTAGGTCCGTGCTCCGCCTGATCGCCCGCGTGCTGCGCGTCACGCTGAAGACGGTGACGGTGACCGCCTTCAGCGTCACAGTTGTGCCGCTCACGCTCGTCGCCGCAGTGCTCGCGGTGGTGCTCTTCACGCCGGTTCCCGTCGCCATTCCCGACCGGAAGGTCCAGGCGTCGCTCCTGCCGACGAGTGTGTTCGACGCCAACGGGCAGTTGCTCACGGTGTTCCGCCGATTCGATTCGAACATCCCCATGCGCAAACAGGACATTCCTCGGGTCCTCCGCAACGCCGTTCTCGCGTCCGAGGATCGGCGGTTCTACACCCACCAGGGTGTCGACATCAAGGGTTTGGTGCGGGCGATACGGCGAGACCTCAAGTCGGGTGAGGCCGAGCAGGGCGCCTCGACGATCACGCAGCAGCTCGTGAAGACGGTGTACTACCCCGAAGAGGAAGTGAAGGACGCGAGAACCGCGACGGCGACCCCACTGCGTCGCACGCTCGACCGGGGGTGGCGCAAGCTGCGAATCGCCGTGATCGCCAACCGCCTCGACCGTGACCTGGAGAAGGACGACATCCTCTTCGAGTACCTCTCGAACGTGTTCCTCGGCAACGGTGCGTACGGGATGGCAGCCGCCTCGGAGACCTATTTCCGCAAGCCGATCACCGCACTGACGGCGTCCGAAGCAGCCACCCTCGTCGGAATCATCCCCGCCCCGAGCAAGTACGAACCTCGGCGCAACCTCTCGAACGCAGAGTTCAAGCGCAAGGCGACGCTTCGTCAGATGTTCGACGTGGGCTACCTCAACGAGGTCGAACTCGCCGATGCACTCGCCCAGGAGCTCTGGTCCGACACCAACGGTGCGCCGCCGGCCGGCAAGAAGGTGACGGTGTTCTACGGGCCGCGTGAGGTCGACACCAAGTACCCGTACTTCGTCGACTACGTGCGCCGCTATCTCGTTTCTCGCTACGGGGACGCCGCCGTCTACGGCGGCGGACTGCGGGTGACCACGACGATCGATCCACGGCTGCAGGACGCCGCGGAGATCGCTGCGGCGAAGACCCTCGGGGGCACCCAGCCGAACCTGGAGATGTCGATCGTTTCGGTCGAGCCGCTGACCGGCTACGTCAAAGCGCTCGTCGGTGGACGCGACTTTTCCGCTCCCGGTGGGCAGGTGAACCTTGCGCTCGGCGACTGCCCGACCCCGGAGCGGCTTCGCCGGCTCCTACGTGGCTCGAACCCCAAGCTGGCGCCGACCTGTACCGGCAGGAACTACGTCGACGGTGGTGGGTCGGGTCGTTCGCCGGGATCGTCGATCAAGCCGATCGTCCTCGCCGCAGCCTTTGCTCAGGGCGTGCCGCCAACCCAGGTGATCAGCGGAGCGGAGTACGTCGACCCGAGATGCACGAAGCCGGTGAAGGGATGCGTGATCAACAACTACGAAGGAGCGTCCTACGGTTCGGTGGACCTTCGAGCGGCCACGGTGCGCTCCGTCAACACCGCGTACGCACGTCTGGGCTACGACGTCGTCGGCATCGAGAACGTGGCGAAGATGGCCCAGCGTCTGGGCATCACGTCGGCCTGGTACGACCCGGCCCGCCATGGTCCGAGCTATTCGCTCGGCGGCATCGATGTGAGCCCTCTCGAGATGGCGGCGGCCTACTCCGTGTTCGCCGGGCGTGGCCTCCGCGCGCCGGCAACCCCGATCCTGTCCGTGGTCGATGCGAACGGGGAGGTCCTCGAGGACAACACCCGGACCCGTCCGAACCGCGTCCTCAGCCAGGCGGTCGCCGACAACGTGAACGACGTGCTCCAGGCTGTCGTCACCGAAGGCACGGGCAAGCGGGCGGCACTGGGTGACCGTCCCGTCGCCGGGAAGACCGGCACGAGCCAGGGGTACGGCAACGCCTGGTTCGTCGGGTACACCCCGACGCTTTCGACCGCGGTGTGGATGGGGTATCGGGATCGGCCGCGGCCGCTCTACGGCATCCGCGGCGTGGCCCGTGTCGCCGGCGGCACACTGCCGGCGCAGACGTGGTCCGACTACATGGGTGTGGCAATGAAGGGCATTGCCGTCACCTCCTTCGACGAACCGGCCCCGATTGTTCGTCCGAAGGTCCAGTCGGTGGCCGAGATCAAGGCCCGGAAGCTGCGAGAGGGCATCGACCCGGGCACGCGCCGCCGCCCCGCCGGCACCAACACCTCGTCGTTCCTCTCGAACCAGGGTCCGCCTCTGCTCGTGTCGCCGCCCGTCGACGAGTCGTTCCGGCCATCAGCAGCGGTGTCGACGATCGTTCCCGGGTCGCCGCCGGTGGCCGCCGGCCCGGAGAACGGACTGGGCGGGTCGGCGCAGCCTCCGGCGGTCGTGGTCGCCGCTCCGGCGGTGCCGTCGCGCGCCACCGGATAGGCGCGGGGTCGGGTGGGGACGGGCGGCGGACGGTCGTCGGCCCTCAAGAACCCCTCAAGGTTGGCCTCGCCGGGCGGGGCGACTCAAGCGGAAACGGAGATCGGTCGATGATTCTCCCGATGCTGAACCGCTTTGACGTCGCGGAGAACGATTTTCTGCGCGCCCTCGTAGATGTCGCGGGTGATGCGCTGATGGTGATCGACGCCCTGGGGCGGGTCCTCTACGCATCGGCCGGACTGTCGCGCTTCGCCGGAGTGCCCTCCGGCGAACTCGTCGGGGGCGCCTCGGCGGCGCTCTTCCACGAAGACGACCGCCGCGCGCTCGTCGCCGATGTGCAACGCATGGCGAACACCGACCTGAAGCGCTTCCGGCGCGATTGCCGAATGGTGTCGCGCTCCGCCGACATGCACGACGTCGAAGTCGAGGTGGTGAACGAACTGGCCAACGCCGCCATCGAAGGCATCGTGGTCGTCGTCCGTGACGTCGACGCGCTGCGCGATGCGCAGGCCCAGGCGTCGGCGGCGTCGGCCGACCGGGCCCTGCTGGCCAACACCTCCGCACGTTTCGCCAACAGCACCGTCGACGACACCGAGCGCGATCTGCACGAGACGCTCGACGATCTCTGTCGCCACGCCGGGTTCCGGCGAGCTGTGCTGTGGACACCCGACGAGTTCATGCGCTTCCTCGTGGCCAACGACGAGAGCACCAGCGGCGAGTCGCTCGTGAGCCACCTGCCCGATCTGCCGCTCACCCTCTTGCGGTCGCTCGCTCCCGACTTCTTCTCCGGTGCCGTTGTCGACGCATCGCCCGCAGGGCCGCTCGACGCGCTCGTACAGTCGATCAACGTCGTGGACGCACCATCCGTCGAACGGCTTCTCCTCGTACCGCTGCGACTCGCCGGCAACCTTGTCGGCATGCTGACCCTCGAGCCGACCGATCCGACGCAGCGCTTCACCCACGAGCACTACGCCGTATTCACGGGCATTGGGAACGTGTTGGCGAACGCCATCGGTCGTCGGAACGCCGAACGGGCTCTGGCCCATCAGGCGCTCCACGACCCGTTGACCGGACTCCCCAACCGGTCCCTGCTGCTCGACCGCATCGAACTGGCACTGGCCCGGAGCGTGCGCACCGGGGAGAACGTCACGGTGATCCTCATCGATCTCGACGGCTTCAAGGACGTGAACGACACGCTCGGCCACGGCGCCGGCGACGACCTCCTGCGCATCGTGGCGCGACGCCTTCTGCAGACGCTGCGTGACGCCGACTCCGTCGCCCGACTCGGCGGCGACGAGTTCGTTGTGGTCGCCGAGACCTCGACGGATGCCCTTCATGCGAGCACCGTTGCCAGTCGGATCCTCGAGGCTCTTCGCGAGCCGGTGCAGATCGCCGGGCAACAGGTGACGGTGAGCGGTTCGATCGGCGTGATGGTCGGCAATGCCCATCAGGACAAGACCATCGACGCGGCGACCCTGCTCCGCAAGGCCGACATCGCCATGTACCGGGCCAAGAGCAGCGGACGCAACCGCATCGAGGTGTTCAGCGACGAGATGGAGGACAAGATCCTTCGGCGGTTCGCCCTCCTGGAGGATCTGCAGCGCGGTCTCATCGCCGGTGAGCTCGTGGCCTGGTTTCAGCCGATCATCGACGTGGCCAGCGGGCGCCTGATGTCGTTCGAAGCACTCGCCCGGTGGATCCATCCGACCCGTGGCGTGATACCCCCACTCGACTTCATCGAGTTGGCCGAAGGCAGCGGCGTCGTCCACGCGCTGGGACAGCGAATCCTGGAGAACGCGGTTTCGCAGCTCGCCGAGTGGCATCGCAGCGGGCTCGTCGATTCCTCGGTGACGGTATCGGTGAACGTCTCCGTTCGTCAGCTGCTGGCCCATGACTTCGTCGAACTCGTGTCGCGGACGCTCGACAAGTTCGGCCTGCAACCGAAGAACCTGCATCTCGAATTGACCGAGACGATCCTGGCCGACCGCAAGCTCGCCACAGGACCGCTCCTTCGTCTCCGTGATCTCGGTGTGCGGGTGTCCATCGACGACTTCGGCACCGGGTACTCCTCGCTGTCCTACCTGCGTGACCTCCCGATCGACTGCCTCAAGATCGATCGCTCGTTCGTCCAGGGTCTGGGCGCCGACCGCCGTGACAGTGCCCTGGTCGGCGCGGTGGTGGCGATGGCCCTCGAGCTCGGCCTGTCCGTCGTCGCCGAGGGCGTCGAGACACCGGAGCAGTTCGCCCAGCTCGAACGCCTCGGCTGCCAGCAGGCCCAGGGATTCCTCTTCGGGCGTCCGTGCCCGGCGGCGGACATGCCCGGTGCCATCGGGCTGCTCGCCCTTGGCTCACGTGAGGCGAAGCAGGTCGACCCCAGCACGTCCGCCTGACGAGGAGCAACGCCGGGTTCCAGCAGGGCTACACCGTCGCGACGATCAACGTTCGGGCCGTGCGTGAGCAAGGCCAGCGAGCGAAGCAAGTCGGCCGAGGGAACCCCGAAGAGGCCCCGACGATTGAACTCAGCGCTGCGCTCCGGCGCCGCGCACGACATCGGCCTCGCATCGCAGGACCTTGCGACAGGCGATCCCGATCGGTGGGGCGAACCACACGTCGTCGGACGTGAATCCGAGCGGTGAGAAGGTCCGCGAATTGATACCGATCACCCGGCCGCGGTCATCGGTCAACGGACCGCCGCGAAACGCGCTGCCGAGTGGGGCGGTGTGCTGGAGGCCGGTCGCGGAGACGTCGGCGACGAAGCCCTGGGTGACCGCGCCACCCGCGGTGCCCAGAGCGCTCAACGCGAACACCTGGCTGCCGAGACGGACGTCGTTGGGGCGGCCCCACGACAGCTTCGGGAGGCTCGGCTCGTCGACGATGAGCAAGGCGATGTCGTTGGCCTCGTCCCACGTCCAGAGGGTGGCCTTCATCTCGGTCGAATCCTGTCGCAGGGTCACTGCGGGGCCCGGGTCACGGGTGGCGGCGCGGATGACGTCGTAGGACGTCAGCAGGAACGACCGTTGGCCGTCGGCGGCCACCACGAACGCCGTACCCAGGGCCGGAGCACCGGCTTCGTCGAACGTTCGGACCACCCACATCGAAGCTTTCGACGCGTTCAGAAGGTTGGCCAGGGTGTCGCCGGTAGCGGCCAGTTTGCTCAGCGGCGCCAGTTCGTCCTGGATCCGGGCCTGCGCGTTCGTCGCTTCTGCGTCGATCTTCGCCGAACCCTGCTCGATCCGTCGATCGAGCCCCTGGACCAGCGCTTCGGAACGGTCCTTCTTGTAGGCGTAGTTCATGTAGAGCGCGGCACTGATGCCGCCGACCGCCACCGCCGTGGTGAGGAGCAGCAGACAGATCCCGATGACGCTGCGCGGCAAGATTCGCCGTCGGGGGGCGAATCGTTTCGCCAGCTGTTTTCGGCGTATGTCGGCGGCGCGGCGCTTGGCCCGCTTCGTCCTTCGGATGGCGCGACGCGTCGGCTTGGGTCGGGCCGTGACAGCAGTAACGGACTCTTGGTCGAATAGGGCGTTGTTCTCGGGTGCGACTGCCGACCCGGCTCCCGCATCCGACCCGGCTTCCCCATCCGAGCCGCTCAGACCGGATGGTTCGGAATCGTCGTCACCCAACCAGTCGGCGTCGTCCGGGGCCCAGGCATCGGCGCCCTCGTCGGCGACGGGCGGCGAACCCTCACGATCTGTGGGCACAGCCATGGGGAAACGGTAGTGCCCGGAGATGGGTTGTCCGGGTACCCGGGTACCCTCGTCCGTATGGACGACGACCGCCGGGCCCAGGGGAGCACCTTCGCCGGCCGGGCTGTCTCCGAGGACGGCGCGCACGTGCCGGTGAAGGCTTCGGCGACGGTGCTGGTCGTGCGTCCAGTTCCGACGGTCGACCCCCTCGTCGATCGGGTCGGCTCGGCCCTCGAGGTCCTGCTCCTGCGTCGGAACGATCGCAGTGGTTTCGTGGCAGGTGTTCACCTGTATCCCGGCGGCGCAGTCGACGAGAGCGACGCCCACATCCCCACATCGGGAGTCGACCATCCGTCGTCCGTTGCCGCACTCGACGCGGTCGATCACCTGGCCATCGCTGCGGCCGCCCGGGAGTGCTTCGAGGAGGCGGGCCTCCTCTTGGCCCACGCTCCCGACGGTCGGTGGGCCACGGAGGAGCACGTTCGCATGCTCGGGGCCGAGGAACCGTTCTCCGACGCTCTGAGGCGCCTGGATCTGACCGTTCCCCTGCACTGCTTCGCCCCATGGGGCCGTTGGGTGACGCCGATGGGCGCACCACGCCGATACGACACGCGGTTCTTCATCGTGGAGGGGCCGCCGGACGCCGCGGTCAGGGTCGACGGACGTGAAATCGTCCATGGCGCCTGGTGGGACCCGGCGGCGGCTCTTGCGGCAGAACGCGCGGGAGAGATCCGCTTCGTGACCCCCACCCGCAAGACGCTCGAGCGGCTCGTCGGCGACGGGTGGCAACCTCGGCGATGACCAACGGGAGTCTCTCGGGCGCGTCGCATAACGGGCGCGCGTCGGGTCGCGGCTCGGTCAAGGCGGACGTCGGGCGTGCCGATAAGAAGCCTGTGCGAGCTGTCCTCCCCGTCGAGCAGTCATGACCAACGAACACGATGATTCGGGCCAGGCGACGATGACGCTTCCTCGACCGCGGGATCGGGCCAGCCAGACCGACTTCCTGAGGGAGCTCTCGGCGGCGCGCCGCCGCGGTGTCTCTGTTCCGGCGATGCCCGACACCAACGACGTGGCCGCTCCCCCCGCCACGCCGGCTTCTTCGAACGTCGCCTTCACCGATACCGACGACGCAGGTTCCGGCGGAACCGCAGCGACGCCCTGGACCGTGGCATTCTCCTCCTCCACTCAGGAGCCCATAATCCCGCCGCCCGCCGACGGCGGGACGACCTCCGAGACCGCGGAATCCTCCTGGGGCGCCGTCGTGTCCGATGCGGCGCTCCGTCCGGAGAGCTGGTTCGACCCGGCCTCTCCCGCGCCGACTTCCGACCCGTTGACGCCGACGCTTGGCCTCTTCGACATCTTGCCCGTGACCACCTGGCCCGACACCGACCCGAAGGAAGGCATCCCCGGGCTCGGCGAGCCGACTGACGCGCAACCGCAGTCGAACGTCGATGCCAGCACCAGCACCGACAAAGACACTGTCACCGGACTGTTCGACGACCTTCCCGCCACGACCTGGCCGTCGCTCCTCCCGGCAACAGGAGAGACACCGAACGTCTCCGCGGAGCTCGACGACCTGCTGTCGGAGAGCGCCTGGACGTTCGATCGCACCGAACCCGTCAGTGAATCGCCGGCCGGCTGGGCGCCGACCGTTCCTCCCGACGCTCTCGACGCGATCAGCGAGACCGTTGACCAACCGGACGTGGCATCGCTCACCGCGGAGTTCTCGCCGGCGGCGCCCCTGCCCGGACCGTCGTCGACGGTGATGCCGGCCGGTCGTCCACCGGTCGTCACCGCGGCCGCACCGATCACCGTGCGGTGCACCGGCCTCGTCGCATCGCAGACCGCGCGGGGGAGACGGCACGTCGTGCTCTCGGGGATCGAGCTCACGCTCAGATCGGGCGAGGTGGCCGTTGTCACCGGACGTTCCGGTTCCGGGAAGACGACGTTGCTCGAATGCCTTGCCGGGCTGCATCGAATCGACGCCGGCACGGTCACGGTCGGGGAAACCTCGCTTCGCGACGCAACGGACGAACAGATCGCCGACCTGCGGGCAACAACCGTTGGCTACGTCGCTCAGGAGCCGCAGTTGCTCGCCGACCTCAGCGCCGTCGAGAACATCGAACTGCCCCTCCTGCTCAGCGGCTGGGACACGGCCGACGCGCGGGTCGAAGCGGACGCGGCCGTTGCGCTCGTGCGGCTGCAGTCCCCGGATCGCCGGACCTCGGAGCTCTCCGCTGGGGAGCGTCGGCGTGTCGCCATCGCCCGTGCCCTTGTCGGGGAGCCCGCGATCCTCTGGCTCGACGAGGCAAGTGCAGCGATCGATCCCAAGACGATGGCGGAGATCTACGACCTGATCTTCGAGCTCTGCCACGACGGCCTGACCGTGGTCGCCGTCACCCACGACCCCGTTCTCCTGGCCTGCGCGAAGACGACGTACGAGCTCCGCGACGGATCACTTCATCCTGTCGTCGCGTGACGTCGAAGCGTCCGCGTGGAAACGAATGACCCGTCGATCAGCACCGCTCCAGGACGACGGCCCGGCGCCCGGCCGTGAATCCGCGACGGTGGCCGGATCTGCTGAGTTCCGCTCGAGCCTTCTGCTCGTTCTGACGGCTGATCTCTCGGTCCTGCTTTGCTGGCTTTCCTGGTCGCGCCGTTCGTCGACCGTCGCTGCTCTCGCTCTCGCCGCAGTCGTCGTCCCGCTCCTGGTCGTGCTCGTCACGCGGCCGGCCCTTCGCCGCGTGGTGACCGTGCTCGTCCGGTCCGAGACGAACCGTCGATACGTCATCGTGCCGATCAGCGCGTCCGTCGTGTTCGCGTCGCTGGCGGTAGCCCACGGGGCGCACCCCACCCACCCGCTGGTTGCGGCGTCAGCCGTCCCCCACCACCGACCCCTCGACCAACACGTCAACTCGCCAGATGTCGACAACCCCAAAAAAGCACACGACGCCATTACCCCTGCCCCC
>JANPFX010000262.1:0-2181 GCA_031423635.1 Acidimicrobiia bacterium | reverse complement strand
CCGCGGCGGGCGGGGCCGACGAGGTCGATCTTCATGATGACGGTGGTGGACCAGGTGAGACCCTGGTTGATGCCGAGCAGGACGTTGGCGAAGACGATCCAGCCCCAGGTGGGTGCCCACATGAGCAGCAGCGGGATGGGTGCGCCGATGATCCAACCGGTGACCAGTACGGGTTTGCGGCCGTAGCGGTCCGACAGGGTGCCGGCGAAGAAGTTGGTGGCGGCTTTCACCGCTCCGAACGCAACGATGAAGGTGAGCGTGGCGGTGAACGCGGTGAGCCCGAACTCCTTTTTGGCGAGGAGGGGGAGGACGGTTCGTTCCTGGCCGATCATGCCTCCGACGAGCGCGTTCACGCCGACGAGCAGCGAGAACTGGGCCAGGTTCTCCTTCAGCCCCAGGCGCAGGCCTGTTGGTTCGCTCATGACCCGACTTGAAGGGCGTGGCCAGTAGCGGCTGCCCAGCCGTCGGGGCCGCCATCGAGCACCACGAGCTCGGTGTGGCCGAGTGATTGGAGGATGCTGGCACCGCTCATGGCCCGCTCACCGTGCCCGCACATCACGGCGATCGGGCCGTCGGGAACTGTGGAGTGCGCGACCTGACCGAGTTCGATGTTGAGCGCCCCGGGCACATGGCTGGTGGCGTACTCGTTGGCCTGGCGGACATCGACGACGGGACCCACTAGTTGATTTGCGTCGACCAGCGGAAGCGTCGTGGTCGGCAGTCCGGCGGCGGACCAGGCGGCAATGCCTCCGTGGAGCTCGCCGAGCAGTCGTTCCTGTCCGACGTCAAGGCACTGACGGACGAGGTCGTCACGGTCCTGGCCGCCGTCGAGCACGAAGATGATCGGGCGGTCGGGTTCGACAAGCCAACCAAGCCAACTGGCGAAAACCGGGCGCAGCGTGTTGGACAGTGACCCGGGCACGTGACCGACAGCGAAGGCGGCGGCGGGGCGGGCGTCGACAATGACCGCCCCGGACTCGAGGTGACGCTGGACATCGTCGGTTGTGAGCTGTGCCAATTCGGGCAGTAAGTCGTAGCGGGTGGGCCCGAGCCGGTTCACTTCAGGGAGCCGGGCGAAGTAGGTGGGGAACGTTCCGAACCCGGCGACAAGCCGCTCCACGAACAGGTCCTCGTCGCCGATCGAGAACAACGGGTTCGTGGCTCGTTCGCGGCCGATCGTGGAGGTCCGCTGGGATGCGCCGGGTGCGGAGCAGAATGACCCGGCGCCGTGCGTGGGATACACGGCGACATCAGCAGGCAGATTGTCGAAGCGCCGCAGCCCGCGGAACATCTCGTGCGCAAGCGGCTCGGCGAGATCCGGTCCGCAGAGGTCGGTGCGCCCGACCGTACCGACCATCAGCGAACCACCGCTGAACAACGCCACCGGGAGCCCGTTCTCCTCGAGGACATAGGAGTGATGGTCCGGGGTGTGTCCCGGGCTGGCGATCGCGACCAAGAAGATCCCCGGGGCGAGCTCCACACGTGCACCGTCGGTCACGGGGAGATGCGGTGTTGCCAGTCTTGAAGCGGCCGGGGCGATGAACGTCGCGCCCCGCCGGGCGGCGAGTCCAGGACTGCCGGTGACGTAGTCGGCATGCGAGTGGGTGTCGACCGTCCACGCCATGCGCAGGTCGTGGCGATCGGTGAGCTGTTCGTGGGCGATGGGGAAGCGCGGTGGGTCGATGACCGCAGCGGTGCCGTTGCCCAGATCGATCACGTAGGACGAGTGGCCGAGGCCCTCGTCGACGAAGTCGTGTACTCGCATGCCGACCAACTCTCTTCAAAGAAGTTCTTGAATGGTGCTCGGCGCTTCGCTAACTTGTCAAGTGACTCTTTGAATATAAGGTGGGTCGGTATGGGGAAGCGGGAAGCAAAGGATGCGCTGTTCGATGGCTTCGCCGAGGTGGCGAAGGCGTTGGCGAACGGCCGCCGGGACGAGTTGGTGGACGTGTTGGCGCAGGGGGAGCGTCACGTGGAGGAACTCGCCGAGGAGATCGGCCAAAGCGTGGCGAACACGTCGTTCCATCTGCGGACCTTGGCCTCGGTCGGCCTGGTGGTGACGAGGCGGGACAAGAACCGGATCTTCTACCGGCTGGCGTCAGATCGGGTGATCGAACTGTGGACGGCGCTGCGTGACGTGGCCTCCGCACATCACGCCGAACTCGAGGATCTCGTCGAGGC
>JANPFX010000261.1:0-13955 GCA_031423635.1 Acidimicrobiia bacterium | reverse complement strand
GCTCACCGAGGCCATCGATCTCGGACGCTACGAGAACCACTCGATCTCGGTCATCATCGACCGCCTCGTCGCCCGTCCAGGTATCGAGCGGCGACTCACCGACTCACTCGAAACGGCCCTGCGTCTCGCCGAGGGCGTGGCCGAAGTGGAGCTGGTGGTCAAGGACGCGAAGGCGGGCGAAGAGGGTGAGGTGCTCACGTTCAGCCAGTACCTGGCCTGCCCGTCGTGCGGCACGAGTTACGACGAGCTGGCCCCCCGCAACTTCTCGTTCAACTCGCCCTACGGCGCATGCACTGCGTGCAAAGGGCTCGGCACCACGTTCGAGGTCGATCCCGAGCTCGTCGTCCCCGACGATGAGTTGTCTCTGGTGCAGGGCGCGATCGCACCATGGGCGGGCGCCAAGGGGGAGTACTTCGCTCGAATCCTCGAAGCGGTGTCCGAGGCGTACGACTTCACCATGAAGACACCGTGGGCGAAGCTCACCAAGGCGCAGCAGAAGGTCCTCCTCCAGGGCACCGGCACCAAGACCGTCCATGTCGAATACCGCAACCGCTACGGGCGCTCGCGCGCCTACAACAGTGTCTTTGAGGGAGTGATCCCCTGGTTGAAGCGCCGCCACTCCGAAGCCGAGGGTGACTGGTCGCGCGAACAGATGGAGGGCTACATGCGCGAGGTCGCGTGCCCGGAGTGCGGGGGAGCGCGTCTGAACAAGGCGTCGCTGGCTGTCACCATCAACGGGCGGAGCATCTTCGAGGTCGGGAACTTCTCGATCGCCGACGCCTCAGCATTCCTGCTCGGTCTCACTTTGAGCGCCCGCGATCTGATGATCGCCGAGCGGGTGGTCAAAGAGGTCAACGCCCGGTTGAAGTTCTTGCTCGACGTCGGGCTCGACTATCTCCAGCTCAACCGCTCCGCGGCCACGTTGGCCGGCGGTGAGGCCCAGCGAATCCGGCTGGCCTCGCAGATCGGCTCGGGCCTCGTCGGTGTGCTCTACGTGCTCGACGAACCCAGCATCGGCCTCCACCAGCGTGACAACCACCGCCTGATCAAAACCCTCGAGCACCTACGCGAACTGGGCAACACCGTCATCGTCGTCGAGCACGACGAGGACACGATCCGCATCGCCGACCACATCGTCGACATCGGTCCAGGGGCCGGTGAACACGGTGGAGAGGTCATCGTGTCGGGTCCTCTCGAGGATCTGATCACCAACGAACGTTCGATCACCGGCCAGTACCTCAACGGCACGCGTCGTATCGAGGTGCCTCACACCCGTCGACCGGGAAACGGTTTGTTCCTGACGGTCCGCGGTGCGCGCGAAAACAACCTGCGCAACGTCACGGTCGACTTCCCCCTCGGACGCTTCGTGGCGGTCACCGGTGTGTCGGGGTCTGGGAAGTCCACGCTGGTGAACGACATCCTGCTCAACGCGCTGATGCAGAAGATCTACCGGGCCAAGACCGTGCCCGGTCTGCACAAGGGCATCGACGGGATCTCGGTGATCGACAAGGTCATCGCCATCGACCAGTCGCCGATCGGCCGCACCCCACGGTCGAACCCGGCCACCTACACCGGTGTGTTCGACCACATCCGCAAGCTCTTCGCCACCACCAACGAGGCAAAGGTCCGCGGCTACCAGCAGGGTCGCTTCTCGTTCAACGTGAAGGGCGGTCGCTGTGAGTCATGTGCCGGCGACGGCACCATCAAGATCGAGATGAACTTCCTCCCCGACGTCTACGTGCCGTGTGAAGTGTGCAAAGGCGCCCGCTACAACCGTGACACGCTCGACGTCACGTTCAAGGGGAAGAACATCGCCGAGGTGCTCGACCTTCCGTGTGAGGTGGCCCGCACCTTCTTCGAGAATCAGCCCAACATCGCCCGTCACATGACCTCGCTGTGCGATGTCGGTCTGGGCTACGTGCGTCTCGGGCAGCCGGCCACCACCCTCTCGGGCGGGGAGGCGCAGCGGATCAAACTTTCCGCCGAGCTGTCGAAGCGATCCACCGGCAAGACCGTCTACATCCTCGACGAGCCGACCACCGGTCTGCATTTCGAAGACATCCGGCGGCTGCTGATCGTCCTCGGTCGGCTCGTCGACCAGGGCAACACCGTGATCGTGATCGAGCACAACCTCGACGTCATCAAGACGGCCGATTGGGTGATCGACCTCGGTCCGGAGGGCGGCAGCGGCGGGGGCCTGATCATCTGCGAAGGCACCCCCGAAGACGTGGCCACGCACACCGCCAGCCACACCGGCCGTTTCCTCGCGCCGCTCCTGGCGGGCGCGGCGCCGGGCGAGCGTTCGCCGGCCCGTGCCGACACCGGCAAGAAGCGCACACGCAAGGCGGGATGATGCTGCGGCCCCCTGCCGGCACGATTCCGGATCAACCGGGCTCGTACCAGTTCAAGGACGTCGAGGGCCGCGTCATCTACGTCGGAAAGGCGAAGTCACTACGGGGTCGGTTGAATTCCTACTTCGGCAATCCGGGGCTGATGCATCCGAAGACGGCGCAGATGGTGTCGATGGCCGACACCGTGGAATGGATCACGGTGGAGACCGAGGTCCAGGCGCTGATGCTGGAGTACTCGCTCATCAAGCAGTTCCGGCCCCGCTTCAACATCCGGCTCCGCGACGACAAGAGCTACCCCTACCTCGCGGTGACGCTGAGCGATCAATGGCCGAGGGCCATGGTGCGTCGGGGGACGAAGGACAAGGGCACGAAGTACTTCGGGCCCTACGGCAACGCCTACGCGATCCGGGAGACGCTCGACCTGCTGTTGCGCAGCTTCCCGATCCGTACGTGTAGTGACAATAAGCTCGCGTATCACAACAAGCTCGGTCGGCCGTGTCTGCTCTTCCACATCGAGAAGTGCTCCGGTCCGTGCGTGAACGAGATCGACAAGCCGGCCTACGACGTGTTGGTGCACGACCTCGTCGACTTCCTCGACGGGGAGACGGGTCCGATGGTCAAACGGCTCGAAGCCGACATGACGAGTGCGGCCGAGGCACTGGAGTTCGAGCGTGCGGCGCGCCTGCGTGATCGTCTCCAGAGCGTCCGCCGAGCCATCGAGAAGCAGCAGCTCGTGGCCGAGTCGACCGACGATCTCGACGTCATCGGCATGGTGGAGGACGAGCTCGAGGCTGCCGTGCAGATGTTCTTCGTCCGCCGTGGCCGTGTGGTCGGGCGCAAGGGATTCATCATCGACAAGGTCGAGGAGCTCACTGCGGGGGCGCTGATGGGCCAGATCCTCGAGGAGCTGTACTACGACGCACCACCGGTCGGCTACCCGAAAGAGGTGCTGCTCCCTTCGATGCCCGACGACGTCGACATCTACGAGGAGTTCCTGGCCCACCGCCGCAATGAAGTCCGGGTCGCCGGGCCGGGCCGCATGACCCAACGCGTCGCCATCCGGGTCCCGGAACGGGGTGAGAAGAAGGCCCTGATGGAGATGGTCACGTCGAACGCCAAGGACGAGTTCACGCGCCACCGTCTTCGTCGAAGCTCCGACCACAACGCCCGGGCGCGGGCGCTCAACGAACTTCAGGACTGGCTCGGGCTCCCCGACGCCCCGCTCCGCATCGAGTGTTACGACAACAGCCACATCCAAGGCAGCGACTACGTCTCTTCGATGGTCGTCTTCGAAGACGCCCTGCCCAACAAACGTGAATACCGTCGGTTCAAGGTTCGTCGCGCCGACGACGGTTCTTCGATGGGCAACGACGACTTTGCCGCGATGGAAGAGGTGCTGACCCGCCGACTCACCGCCTATCTCCGCGATCGCGAGGCACCGACCTCCGAGCGCGGCAAGTTCCGATACCCACCGAACCTGCTGGTCATCGACGGCGGCAAGGGCCAGTTGAGCGCCGTGGTCAAGGTCCTCGAAGATCTCGGTCTCGACGACGAGATCAGCGTCTGCTCGCTGGCCAAGCAGTTCGAAGAGGTGTTCGTCCCCGGACAGGCCGACCCAATCCGCATCCCCCGCCAGTCCGAGGCGCTCTATCTGCTCCAGCGGTTGCGCGACGAAGCCCACCGCTTCGCCATCAGCTACCACCGCGAACTGCGGGGGAAGCGGATGACGGTCAGCGCTCTCGATGACATCCCAGGTCTGGGGGAAACCCGCAAGAGGCGTCTCTCCAAGGAGCTGGGCGGCGTCACTGCAGTGAAGAAGGCGACGCTTGATGAGCTCCGCGCGCTCACGTGGCTGCCCGACGCGGTGGCCGCGGCCGTGTTCGAGAAAATGCATCCTGCGCCATAGCTGGACACTTGGTGCGCTGCGTCGCTCCAGGAGCGACCGAGCGTACCGTCTCTGGCGGCAAGACTGGCGGCGTGCGATCCGAACGCGAAGAGCTCTGGGAGATCAACGCCACCTGGTGGATCGAGGGGTTCACCGACGGCGCTGACGTCGAATACGTCGAACAGATCGTCCCGATGGCGGCCGAGCGCCTCATCGGAGCCAAGCGGGTGCTCGACGTCGGCACGGGCGACGGCCAGTTGGCCCGGGTCGCCTACGGGCTCGGTGCCGACGTCGTCGGTGTCGATCCGACCATGGCCCAGATCACCGTCGCCGCGCAGAAGGCCGGTGGCCCGGACTACATCCGGGCCGAAGCGGCCGACCTTCCTTTCCCTGACGCGTCCTTCGATGTGGTCCTGGCATGTCTCGTGTTCGAGCACATCAGTGCGGTCGACGCGGCCATCGCCGAGGTGGCCCGCGTGCTCGAGCCGGGGGGGCGGTTCGTCTTCTTCCTGAACCACCCGCTGCTCCAGACGCCGGGCAGCGGCTGGATCGACGATCACATCCTCGAAGAGCAGTACTGGCGGATCGGCCCGTACCTCCTCGAAGCCGATGAGATCGAGGAAGTGGAGAAGAACGTGTTCATTCCGTTCGTCCATCGGCCGATGTCTCGCTATGTGAATGCGATGGCCGCCAACGGGCTCCACGTGATCGAGATGCAGGAGCCGGCCCCGCCGCAGGGGTTCCTCGACAAGGCCGGAGAATACGGGGAAGCGGGCACCATCCCTCGGCTGCTGCTGCTGCATGCCCGGAAGATGAGCGTTTGATGGCTGGTGCCCTGGTGACCACGGTCATGCCGACCACAAGGGGGAAGATGGGGCATGGCTGAGTTCGTCTTCCTGTGCGGGATGTCCGGCGCCGGTCGCTCCACGGCGGCCGACGTGTTCGAGGACCAGGGCTGGTTCGTCATCGACAACCTCCCACTCACGCTGGTCGGCAAGGTGGCGGAGCTGGTCGACTCGCCGGGCGGCGCGATCGACCGGGTTGCCTTCGTCGTGTCGCGCAACAACGCAGACGAGCTCGCCGTCGGCGGGCCCTTCGAGCAGGCGGTGGAACAGCTGCGTCGGTCGGGAGCGCGGGTGCGCATCGTGGTGCTCGAGGCTTCCGATGACGTGCTTGTCCGTCGCTACGAGGGCACGCGCCGCCGCCACCCGTCGGCGGAGAACGATCGGGTCGTCGACGGGATCGACCGGGAGCGCCGGCTGTTGGAGTTGCTCAAGGCGCAGGCCGATCTCGTGATCGACACCACGACGCTGAACGTGCACGAACTGAAGAGCCGCATCGTCGCCGCGTTCACCGAGGACGCCTCGTCGATGGTGGTCACGGTGGTGTCGTTCGGATTCAAGCACGGCCTGCCGACCGACGTGGACCTGGTCTTCGACCTCCGGTTCCTTCCGAACCCCCACTGGGTCGACGAGCTCCGGCCGTTCACCGGTCTTGACGAACCGGTCCGCGAGTATGTGCTCGGGAACCCGATGACGCAGGCGTTCCTCGAGCATCTCCGCTCGCTCTTCGAACTCCTCCTGCCGGCCTATGCCAAAGAGGGCAAGAGCTACCTGTCCATCGGTGTCGGCTGCACCGGGGGTCAGCATCGCTCTGTCGCGGTGAGCCATGAACTCGGCGCCATGATCACCGGCTTCGGCTTCAACGCCAATGTCCGACATCGGGACTTGGACAAACGGTGAGCGAGCCGATGGACGCCGCGCTGCGTGAAAACGACGGAACGTTCGTCCCGCGCCGGTCCGGCGATCGTCGCGGCCGCTCCGGTGTTCCCGGCGGCCCGTCGGTCGTCGCGTTGGGCGGTGGCTATGGGTTGTCGGCGAGCCTTCGAGCGGCTCGCCGCTATGCCGGGGAGATCACCGGCGTCGTGTCGGTGGCCGACGACGGAGGTTCGAGTGGTCGACTGCGTCGAGCGTTCGGCATCCCGGCTCCGGGCGACCTGCGTCGCTGCCTGGTGGCGGTCGCCGCAGAAGGAAGCGTCTGGGCCGACGCGTTCGAGCATCGCTTCGATGGAGCGGAACTCGATGGTCATCCGGTCGGCAACATCATTCTCGCCGGTCTGACGGAAACGCTCGGCAGCTTCGGCGCAGCAATCGACGAATGTCTTCGTCTGCTCGGGAGCGTCGGCCGTGTCGTACCGGCCACGGTGGAGCCGGTGATCCTGAAGGCGGTCTTCCGGGATCCCGAATCGCCCGAGGGCCACAACACCGTGGAGGGCGAAGTCGAGGTGGGCCGCACGTCGAACCTCATGTCGATCGCTGTCGTTCCCGAGAATCCGACCGTGCCCGAGGAGGCCCTCGAGGCCATCGCACGAGCCGATCAACTGATCCTCGGTCCGGGATCGCTCTTCACCAGCGTCCTCGCCGTGCTCGCCGTGCCATCGATACGCGACGCCGTGCAGGAAGCTCAAGGCCAACGCATCTACGTTTCGAACCTCGGCGAGCAGCATCCCGAGACCACCGGCTTCGATGTCGCGGATCACGTGGCCGCCCTGAGGCTCCACGGGATCGAGGTCGACACCGTCCTGGTCGATCCCCAGGGGCTGCCGCTCGGTGATCTGTGCGGGCAGAAGGTCGTGTCCCATCCGCTTGCCGGGGCCCATCGGCTCCACGATCCGGGACTGTTGGCACTGGCGCTGCAGTCCCTGTGGAGTGGCCGCGAAGCGAACTGAGGCGGCGAGGAATCGACGACGCGAATGTCGTGGCCAAATCGTCAATGAATCTCGGGATACCCGTGCGGATTGGACGCGAGGGGCCTTCGAACGGTGACACGATGGGCGGGCCGATCAACGGGTCGGACATGGTCCCGGACACGGATAACCGGGCTTCACGAGGAGCGTCAGGAACGTCATGACAGTGCGCGTCGGCATCAACGGATTCGGCCGGATCGGTCGCAATTTCCTTCGGGCGGTGATGGAGCAGCAGGGCAAGACCGGGCGCAAGGACATCGAGTTCGTCGCCGTGAACGACCTCACCACGGTGGAGACGCTGGCCCATCTCCTGAAGTACGACTCCGTCATGGGGCGGCTGCCCAACACGATCAAGGTCTCCAAGCACGGCATCACCGTCGACGGCGACGAGTTCCTGGTGCTGGCCGAGCGTGATCCCAAGGCGCTGCCGTGGGGTGATCTCGGTGTCGACATCGTCGTCGAGTCCACGGGCATCTTCACCGACCGGGCGAAAGCGGCGATGCACGTCGAGGGCGGCGCGAAGCGCGTCATCGTGAGCGCCCCCAGCGCCGGCGCCCATGCCACGGTCGTCATCGGCGGCAACGAGGACACCAACGACCCGAAGGCACAAGTTGTCGTGTCGAACGCGTCGTGCACCACGAACTGCTTCGTGCCGATGATCAAGGTCCTCGACGATGCCTTCGGGGTCGAGAAGGGTCTGATGACCACCGTCCACGCCTACACCGGCGATCAGTCCCTCGTCGACGGTCCGCACAAGGACCTGCGCCGTGCCCGTGCCGCGGCGATCAACATCATCCCTTCGTCGACCGGTGCGGCCCGTGCCACAAGCCTGGTCCTCCCGACGATGAAGGGTCGTCTCGACGGCCAGTCGTTGCGCGTTCCGGTGCCGACCGGTTCGGTCACCGACTTCACCGGCCTCCTCAAGCGTGACGTCACTGTCGACGAGGTCAACGCCGCGTTCAAGGCGGCTGCTGCGAAAGGTCGCCTCAAGGGCATCCTCCAGTACACGACCGATGAGATCGTGAGCTCGGACATCGTCGGGAGTCCGTTCAGCTGCACGTATGACGCCCCGCTGACCCAGGCCCTCGGCAACATGGTCAAGGTCTTCGGCTGGTATGACAACGAGTGGGGCTACTCCAACCGTCTTGTCGACCTCGTCCGCATTATGGGCAAGAAGAAGCGCTGATCCGTTGGTCGCGTGTGGCGTCGCTGGTCGACGTCACACTCGCAGCACCCTGTCCTGCGGCTGCGTCGAACGGTGAGCCGTACGCGCGCCTATCTCTCCCTGAGGTGAACCGATGAAGCATGGAGTTCCCGAACTCGAAGACCTGCCCGACGTCTCCGGCAAGCGGGTGCTGGTCCGATGTGATTTCAACGTGCCGATCACGCGGGCCGACTCCGGTGCCACGATCGACGATGATCTCCGCATCCGCGCCGCGCTGCCGACGCTTCGGTGGTTGCAGGAGCGTGGCGCGATCGTCACGGCGTGCTCCCACCTCGGCCGTCCGAAGGGCGCGCCGGACCCGAAGTACTCGATGGACCCGGTACGGGCACGACTGGGCGAGCTCGCTCCCGACGTCGCCCTTCTCGACAACCTCCGTTTCAACGCTGGGGAGGAGGGCAACGACCCGGCGTTCGTGGCCGCGTTGATCGACGGTCAGGACTTCTATGTCGACGACGCTTTCGGCGCGGCGCACCGGTCCCACGCGTCGATCGTCGGACCGCCGGCACACCTGCCGAGCGCCGCCGGTCGGCTGCTGGCCAAGGAGGTCGAGGTTCTCGGCGGGCTGCTGCACTCGCCGAAGCGGCCCTTCATCTGTGTGCTCGGCGGTTCGAAGGTGAGCGACAAGCTGGCCGTCATCTCCGCTCTTCTGCCGAAGGTCGATCAGCTGTTGATCGGCGGCGGCATGTGCTTCACGTTCCTCGCGGCCAAGGGCTTTCCGATCGGCAGCTCGCTCTTCGAGCCCGACATGGTCGACACGTGCAAGAAACTCCTCGCCGAGGCCGGCGACAAGATCGTCCTCCCGCATGACCTCACCGCGTTGTCTCCCGACGGCCAGTTCGGCTCCGACGCCGCGAAGCGTTCGGGCGAGGTCCGCCAAGCCGGTGTCTCACTGCCCGACGGCTGGAAGGGGCTCGACATCGGTCCCGGTACCGCCGCCCAGTTCGGCGACCTGCTCCTCGAGGCGCGCACCGTGTTCTGGAACGGCCCGATGGGCGTGTTCGAAGACGACCGCTTCGCCGGCGGCACCCGGGCGGTTGCCCAGGCAATGGCCGACACGAAGGCGTTCACCATCGTCGGCGGCGGCGACTCGGCCGCAGCACTGGCCAAGTTCAAGCTCGACGACGAGGTCGACCATGTCTCCACCGGCGGCGGCGCATCCCTCGAGTATCTGGAGCAGGGCGACCTGCCGGGTCTCGCCGCGTTGCGAAGTGCCGCGGTCCGAATGGGTCTCTGACATGGCCCGGCTGCACGCCACTCGAACACCCGCCGTCGGATAGGAACCGCGTCACCATGGCCAAGACCCGCATGCCGCTCATCAGCGGCAACTGGAAGATGAACCACAACCACCTCGAGGCGATCCACTGCGTCGAGAAGCTCCACTTTCGGTTGGCGAAGGAAGACTTCGCCCACACCGACGTGAGCGTCCACCCGCCGTTCACCGATCTGCGATCGGTGCAGACCTTCCTGGCGGGGGAGAAGCATGCCCGGCTCCTGCTCGGCGCGCAGAACTGCCACCCCGAGGAGAAGGGGGCGTTCACCGGTGAAGTCAGCGTCACCATGCTCGCCAAGCTCGACGTCGCCTACGTGATCGTCGGCCATTCGGAGCGTCGCCAGATGTTCGGAGAGACCGACGAGGGCGTGAATGCCAAGGTCAAGGCCGTGCTCAAGCACGCCATGGTGCCGATCATGTGCTGCGGCGAGACGCTCGAGCAGCGCGAGGCGGGCGAGGCCGAGTCGATCGTCCGCGCCCAGATCGTGGCCGGACTGGTCAAGGTCAAGGCCGACGACGTGGCGAAGCTGGTGATCGCCTACGAGCCGATCTGGGCCATCGGTACCGGGCGGACAGCAACCTCCGACGATGCCCAGGCGATGTGTGCCGCCGTCCGTGCCCAGGTCACCGAGAGCTTCGGCGCCGATGCCGGCATGCGGGTCCGGGTGCAATACGGAGGCTCGGCCAAGTCCTCGAACGCCGGAGAGCTCCTGTCGATGGAGGACATCGACGGACTCCTCGTCGGTGGGGCCAGCCTCGATCCCGACGAGTTCGCCAAGATCGTTCAGGCCGCACCGCGCTGAGCGGTGCCGCGCTGTTGGGGTCGCTGGCAGCGCCGATTCAAGTCAGCGCCGCGCCACGCCGATAGCTCGGAGGCCGCGAGCTCGGTGATCATCGACTTGACAAGAGGTTCACACTGCTATCCCAGAAGCAGGCTGGCTGGTTGCTACGCTGACTCATCGCCCTTCACCAGGAGAACCGCTGTGTATCTGACCCTTCCGCTTGTCATCGTCTATGTGCTTGCTTCGATCGCGCTCGTCGTGCTCGTGCTGCTGCATAGCGGAAAAGGCGGAGGTTTGTCAGACATGTTCGGTGGAGGCATGGGCGCAGCTGCTGCGGGCTCGACGGTCGTTGAGCGGAACCTGACCCGGATGACCGTCCTCGTGTCGCTCGTCTGGATCTTTCTCACCGTGACGCTCGCCGTCAGGCTCTAGGGGCACTCGCCCCTTCTGTCAGTACCGTCTGCGCTCGACCGGCGCAGACAAACCTCCGGACCAGTCCGGAGCATCCCTTACAACCCAACACCCGGAGGACATCTCCCTTGCGTACTCGCCACTCTCTCGCGATCGGTGTGACGGCTCTCGCTGTTCTCGCCGGCGTCGTCCCCACCGCTACCGCCGCCACCAAGAAGCCGACGGGCGGCGTGTTCGTCGACCTCGCCAACTTCGCCGCCGGCGAGCCTGATCACATCGATCCGGGCCTCACGTCGACGCTGACCGGTGCCCAGGTCGCTATCCTGATGTATGACGGCCTCACCGACACCGACGCTTCCGGCACTCTGGTGCCCGCTTCAGCCAGCAAATGGACCACGATCGACGCCGGTAAGACCTGGGTGTTCACCGTCAAGAAGGGCCTGAAGTTCTCCAACGGCGAGCCGGTTCTGCCGTCGAGCTTCAAGCGGGGCTGGGAGCGCGCCGTAGCCCCGGCCACCGCTTCGGAGGTCGCCTATCACTTCGATCTCGTGCAGGGGAAGAAGGCCATCGACGACAAGACCGCCACCACCCTGTCCGGCGTGGTCGCCGATGACAAGAAGATGACGATCACCGTCACGCTGACCATCCCGTTCAGCGGGTTCCCGGCCGTGGCTTCGCACCCGGTCTATTCACCGGTCCCGAAGTCGATAGCGACCGCCGGCCTGAAGGTCGAAGAGGAGGGCACCAAGCTCATCGGCAACGGCCCCTACATGCTCAAGGAGCAGATCTCCAAGACCGCCGGTGGCTCGGTCAAGCTCGTCCGTAACCCGAAGTACGCCGGCAAGAAGGGCACGCTGGCCGAGATCGACTTCCTCATCAGCAAAGACACCACGGCCGCCTATCAAGCGTTCCAGTCGGGTCAGGGGCTCAATGCCGCCGTTCCGGCCGGCCAGTTCAAGGCTGCGGCCGCTCAATACGGCGAGCAGGGCCTCGGCCCGGTGATCGGTCTCGACTACTGGGCGTTCAACCAGAATGATCCGGTGGTCGGGGGCCCGAAGAACGTGTTGCTCCGCAAGGCCATCATCAAGGCCGCTGACCGTTCCCAGGTGTCGGAACTGATCTACCAGGGACAGCGCAAGCCCATCGACCAGATGGTCCCCCCGGGCATCCCCAACCGAGCGACCGGTGTCGGCTTCGGCACGGGCCGTGATCTGGCCGGGGCCAAGGCCGATTTCGCCGCCTGGCAGGCCGCCGGCAACAAACTCGACGCGCCCCTCCGCCTCAGCTACAACGAGGGAGCGGTATGGGACAAGGTGGCCAACATTCTTGTGGCCAACCTCAAAGACGTCGGTATCGACGCCAAGCTCGATCCGTTCCCCGCCGACGGTACCTACTTCACCAAGATGCGCAAAGGCGAGGGACAGATCGTCCGGGCCGGCTGGTTCGCTGACTACGTGCTCTACGACAATTTCCTCTACCCGCTATTGCACTCTGCTTCCATTGGCGGCGACAACCTCGCTCTCTACAACAGCCCCAAGTTCGATGCCCTGGTCAATCAGGCCCGCGGCACCGCCGATCCCAAGGCGTCGGCCGCCCTCTACGCTCAGGCCGAGAAGGTTGCTGTGCAGGAAGATGCCGTCGTCATGCCCATCACCGTCCGAGCCAACAACTTCGTGTTCAGCCCCAAGGTGCAGAACCTGACGATCACCCCGCTGGGGTTCATCCTGTACCAGAACATCACCCTCGCGCCCTGATCGGCGCCATCTGAAAAACCGGTATCGGGGGTCCGCCTCCTGCGGACCCCCGATTGCCGTTGTCGGCCCATACCTATTCCGAGGACGCCATGGGTACCTATCTGGTCAAACGCCTGCTGCTCACGCTGTTCGTGGTCTGGGCCTCGCTCACGCTGATGTTCATCCTGTTCTTCATCATGCCGGGTGACCCGGTGGAGCTGAAGGGGGGCGAGAAGGCGCTTTCGGAGTCGGTGAAGAACAACATCCGGGAGAAGTACGGGCTCGACGATTCCGTGCCCGTCCAGTACGCCAAGTACTGGGGCCGCCTGGCCACCTTCGACCTCGGCGATTCGTACCGCAACGACGAGTCGGTCAACAAGACGCTGAGCCAGGGGATCAAGACCTCGGGTCGGCTGCTGCTGTGGGGTGGCCTCGTCCAGGTGTTCGGGGGGCTCACGCTCGGATTCATAGCCGCCGCCCGGCAGTACTCGCTCGTCGACAAGTTCACCACGGTGCTCAGCGTCGCCCTCCAGGCTGTGCCCGTGTTCGTGTCCGGGCTGCTGGCCCAATTCACGTTCGGGGTGGTTCCGTTCAAGAACAACTGGGGCTGGCTGAACTTCAACGTCCGATGGCCTGAGAACTGGTATCTCGGCGTGATACCCAACGGGAACTGGAAGGGCATCGTGCTGCCGGCGGTCGTCATCGCCGTCGTCGAGATGGCCTATCTTGCGAGATTGCTGCGGTCGAGCATGCTCGATGTTCTGCGCGCTGACTATTTGCGCACCGCATCCGCCAAGGGGTTACCGCGCCGCAAGATCCTCATCAAGCACGCCCTGCGTAACGCCATCATCCCGTTCATCACCGCTCTAGGTCTCACCCTCGTCAGCATCTTCGGTATCGCCGTGCAGACCGAGTCGGTGTTCAGCCTCCCGGGCCTCGGCTCGAAGATCGCCGAAGCGGCGATCGGCCAGGACGCTCCGGTGGTTCTCGGGCTTTCCACCGTCGTCATCTTGTTCGCCGCGCTGATGACGCTGCTCGTCGATCTCAGCTACGGGTTGATCGACCCCCGCATCAGGATCACGAAGGGGCAGAAATGAACGCTGATCCGGCGAACCCAATCGCTGCTCTCGCCCAGGACACGGTCCTGGCGAGGCCGCAGCTCACGTACTGGCAGGACGTCCGCAAGCGCTTCCTCAGGAACAGGCTGGCCGTGACCGGGCTGACGGTGCTCTCCTTCTTTCTGATCGTGGCGATCTTCCGGTCGGTGATCATCACCAAGGGATACAACGATCTCTCCGCCAACGTTCTCAAGCGCCCCGGCAGCTCGAAGTGGTGGCTGGGCACCGACGACCAGGGCCGTGACATGTTCACCCGGGTGGTGCTGGCCATCGGCACTTCGCTCAGCCTGGGCGCCATCGTCGCCACGTGCAGCATCATCATCGGTGTCGTGTTGGGCGGACTGGCCGGCTTCTACGGCGGCGGGTGGGTGGACATGGTCATCTCCCGGCTCATCGACACGTTCTACGCCATCCCCTACGTCATCGTCGGCATC
>JANPFX010000260.1:0-2946 GCA_031423635.1 Acidimicrobiia bacterium | reverse complement strand
CAGGCCTGGCAGGACATCCTCCTGATCCGCATTGAAGAGGAGCAGGATGAGCGCGGTGCGATCCATGTATCCTCGGCGACCACGATGCGCAGTGGTGGGGTTCCGGAGCCGCTCACGCGTTTCCCAGCTCGTCAAGCAACTCGTCCTGCTGGGCCCGGAGTCTGGCCAGGCGCTTCTCGATAGACGCCCGGGCCGAGACGAGTGTGTCAGCGCTCCGCTGGGCATGGAATCCGTCAAGGGTGGCCTGGGCATCATCGGCAACGAGCGCCCGGATCCGGGCCTGCTCCGCCTCCTCGCCGACCTGTTCGAGCTCGGCATCGATCTGGCGGAGCTCGTCCAGCGCCCGGCGCACGCCGCCGGTGAGGGTCCGCAGACGACGTTCGATCAGCCACCGCACGACGTCAGCCTACGGCCGCTCGACGACGACACAGGGTCCATTCCTGTGCTGCGGCTGCCCCCCGTAATCGCCCAGACCACGACCCTGGTGGGCCAGCGCACTCGCTCGGGCCAGCTTGGCACGGAAACCCCGGTGTTTCCCGGCCCTGCACGCCAGCTGGCCCACTGCGCTCGGACCGCCCTACCGCGAGCCGTCGGGTCACGGCCGCGACGCCAGCGTCCACCGCCAACTCACGGTCAGCTCGGCGAGCTCACCGGCTTCGACCCGGGACCCGGCCGGGTCGATGGTGAACGCGTCCGGTGGACCGGATTGCGGCTCGACGCAGATCGCATGCGGCGGGTCGTACATCACGACGCACGGCGCGTCGTGAAAGACCTCCACCTCGACGGCACCCGGCCACCGGAGCGTGATCGGCCCGACGTCGACGAAGCAGTCGTCCCACGGACGCGGGCCCGGTTCCACGAGCTTGCCCGTACTGATCCCCTCCGCATCACGCTCGAACCTCGACGCCTGCGACACGTCCACGTCGAGTTCGAGAGCGCCCCCGCGTTCGAGACGACGACGGAACCACGGGTGCCAACCGAACGTGACGGGCATTGCGTCGTTGCTCGGGACGACACCGAGCACCTGGGTCAAACCGGAAGCGGACAGGCTGATCAAGTGCGTGACCGTCGCCGCGAACGGCCACGGCGGTGTGAGTTCGCCGCCGATGCGGGTGCCGAGCAGCGCCCAGTCATGCGAACCGGCGAGCAATTCCCACGGTCGATCGAACGACGTGCCGTGAATCGCGTGGGGTCCCATGTTCGCCGGCATCGCGAACGTCTGGTCCTCGAAGGTGAACTCGCCGTGACGGACACGTCCGGCGAACGGAACCATCACGTACGAGCCCCACCCGAAGGGATGGTTGCCGTTGGTCCGCTGCTCGAGCAGCTCGAGACCGTGGACTCGGAGACTCGACAGCCTTCCACCCGCGGCCAAGTCGATCTCGACGGAACAGGGACCTGCGGTGAGAAGCACGGCAAGAGTCTGGCTCGCCGATCCGTGCGGCGCGCCACGTCGGACAGGTCGGCTTTCCGAGGGTCGGGCCGCACCGGCCTTTGACGTTGGCTACCGTCGACGCCGTGCAAGCGGATCTGTGGGGTGTGTCGTTCGGGTACAGGGACAGTGACGAGACGTTCCATCCGGCCGCACCGGAGGTCCGTCAGGCGATCCACCGAGCCATGGGTGCGCCGGACGATGGGTCCGGTGGTCCTGCGACCTCGGCCGCTGTCGAGGTCATCCTTCCTGGCGAGAGCTTTCGCGCTCGAACGGAAACGGAGATCCGTCGCGAGAACGGGTCGGTGATGACGCTGCCCGCAGGTGCCGCCATTGAGCATGGGGCCCTTGGTCTCGGCTATCACACGGCCACGACGACTGACGGCGGAGGGTCCAAGCGCCTCATCGTGAGTCCAGGGTCGTGCCACGTCGACCCCGCGCTCCACACGTGGGGCTGGGCCGTTCAGCTTTACGCCACGCGTTCGACCGACAGCTGGGGCTTCGGCGACTTCCGCGACCTTCGGCGGCTCAACGAGTGGAGTGCCCGGCACGGTTCGTCGATGGTCCTGATCAATCCGCTCCACGCGCCTTCGCCGGTCGCGTCGCCGCAACCGAGCCCGTACTTTCCGACCAGTCGCATCGCCAAGAGCCCGTTGCACCTTTGCATCGAGGAAGTTCCCGGTTGGGAACACGCCGATGATGAGCTGCGCGCTCTCGCCGCCATGGCACGGGCACTCAACGGCGACCGCCGCATCGACCGTGACGCGGTCTACGCCGCGAAGATCCGCGCCCTTACGAAGCTGTGGGCAGATTTCGGAACCGCCGGGAGGGAAATCCAGCACGCGTTCGATCGCTTCGTTGCTGAACGATCGAGTGCCTTGAAGCCCATCGCCACGTTCTTTGCGCTGGTGGAACTTCATGGTGGCGACTGGCGTGAATGGCCGAGCGCACTCCGGGATTCCACATCGAGCGAGGTCACGGCGTTCGCTCACGACAACGATCGTGTGCGGTTCCACCTCTGGGTGCAGTGGCTCCTCGACCGCCAACTTCATGACGCCGGGCGCGTCGGCGACGGTCGATTCGACGTGATGACCGATCTCGCCATCGGCTGCGACCGCGCCGGAGCCGACGCGTGGGTCAACCCGACTGCGTTCTGTCTCGACATGTCCGTCGGCGCGCCGCCCGACGACTTCAACCAGCTCGGCCAGAACTGGGGCCTACCCCCGTTCCACCCCTGGGGTCTGCGGGACCTGGCCTACGAACCGTTCGTTCAGACCGTGCGCGCCGCGCTGAGCGGGGCTGGCGCGCTCCGCATGGATCACGTCATGGGGCTGTTTCGCCTCTACTGGATCCCGGACGGGTCGTCACCCAGCGACGGCTGCTACGTGTACTTACCTTTTCGTGATCTTCTGGCAATCGTCGCCCTCGAGTCCCAGCGGGCCGGTGCGTACGTCGTCGGCGAGGACCTCGGGACAGTCGAACCATATGTACGCGAAGAACTCGCGAGAGCGAAG
>JANPFX010000259.1:0-13237 GCA_031423635.1 Acidimicrobiia bacterium | reverse complement strand
GTCGTCAGTTGATGCGGCGGGAGCGGCCCGCCCTGTACGGCTCGCGGAGGTCCTTCTTGAGGACCTTGCCGGTGGGGTTGCGGGGCAGGACGTCGGTGAAATCGACGGAGGTCGGACACTTGTATCCCGCCAGGAGACCCTTGGCGTGGGCGATGATCTCTGCCTCGGTGGCGGTCTGGCCCGGACGGAGCACCACGACGGCCTTCACCGTCTCGCCCCACTTTTCGCTCGGCACACCGATGACGGCGACCTCGGCGATGGCCGGGAACGAGGCCAATGCGTTCTCGACCTCGGCGGGGTACACGTTCTCGCCGCCCGACACGATCATGTCCTTCACCCGGTCGGTCAGAAACAGGAACCCCTCAGCGTCGAGGTAGCCGGCGTCGCCGGTCTTCAGCCAGCCGTCTTCGGTGATGGTCTTCGCCGTCTCGTCGGGATGGTTCCAGTAGCCGACCATGTTCTGCGCAGAGCGCGTCCACAGCTCCCCGACCTCGCCCGGACCCTTGGTGTCACCCGTCTCCGTGTCGACGATCTTCATCTCGACCCACGGATAGGGCTTGCCCGCGCTGCGCAGGAGATGGGCGCGGGGTCCTCCCGGATCGTGATCTTCGGGGGACAGTTCGGTGATGGCCCCGGTGGTCTCGGTCATGCCATAGACCTGGATGTGCGGGCACTTGAGGGTCGCCATGGAACCGATAAGCACTTCGTTGGTGATCGGCGAGGCGCCGTAGACGACCGACCGCATCGACGAGAAGTCCCGGTCCGACGCACCGGGAGTCATCGCCATGAACGCGAGGAGCGCCGGGACGTAGAACGCGTTCGTGGCCCGCTCTTTCTCCATCAGCTCGAGCAGCACGTTCGGCATCGGATCGCGCACGAGCAGGGTGGTGGCTCCGATGTACATACCGGCTACCGCCCAGCCCGAGCCGCCGATGTGGAACAACGGCATGGTGGCGACGTTCTTCGACGTCTCGTCCATGCCCCACGGCCCGAGGACATTGGCGACGAGCTGGAACAGGTTGTTGTTCGACGTCATGACCCCCTTGGGCAGACCGGTCGTCCCCGAGGTGTAGAGCTGGAATGCGATGTCGCCGGGAAGGGTCTCGGCAGTCGGATCCTCGGTAGGCTGATTCGAGAGCCAAGTGTCGTAGCCGACCCACCGATCGTGAGCACCGAGAGCGACGACGGTCTTCACCGACGTGAAGTCCGCCTCGACCGATTCGATCGTGGCGAAGAAGTCCGCTCCGACGAACAGCACCTTCGCCTCGGAGTCGTTCACCGTGTAGAGGATCTCCGCAGGGGCAAGTCGCCAGTTGACCGAGACGTCGACGATGTTCGCCTTCGAGCAGCCGAAGAGCACCTCGAAGTACTCGACGGAGTTCTTCTCAAGGAACGCCACCCGCTCCTGTGATGCCACGCCGGCGGCAATGAGCGCCTGGGCCACCTGGCTCGACCGGACGTCCATCTCGGACCACGTGACGGTCCGGTCGCCGAACGTGATCATCGTGTCGTTCGGCTTCTCGGCGGCGTAGTGCCGGACGATGTCGGCGGTGCAACGGAATGAGGACGGATCCATTCGAGACTCCTATCGGGACTGGCAGACGCAAATTGTACGAGGCTTCCGATTGAGTCGGAACACAAACGCCAGAATTTCTCTTCTGGTATTCGGGAGAGTTGGCGAGAAGTCGCACCGAACGCCCGCCAGCGTGTGAACTGGGGGCATGGCTCGCACCCCCAAAGACGGTCACGTCTTCGTCACCATCGAAATCCCCCGAGGCTCTCGCAACAAGTTCGAGATCGACCACGAGTCCGGTCACATCTTCCTCGACCGCCGGCTGTTCTCGGCCACCGTTTACCCGGCCGACTACGGCTTCATTCCCGACACCCTCGGCGAGGACGGCGACGCCCTCGATGCACTCGTCCTCTTGGAGGACCCGACGTACCCGGGCGTGTGGGTCGAGGCCCGACCGGTCGGCGTGATGTGGATGCAGGACGAGGCCGGACCCGACGCCAAGATCATCTGCGTCCCGCCCCGCGAACCGCGGTGGCGCGGCGTCGAGGACCTTCGTGACCTGCCCGAAGAGCTCCTCGAGGAGATCAAGCACTTCTTCGACGTCTACAAGATGCTCGAGCCCGACAAGAAGTCGTCGACCGCGGGATTCGAGGGCGCCCGCGCCGCCTGGCGCGAGATCAACGCGTCGCGCGAGCGCGTGCACGACCCCAACGCCAAGCGCAACTGGGTCATCGAGTAGACGATCCCGGCATCGGACGGCCCCCGGGTTGTTCCGCACGCCTCTGCTGCGAGTTCTCCTGCACCCGTGCCGGGCGCGCCCGCCCCGCGACTGCGGCAGAACACCTCCGAACGGCGTTCGGAGGTGTTCTGCCCCCATATTTGGGGGCAACCTCTCTCCCAACGCGCCGATCGTGCCGATGGACCGGTATGGCTGTTTCTGGGGTCACTACGGTCGAGGTTGCCCGTCCGCGCAATGACGCGCCCGCTTCGCCGCCGGGGACGGACATCACTGGCCGGTTCACCGTGCGGGGACCGTCACCGGTCGTCGTGGCGACCGACGCTGACGATGGGCTCGTCGACGCCCCCCTCCCGTCGGGCTGGGTCATCGACGGCGATCCGCAGCCGCGCATGCGCATCACGGCGACCGCTCCCGGCGGAGCGATCAGCAGCGGCGTGTGGTGCTGCCAGCCGAGCCGGTTCACCTTCATCTATGACACCGACGAATACGTCCACATCATCGCCGGGCGGGTCACCGTGATCGCCGACACCCACGTGCACGAGTTGTCGGCCGGCAGCACCGCCATGTTCCCCCGCGGCCTGCGCACCGAATGGACCGTCCACGAGTCGATCCACAAGGTCTTCGTCCTCGGCAGTCGGCCACGATGGGAACGAGTGGTGCGCCGCGTCCAGTCCCTCCTCGTGTCCCGCCTCGCGTCGGCGCGCAAAGCGACCGGGGCTAGAAGTTCGTCTCCTTCGTCTCCGGCCCGCCGACCGCACGGGGACCGGTGCCGGCGGTACGGCACTGCTTGACGTCGCGATTCGACTTCCGCTCACCGCGCGTGCATACCGTGATCAGCCGTTCGAGCGCCGCGGGATCCCACGCGTTCAGAAAGTCTGCGTGCAGACGGTTCGCGCCGCCGGCGCTCGTGACGAGTTCCGCCGGTGAGACCCGTCCGGCTGTTGCCACAACGAGACGGAGAAGAGGGAGGGCGACCGGATGCGTCGATGGACACCTCCCGCCGACCGGGGCAACGGCGTTGCCGGGTGCCTGGAGTCGGACGCCGTCCCAGCACTGCGGGAAGCTCAGCCGCGCCGTCGTCGGCCCGGGACACGCGGGCGGCGACGCGTTCCATCCCGGCTCGTCGACGGCACGACCGCACGAGAAGGCCACGACATCGACACCGGGCGGCCTGGGAGACGACGGCGATCCGGCGATCAACTGCAGCCCGGTCGGATACGCAACGATCGTTGACGGCGCCAACGGACCGGCGCTGTAGTAAGCGCGCAGACGTGGCGCCCATCCGAGGCCTTGCAGCGTCGGCAGCCAATAGGCCGCCCGATCGCCCGCTTCGTTGCACGTTGTAGAAGCACCGGCCAGGGATGGGGCGTCGGAGCCGGCGTCTGTCGACTCGTTGCCGAAGAAGTCGTGGCGGTGCGACGCTCCGGGATCGCCCCGATGGACGATCGGATCGTCGTTGGAGCTGTGGGAACGCCGGCACGTCACCGCGAAGGCGATCGACGGCAACGGTGTCCGAATCGGCGCCGCGACGATTCGCCCTGTCCCCAAGGCCACCGCGGCTCCCGCTTCCGGCGCAATCACGGGAACAACCCCGGACATCGACACGATCGACACGATCGACACCGCGAGCACCACCAGTGCCGACCCGCCGACCGCAGTGATCAGACCTCGGCGGTGCCGACGGGCCATCGACTCATCCTCCGCGTTTGCGCACCCGCAGCTTCAGCGGGGTCGACCCGAAGTTGAACCGGTCACGGATGCGGCGCTCGAGGTAGCGCAGGAACTGCGGCGACAGCTCGCGGTTCGCGAACAGCGTGAACGTCGGCGGATCGGTCGCGCCCTGCGTGGCGTAGAGGATCCGGGCTTCGCGACCGGGATGCATCTGCTGCGCCTCCTGGACCAGCTCGTTCAGAGCCCGCGTCGGGACGCGCATGTGGTAGCTGCGAACGGAATCGCTGAGCAGCGGCAGGAGCTTGTGAACACCGAAACCGGAAAGCGCGCTTACCTTCAGCACCGGGGCGTAGGCGAGAAACTGCAGGCGGTCGGTGACACTCACCTGGGCGGCCAGCTTCTGATCCTCGTTGAGGAGGTCCCACTTGTTGAGCAGCACGACGATCGGGCAGCCCGACGCATCGATCCGCTCGGCGAGTCGTTGGTCCTGGTGAGTGACACCCTCGCGGGCGTCGATGACCAGCACCGCGGCGTCGGCCTCGTCGATCGCCTGCAGCGCGCGCACCAAGGAGAAGTACTCGGTTCCTTCGTCGATCTTGCTGCGACGGCGCATGCCGGCGGTGTCGACGAAGCAGATCTGTCCTTCTGCGGTCTCGATGACCGTGTCGACGGTGTCACGCGTGGTGCCCGCCATGTCGTGCACGATCGAGCGTTCGTCACCGATGAGGCGGTTGAACAGCGTCGACTTCCCGACGTTCGGCCGACCGGCGATCACGACCTTGGGCGTCGCTCCCCCGCCGACACCGATCGTGTCGAAGGTCGCCTCGTCCGTGGCACGTTCGTGGTCGAACGGGGCATTGTCGTCCTCGACGATCGGCTGCACCTGACGCTTCGCGTCGGGAAGCTGATCGAGCACGGCATCGAGCACGTCACCGGAACCGTTGCCGTGCAGGGCGCTGACCGGCCACGGATCGCCGAGACCGAGGCGCGTGAACTGCCAAATATCGGGCATCCGGGTCTCGCCGTCGACCTTGTTGACGATGAGAAACACCGACCCCTTCGGCCTGGTCCGACGCAGGAGATCGGCGACCCGCTCGTCCTCTTCGGTCAACCCGACGGCCACGTCGACCACCATCAGGCACACGTCAGCGTCCGCGATCGCCTTCTCGGCCGCTTCGCTGACCTTGTCGTCGAGCTCCGAGCCCGACGCCAGCCAGCCGCCGGTGTCGGCCACGATGAAGGGGACGCCGTTCCATTCGGCCTCCACGTCCTTGCGGTCGCGGGTGACTCCGGGCTTCTCCTCCACGATCGCCTCACGGCGGCCGACGAAGCGGTTCAGGAGCGTCGACTTCCCGACGTTGGGACGGCCGCAGATGACCACGACCGGCAGGCCCCGGGGATTGCTCGGCGAAATGCGCGCCAGCGCGGCAGCCTTCGATCGACGTTCGGTCTGTTCACTCATACAAGTCCCTGTTTCCTCATCACCGAGAGCGGTGCATTCATCTGCGCGCGGACGAATCCGGACTCGGCAGTGTTCACGACCGCGCTCCGACCATCAGGGCCTCGCGAAGCGCGATGCCGTTGGTGGGGACGATCTCGACTCGCCGGGGAAGATCCTCGGGGCGGGTGCCGTCGAGGAACACGCCCTTCGACAGGCAGACGTCGGGGAGCAGATAGCGGTGCCCCATCGGCTCGCCGGCAAGCACCCGGGCAAGGTCGCTGCCGACCATCAATCCGGCCACGGCGGTGTTGCCACCGAAGAATTCGTTCACGACTGGCACGACGCGGACGTCGTCGCGGCCCAGCGCCGCCAATACCGGCGGCAGCATGCCGTTCAGCACCTTCGCTCCGTACTCGCCGGTCAGGATTCCGACGGGGGCATTGCGCCTCGGCGCGAACACGATTCCGCCCTGGTCTCCGCCGACGGTGCGCGGCGCGCGGTAGCCCTCCGCCGGAGCACCTTCGACCCAGGCGAAGAACCCCGAGGCCACATCGGTCGGCACGTCGGCGAGACCGAGCACCTCCCGCTCGAGCGTGCGGGTCATCCCGATCCCGTTCTCGTGCTGGCAGAAGTCTTCATAGGTCTCGCTCGCCGGGAACTCGACGCCGGCCATGAGGTAGTACTCGTCAGCGGCGAAGACCATGCGACGACCGATGGCCGACAGGAAGATCTCCTGCCACCGCGCCACGGTGTCGACGACCCGCCGCGCCTCGTCGACCGTATGCACGCGTAGCGAAGGTTCCTTGTTGAACTTCGAGATGCCAAGCGGCACAGCATGCAGTGATGCCAGCGACGCGTACTCGTCGAGCACCCCGCACAGGGTGTCTTCGAGGATGTCGCCGTCGTTCACCCGGGGGCCCACCACGTGTGGGCCGTGGCCCTCGCCACCGTTGTCGAGCCGCGCCCTGAGCCACCGCCGGCTCGTGGCCCCGCGGGGGTTGCGTAGAAACAACGACCGTACGTCTGGATCGGTGGCGTGGATGCTCACGTTCAGGGGCGACAGCCCCTCCGTGATCACCCGTTCCAGATCAGCTTCCGTGAATCGCGTCAGGGTGGTGAAGTTCCCGTAGAGGAACGAGAGACGAAAGTCGTCGTCCTTGAGATAGAGACTCGGCCGCATCCCGGGCGGTAACTGGTAGATGAAGCAGAACGAACAGTGGTTGTCGCAGGTGCGCAGCTGGTCGAACAACGCCGATTGCACTTCGATGCCCAAGGCCTCGCCTTCGGCCTTGGCGATCTCGACGTCGAACTCGAGGCCGCCGCGGCGAACCACCAGTGACACCTCGGCCTCGTCGACCAGCAGGCGGTACTGGATCACGTCGCGCACGGCCTGCCCGTTTACGGTCACCAACTCGTCGCCACAGACGATCCCTGCACCCTCGGCCGCCGAGCCGGGGACGACGCTGACCACCGACGGGAGTGAGACCCCGGTCGCCGGGCGCGTCGACTGTTCGCTTCGCTCGGCTACGTTCACCCCATCCCCCTTCGGCTGGTCTGTCCGATGACAGAACCCATCAATCCTACCGGTCACCCCCGTTCTTCCCGGCGGGACGCCCGAACCGTGCCCACCGTCACGTTTCGTCGACACCAGTTCCTCCGTCGAACGACCGCAGCGACCCGCGTAGGGTGTCGACCCCGATACCCTCGAACGGGTGAACACTTCGTCCACGCCGACCGGCGTCCCGATCGAGCATGCTGATGGCACCGGTGGCGTGGACCAGGTTCTCCTCGCCGCGCCGCGGGGGTTCTGCGCCGGCGTCGAGATGGCTATCAAGGCGCTCACCTGGCTGGTGCGGATGTTCGAGCCGCCGGTTTACTGCTACCACGAGATCGTCCACAACCGTCTCGTCGTCGATCGGTTCCGCGACCTCGGAGTGGTCTTCGTCGACAGCCTCGACGACGTTCCCCCAGGCGCACCCCTGATGCTCAGCGCGCATGGTTCTCCGCCCGAGGTCGTGGCCGCCGCCCAGGCCAACGGTGGCTTCGTCGTCAACGCGGTGTGTCCACTCGTGACCAAGGTCCACCACGAGGCGAAGGTGCGCGCCGGCAAGGGGTTCAACATCGTCTACGTCGGCCACGAAGGCCACGACGAAGCTGTCGGCACCATGGCCGTCGCCCCGCACGCCATGCACCTCGTCGAGAGCGTCGACGACGTCGCCGCCCTCGACATCGAAGGACCCGTAGCCCTGCTCGCCCAGACCACGCTCAGCCATCACGACTGGGCCGACGTGCTCGACGCCGCGACCACGCGTTTCCCAGAGATGTGGGTCCCGGGGCATTCCGACCTCTGTTACGCCACCACCAATCGTCAGGACGCGCTCACGGCGATGGCGCCACAGTGCGACGCCATCGTCGTCATCGGTTCGGCCAATTCCTCGAACACGGTGGCCCTCGCGAAAGTGGCGGTCGCCGCCGGCTGCCCGAAAGTCTTTCGTGTCAACAGCGCAGCAGAACTCCCGACAGACCTTCACGGCATCGTCGGTGTCACCGCCGGCGCGTCGGCACCCGAGGAACTGGTGAACGAAGTGATCCATCACCTCGCACCGAAACGCGGCGTGGCGCTCGTACGCGTCACCGACGAAGACGAGTACTTCCCGCCGCCCAAGGAACTGCGCGAGATGGTGCCGGCGATCGCCGCGGCGATCGCTTTCGGCCTCGGGGCGCCCCCACCAGAGCGAAGCGCGCTTACCAATGATCGCAGTACCGCAGCGAGCGACGTGCTCGCGTCTTTGCGGTAGGCGCAGACCGCCTATTCGCCTTTGGCGGACCGGGGCGGCTGCCCCTGCTCCGACCAGTAGCGCACGATCGTCGACTGGCTCGCGGTCGCCATCAGCGTGCCGTCCTCCGCCCACAGATGCACGAGTCCATGACCGAACCCGTGATGGACGCCGTGCACGCGGATGTCGCAGAGCACCCAGTTCGTGGGCACGAGGCGGATCACCCGCAGGGTGTTGTCCAGCGAGTTCCCACCGGCCCGAGCGCCGAGCGCCTGGCCGATGCCGAACGGCACGAAGTCACCAAGGACGGCCAGACCAGCTGCGGTGCTCGCGCCACCATCGGGAAGTCGGGCCCACATCGCCGACCGACCGTCCGGCACGGGCACGCCGTCGAGCTCCTCGAGGTCCCGGCCGATGGCGATGCGCGATTCGAAGAGCTCGTTGATGGAGTTCTGCGTACCGAAGCGGTGACGTCGTGCCTTGCACTCCTCGGGAGGCGGCACGTCGGGCTTCACCGCGAACGACCCCTCGGCGTCGGTGTCGCGGCTTCCAAGCGCGCCGTTGACCGTGAGGATCTCGGTGTTCCCGTGCTTGACGACGACCCTCGCCTGCGTGGTCGCCTTGCCGTGCACGGCCAGGGTCACGTCGAGGTCGAGCATCGAGCCCACTTTGGCGAACGACAGGTACTGGCCGGTCGCCCAGATGACCGGGCGGCGCGACACCGCCTCCATCGCCTCGATCGCCGCAGCAAGGCCCGCACCTCCGAAGAGGTTGCCCGCCCACGTGCAGATGGACTGCTCGACGGGAAGGGTCCATCGGAACTCGTTATGGGTCCGCAGCAGCCCGAGGAACGGCAGCGTTCCCGGACCCGGGGCATCGGGTCGGTCTGGGCCGACCTCGGGGGCGTCGTGCTTCACTTGCGACGCAGCATCCCCATCAGCTTGGACAGCATGCCGCCGGCGCCACCGCTCGAAGCTCCTTTGGATCCGCCGCCGGTGGCCATCCGAGACAGGTCGTCCATGACCGAGCCGTCCTTGTTCTGGTCGAGCATCGACGTGACCTTCGACAGCGGGGACGCCCCTCCGGTGCCACCGGCGTTGGCGCCCCCCAGCATTCCGCCGAGCCCACCACCACCGCCGCCACCGAGGAGACCGCCGAGCATCCCCCCGAGGCCCCCGCCGCCACCGAGGAGACCGCCGAGCATGCCCGAAAGACCCTGGGCCTGCACCCCGCCGGAGCCCTGGCCCGACTTGCCGAGCGCGCCGAGCACCATCGGAGCGAGCGCTCCGAGCAACCCGGCCGCCTGCCCCTTGTCGATGCCCGCCTGCGCCGCCACCTGTTCCTGTGCGGCGTCGGCATCCGCGCCGAACACGTGGCCGACGATCTTCGACCCGGTCGGGTCGTCGCCGCCGAACAGGCCACCGATCCTGTCGCCGGCCGAGTCGAGGAACGACCCGTCGTGGTCACGGTTCACCGCTGCGGCCAGGGCCTCGGCCTTCGCCGGATCATCGGCGTTCGCCTTCAGCTTCCCGAGCAGCGCGGGCAGCGCCGCACCCACGGCCTTCTGGGCACCGGCCTCGTCGGTGCCCAGCTGGCCGGCAATCTTCGCCATCATGTCGCCGCCGAGGGCGCTGCCGAGGAGTTCTTCGAGTCCGCTCATGGGCGAGCCTTTCGTCGTGAGGACAAGGATCGTACTGCCAGCAACTGGCCGTTCCCGCAGGTCAACTACCTTTGTCGCGTGGGCAACTCCCCCGATCGGTCACCCTGTCGGCCAATGCCGACATCTGTCGTTCAGCCCGGCGGGGAGCCGTAGACACGGGTCTGGGCCGCGTCGAAGAGCTGCTGCATCTCGGCCTGCAACTGCGTCGTGCACTGCCGCAATCCGCTCCGACCGGTCGTCGGCGGCGGGGCGATCGGGCGGCCGACGATGAGGTGCACCTTCTTCGGTCGGGGAAACTTGTGGGATCGACCCATGGCGTCGGCCGATCCGCCGATGCCCACCGGGATGATCATCACCTGGGCCCGAGCAGCCAGCCAGGCGACCCCGTCGAAGAGCTCCTCGACGACCGGCCCCTCCTTGCGGGTCCCCTCCGGGTACACCACCAGTGGTTCACCGCCTCGCAACGCGTCCAGACACAGCGTCATCGACTCCCGGTCCGCCGTCCCCCGCTGGACCTTGATGGCACCGAGCCGGTTGAACAGCACGCCGATCGGGCGGAACTTCCACATCGACACCTTGCCCAGTAGGCGCACGCGCCGCTTGGTCAGAAACGGCACCAGGAGCGTGTCGATGTTCGACCGGTGCACCGGGGCGATGATCACGGGTCCGGTCTTCGGAATGTTCGCCAGCCCCTCCCACGTGGCGCGGAAGTACACGCGGACGATTACGAGCAGGATCGGGCGAAGCGTTGCCCAGAGCCGCCGTTCGAACGGTGACGGCCGCTCCTCATTCGGCGCGGCCGACCTGCCCAGAGGTGACACCGCGAGCGCGTCGACGGAGACCGCCGCTGCAGTCTTCGCGGCGAGGGCGGACGCCGCACTCTGATCCGACCGCTGGGTCGCGCCGGTGAAGCCCCCGACGGCGATCGCCGCAGCCCGGTCGACGACCTCGTCGAGCGACAGACCGGTCGAGTCGATCAGCGTCGCTCCCGCCGCGATGGTGAGGGGCGCCACCTCCCTCGACGCATCGTTGTGATCGCGCCATGTGAGGTCAGCGAGCACTTCCTCGAACGTCCGCTCGGGCTGCTCGGCGTGGCGCCGACGGGCTCGCTCCACCGGATCGGCCGTCAGGAACAGCTGTACCGGGGCGTCGGGGAACACGACGGTGGCGATGTCACGACCCTCCAGCACGCCACCACCGCGAGCACGCGCCCATGCCCGTTGACGCTCCACCATCTCGGTGCGCACCTCGGCAACCGTTGCGAGCACGCTCGCCGCACGGGCAACCTCCGGAGCGCGGATCTCGGCCGAGACGTCGGCGCCGTCGAGCAGCACCACCTGAGTGCCGTCGGCCGCTGTCCGGACATCGATCCGGACGTGGCGAGCCAGCTCGATAGCGTGCGACCGCAGGTCGAGCCCGTCGTCGCCCTGCAGCGCCGAGGCATCGTTGATCGGATAGCCGGCACGGAGGCAGGCCACCCCGACGCATCGGTACATCGCGCCGGTGTCGAGGTACTCGAGGCCGAGCCGCTCGGCCAACCGGCGGGCAACCGTCGTCTTCCCCGCACCGAGAACGCCGTCGATGGCCACGACACGAAGACGATCGCTCACGACGCGTCACCCCGCGAGCGCAGACCCTCGACGACGTCGAAGAACTCCGGGAAGGTCTTCGCCACACATCCTGGATCGGCGATGGAGACCCCGGAAGCGGCGAGACCGAGGACGGTGAAGCTCATGGCCATACGGTGGTCATCGTAGGTGTGCACCGTGGCCGGGCTGATCCGGCCCGGATGGATCGTGAAACCGTCCGGGTCCTCGGTCGCCTCGACGCCGAGTCGTCGGAGTTCAGTGACCACCGCGGCGACGCGGTCGGTCTCCTTGCGGCGGATGAAGCCGATCCCGGTGATGCTGATCGGCCCGATGGCCAACGGGGCAACGGCAGCGAGGCTCTGCGCGGTGTCCGAGCAATCCGTCATGTTCACAGTGCCCCCCTGCAGCGGACCGTTGGCGCGGACCTCGAGGGCGTCGTGCGTCCTGATAACCGTGGCCCCGAGCTGCCCGAGGACGTCGGCGAATCGGACGTCACCCTGTTCGGCCCGCGTCCCCAATCCCGGCACGCGGACCCGGCCGCCCGTGGCCACGGCGGCGGCGAAGAAGTACGACGCCGCGCTCGCGTCCGGCTCGATGGCAAACGACCCGGGCGAGACGTAGCCGGTCGGAGCAACAACAAAGCGCTCATAGCTTTCGTTGAGCACCTGCGCCCCGAAGGCCCGCATCACCGAGAGGGACAGGTCGACATAGGGGGTCGAGACCAGCTCCCCGGTCACCTCGATGATCATCTCCGACCGGGCGAGCGGGGCGGCGAGCAGGAGACCGGAGAGGAACTGACTCGACACGTTTCCCGGCACACGAACGAGTCCCCCGCCCAAACCCGACGCGTGCACCCGGACCGGCAGGCGGCCGGCACGGCCAACCGCCTCGTGACGCACACCGAGTTGACCGAGCGCGTCGAACAAGTCGTCCATCGGCCGGGCGCGCATTTGTTCGTGAGCGTCGATCAGGAACATCCCCCGGCCTGCCGCCAGGTACGGAACCGCGAAGCGTGCGGTTGTCCCGGATCGCCGAACGTCGATCACGACCTCGCGGACGTCACCGTCGGGTTGGACTAGCGGGGCCGAGCCCGAGCCGTGAATGACGGCCCTCGCCGCGGCTGCATCGTGCTCCACCCGCACGCCCGTGGCACGGAGCACGTCGAGCATCGCGTCGGTGTCGTCGCTCGACAGCACCCCGGTCAACAGCGTCGAGCCTTTCGCCGCTGCAGCAACGAGCACCGCCCGGTTCGTGAGGCTCTTCGAACCGGGCACGACGACGTCGGCGTCGAGCGCGAACCCCAACGGCACAATCGGGAACGGGTCGGGAAGACCCCGATACGAACCCACCGATCAGCCCTCGCCCAACGGCGCCACCGACATGCGGAAACCGCGGGCGATGAGCCCGCCGCGGAGAAGATCGGACGCATGCTGGGCGATCACCGCCATCAGCACGCCACCGCCTTCCGACGAATGACTGATCTCGATGTCGTAGATGTTGACGCCGAGCTGGCTGGCAAGCGTCGACACCTCGGCGATGAAGCCCGGCCGGTCAGGGATCGGCACCCTGATCTCGACGAGCTCCTCGGCCGGCGGCGCCCCCACGGGAAGGTTGATGCGGGCTTCACGAGCGCGCTGGAGGAGACGACGGAGCTGCTCACGGTCACCCTGCGACACGACGTTGCGAAGCCGGCCGAGATCGGCGATCAACTCATCCATGCCGACGACAATCGCGTCCCGGTTCGTCTCGCAGATGTCGAGCCAGATCGAGGGGTGTCCGGCAGCGATGCGGGTCATGTCACGGAAGCCACCACCGGCCAGTCGGAGCAGGGTCGCGTGCTCCTCTGC
>JANPFX010000258.1:0-3722 GCA_031423635.1 Acidimicrobiia bacterium | reverse complement strand
TGGTTCAACGCCGCCCGTTCCCACGGCTCGCGTTGTCGCCGGTTCTCCGTCAACGTCAGGATGGGTACACGTTGGGCGAGTCCGCCGAGCACTCCCCCAGCGTCGATCTCCGGGAGCTGCCGGGGGTCACCGACGAGCACGACCTTCGCGTCACGTGATGCGGCGTGTTGGACGAGGCGGGCGAGTTGTCGGGTGCCGACCATGCCGGCTTCGTCGATCACCAGCACGCTGTTGCGGGCGAGTGCTTTGCCGTCGTCGAGTTGACCGATCAGGCTGGTGATCGTCATCGACCCGATCCCCGCACCGGTCCGCAGTTCCGCTGCGGCCCGGGCCGCGACGGTAGCGCCGAGAACCTCCACGCCGGCGGCAGACCAAGCGGCTTGGGCCACGCCGAGGGTGAAGCCCTTTCCGGTCCCGGCCGGCGCAATCAACACCGACACACCGTCGCCGCCTCCGACGAGTGCCCGGCAGACGTGTTCTTGCTCGGCGGTGATCGTGGGACGGGCGGCGATCGCTGCATCGATCGCCGTGGAAGGAACTACGGCGATGCGGATCCCGACCCGTCGGGTGGCCGCGTCGAGAACAGACTGTTCGCAGGCAAGAAGATCTTGGGTCGTCCATCGGTCTCCGGCGAGCGCGACGAGTGACGGCTCGTTGGCGATCATCTGCGCGCTGAAGAACTGGACTTCGGAGAGCGTTGCTCCTTGTGGGTGGGCTTCGCACCAGGCCCGGAGCAGGTCCCTTCGGTCGAACGTCGACGCATGCCCGGTGAGACCGTCTGGTCCGAGCATCCGAGCAGCGGCGGAATTGCGTTCCGGTTCGCTGAGTCCCTCGGAGCGGACCCGGCCGAGCAGGTCACCGAGGCGTTCGATGTCGAGTCCGTTGGCGATCGCTCGGGTCCGCCATTCGGTTTGGATGGCGTCGAGGTCAGGCTGCGGCTCCTTGGCTCGGCGGGTCTGGAGGGTAGCGATCTGCGCAGCCTTGGCCGACGACGCGCCGACGGCGTCGAGGTGTTCGAGGATCTCGGCTCGGCATGTTGAGAAGGCGTCGATGGCACGGCGCGGGATGCCTTCAATCGGGGCCACGCCGTTGTTGACTGGTCCGAACTCGACGCCGAGTGCGGAGAGCATCGGACCCGACCCCAAGCCGGCAGTGTGCGGTCGATGAGCCGGAAGAGGTGGCGATCCTGAATGCTCATCGAGCACATCGACACCCTCAACCCGTAGCCAGAACACCATCGCTCTGCGATCGCCACAGATCACGACGGAACGAGCGGCCAGAACCCGCGGGGTCGCTTGGATTTGTCGCGGGCGCCAAGCAACGGGAGGTGTACTCGGCCGCCCTCCTCCATTTCTCTGAAGTGCGTCACCAAGAGTGAGGTAATCCCCCTCTTGGGCTGAGTGGCTTGGACGACCCTCGAACCCTGCCACGAGCAGGGCCCGAGGAGGGGTCACCACCGAACTACTTCAACAGATCCCGGGACATGCTCCGGGCCCCACGGGGTAGTACGGAGAGAAGATCAGCTCAAGGCCGGCGTAGGGCGAATCGTGGATGGCCTTCCAAGCTGCAATTGCACTGACCGAGTTTGGCGTGTTCGTGCGAGCGGCGGCAAGCGCTATTGGGCTCGCCCCAATGATTGAGAATTTCCTCGAGGCAGCTGAAGCCGGTGTGATCCCGGTGATCGAGATCACCGATGCGATGAAGGCAACGCTCCCCGCTACGACAAAGTTCGTTCGGCGTCCGTCGCGGATGTGTGAATTCGACATGTTGATCGGTCCTTCGATAGATGGAGTCTGACTAGCCCGAAGGCTGGAAGGAGTGTGCGTCGAGGACGGTTTCGTCCCGCTTTCGAACCGCACGGAACGACGCCGCCAAACGCCCGTCGAGACACCCCGATGGGCGTGTTTGCGCAGCTCACGGGCTGAAAGACTGGCGAAACCCTGGTCGGCTACGGTGCTACCGATGCTGATTCGTCTGCTGGGGCCGGTCGGAGTCACCGACCAGAACGGACGCTTCGTCAGGCTTGGCGCGGCTCAGCAGCGACGTCTCCTCGCGGCCCTCGCGATTGACATCGGCAAACCCGTGTCCTTGTCGAAGTTGATCGAAATCTTGTGGCCGGAGGGTGGGCCCGGTAGTGAAGCGCGAACCCTTCACACGTACGTTTCGCGGCTGCGCGCCGAACTTGGTCGCGATGCGATTCGAACCGACACCGGGACATACACGCTCTCCTCCGACGCGGCTGAACTCGATACTGCCCTATTCGAGCAACTCATAAGGCGCGCGAACAACGTGGATCAGGTGGAGGCCATCGCTTGTTATGACGAAGCTTTGAAGCTCTGGGAGGGACCGGCGTTCGGCGAGCTCGCGGACGAATGGTGGGCTCGGGCCGCAGCAACACGTCTGGAAGAGTTGCGGCTCGCGGCCAGAAGCGCTCGGCTCGACGCGATGTTGGCATCGGATCGAGTTGCGGAAGCAGCCGCCGAGAGCGAGCTGCTGGTAGCTCTTGACCCATTGCGGGAATCCTTCGTGCGACAACGGATGATCGCGCTGCACCTTGGTGGCCGATCAGCTGAGGCGCTTCGGGCCGGCGTGGGATTTCGGCGGCGCCTTGCGGACCAGTCCGGTCTCGAGGCCAGCCCCGAGCTGGCAGCGCTGGAGCAACGGATCCTCGATCATCATCCCGAGGTTGCGCCGCCGACACGCGCCATTCGCGGGTACCGAATCGGCGAGCTCATCGCCCAGGGCGCGCACGGAGCGATCTATGCGGCGACTCAGCCGTCGCTCAGTCGAGAAGTCGCGATCAAACGAGTGCGGGGCGACCGTGCCGACGACCCCGACTTCGTGCGCCGATTCGAGGCGGAGGCACAATTGGTCGCACGGCTCGAACACCCGAGCATCGTTCCGCTCTATGACTACTGGCGCGAGCCCGGCGGAGCGTTTCTGGTGTTTCGCCTGTTGCGGGGCGGGTCGCTCCAAGATCGGTTGGATCGGCACGAGAAGCTGGCCGGAACCGACATCGATCTCTTGGTCGATCGCATCGCAGGAGCGCTTGCAGCATCACATCGGGCCGGCGTCGTGCACCGCGACGTCCGCGCCGCCAACGTGTTGTACGACGACGACGGCCATCCCTATCTCTCCGACTTCGGCATCGCAGTGCCGGGTGGCAAGGAGGCTGCAGTTGACGATGTGCAGGCGCTCGCCGAGCTCGTTGGTGGGCTGCTCTCGTTGCTCGTTCCGGCGGAGGCGGCGACCCTCGAGAACGCTCGGTCGGTGCTGCGTCGCGCCGTCTCCGGCGAGATCTCGACCGCCGCCGACCTGGCTGCGGAATGGCGCCTCGCCCGGGGGTTGCGCGTCACTGCCTCACCGACTTCTGATCACGCTCGTCGGCCGTCGATGCACGCCCCGGTCTCCAATCCCTACCGGGGATTGCGGCCCTTCACGGAAGCTGACCGGTCCGAGTTCTACGGTCGGGCGACCGTGACCCACGAGTTGGCCATTCGGGTCCGCGAGCAACGATTCGTCATCGTCACTGGGCCGTCCGGCTCCGGCAAGAGCTCCGTGGTCCTGGCCGGGGTCGTCCCGGCCCTTCGTGACGACGGATTCGCCGTGACGACCTTGACGCCTGGTGTTCGCCCAATGATTGCGCTGGCGCTCGCACTCGCTCGCGTCGCCGCCGAGGAGCACCTGGCCGACCTCGACCAGGATCCTGCGCGGGTCCTTCG
>JANPFX010000257.1:0-48097 GCA_031423635.1 Acidimicrobiia bacterium | reverse complement strand
TGGCGACGTCGTAGTCGGGCAGCTCGTACACGTCGCCGCCCTCGGTGATCATCAGGAACCGGTCGAACTTCGCGAGGAAGGTGCGGTCGTGGCTCACGGCGACGACGGTGCCCTCGAAGCCGTCGAGTGCTTGCTCGAGCGCCTCTGAGGAATCGACGTCGAGGTTGTCCGTGGGCTCGTCGAGGAGAAGCACGTTGTGGCCCTCCAGCTCGAGGCAGAGGATCTCGAGGCGCGCCTTCTGGCCGCCGGAGAGGGTCTGGAATTCCTGCCGGGCCTGGACCCGCAGCCCGTAGCGGGCGAGCGACTTCATCGACTTCTCGTCGTCGTGCACGCGATCGCGGACGATGTCGAAGCAGTCACGGCCGAGGAAGTCGGGCCTGTCGTTGATCTGGGTGAACACCCCCACCGACGTTCGCGGCCCGAAGACGATCGTGCCGTGGTCCGGCATCTTCTCCCCACTGAGCGCGCCGAGGAGATGGCTCTTGCCGGTGCCGTTCGGACCGATGAGGCCGATGCGTTCGCCGTGATGGAACTCGTCGGTGAACGGTCGGAAGAGCGTGCCCATGCCGACACCCTTCAAGATCGCGACGCGCCGGGCGGCGTCGGCGCCTCGTAAGTTCACATAGATCTGTTGGTTTGGAACGGGAGGTGGGGGAGGACCTGCGGCGACGAACTTCTCCCAACGAGTCTCTGCGGCGTTCGCCTTGGTGGCGTTCTTGAAGTTCTGCGCGGCCCGCTGCTTCATGATCTTCATGTGTTGGAACAGGCGTCGTTCCTCGTCGTTCCATCGCTTGAGCTCGTCGCCGAGCTGCTCCTGGCGCTTGTCACGTGCTTCGCCGAAGCTGGCGTAGGACCCACCGTGCACCCATGCGCCCGAGCCCTCGACCGCGACGATCTTGTCGGTGACCTTCTCGAGCAGGGCCCGGTCGTGGCTCACCATCAAGATCGTCGAGCGGCACGCCCTGATCTGTTCTTCCAACCACACCCGCGTCGGGATGTCGAGGTAGTTGTCGGGCTCGTCGAGGAGCAGCACGTCGGCACCCGACGTGAGGAGGAGATCGAGGACGAGGCGCTTGCGTTCGCCACCGGACAACTCACCGACGAGCCGGGTCGAGAAGTCGAGCACAGGCGTCTTGACGCTTCGCTCGGCGGCGGCAAACCATTTCGACTCCAGCTCGTAGCCGCCGAGATCACCCCATTCGGTGAGTGCCTCTGCGAAGGCCATCCCGTCGGCGGTTCCGTCGAGCATCGCCCGCTCGGCGATGGACAACCGGCGACCAGCGAGACGGAGTTCGTTGGGAGCGACTTCGATGAGCATGTCCCGCAACGAGTCGGTCGGGCGCGACATGCCCACGTCCTGCGTCATCGTCAGAACGTTGCCCTTCATCGCCGTCTCGCCGTCATCAGGCTCGAGCTCGCCGCTGAGGATTCGCAGGATGGTGCTCTTGCCGACCCCGTTCGGTCCGACCAGGGCGGCGTGCTCACCGGGCGAGACGCCGAAGCTCACGTCGAAGAACAGCGAGTCATGCCCCGGCGGGGAGTAGGCCAACTCAGACACGACGATGCTGCTCACGCTTCCAGTCTCGCCGAGGCCCGTCCGGTTCCGAACCGGCGATCGCGACCATGCGCGCATCCGGCCGGCCGGAGGATCAGTGTTGTGCCTGTGACGCAGGATTGGCCGAGGACCGAACCCGAGTCAGCGGCCGCCATCCGTGCGTATCTGCAGCGCTGCGAGGTGCGCCTTTCGACGGTCCACCGCGTGGCCAGCGCATTGCTCTCCGGGGCGGGTCTGATCGTGCTCTTCCCCGCGCTGGCCAAGGATTCGATCGCTCGCATCGTCCGGGCACTCCTCGACGGGCCCGCCGACGCGCCGCACCGTCTCGTTCTTGTTGCCGTCGTTGCATTGGCTGCGCTTCCCATCGCTGCGCTGTGGCTGCTGCTGCGAGACCTCGTGCGCTTCTACTTTGCCGGCCAGCACTTCGATACCGAGCAGTCCAAGGCGTTCTTCCCGCGGTTCGCACTCTCGGGCCTCCGGGTGTCGCCCACCGATGTGACGGAGGACGTGTGGAACGAGATCGACCTCGCCCACCACGATCCGAACGTGCGCGCCTTTCTGCTTCCCGAGAATCGGTACAGCCGGGACCGCATCGACGACCAGATGGCCCGGTATCGACTGAACGCAACGGCCGAGAACGCGAGTTCGTTGACCCAGGAGCAGCGTGACGAGGCTCGTCGACTGGCCCTGCTCGAACTCGCCGCCACCGGCACGCGCTCGCTTCCGCAGCAGGCGGCCCGGATGGAGCAGGTCCTGGCGCGCCACATCCTCAACCTCCAAGCTCTCGTGCTTCGCTACGCGAAGGCCGTGCTCGCCATGCTGACCACAGCGATTGCTGCGTTCGCTCTCGCCAGCGTGATCGACCACGACCCGGACGTAACCACAAGCTCCATCCTGTGGCTCGCCGGGATCATCGCCGCTTGGGCTCCGGCGATCATCGTCGCCGTGACAGCGCCGCTCGCCTGGATCCTCGAGGTCGGCAAGTCGGAGGGGGCAAGCGACCGAGCGGCCCGATCGGACCCGCAATTCTCCCAACTCGAAGACACGACGGTTCGGATCGCCGCGGTTGCCTGGATCGCGGCGACCGCGGCCACCATCATCGGAGCCTCCCGATCTCCGTCGACTCCGGTGGAGGCGCTCGTTGTCGGGGCGATCAGCGCGGTTGGTCTCGTCGTCGCGCTCATCCGATGGGATGGACGACGAGCCATGCGCCGCATAGTTCGGCGGTCGACGCCAACCGAATAGGCAGACCCCCTACGGGTTCGGAGGCACGGACCGATCGCTGACCCAGTTGCCGTGGAACCCGTAGGGCACGCGTTGAGGGAGCGGCACCTCGGCCACCGGACCGCGCTCGATGTCCTGCGCGTCGAGCACCACGAAACTGGCCGACGACCCGTCGTGGGCATGCGTGAACGTCATCAGCCATCCGTCGTCTTCGGCCGTCGACCCCTCCCTGGCCACGAACACGACCTCACCGGCGCCACGGCCGGGACCGTGGTCGTAGGTCGACCGGTCGCCAGTCACCAGGTCGTGCTTGATCGTGACGCCGAGACGATCCGTGCCGATTTCTGCGGTGTAGCCGAAGCGGTGCTCTTTGGTACCGACGACGTGTGCATGGCGCGGGAACTCCTGGGGGGACTCATCGATGACGGTGACGGAACACTTCCGGAGTTTCGGCGAAATCTCCCATCGTTCGAGTCGCGACAACGAATCGCCCCAAGGGCCAGCAACGTCGTGTTCGAACATCCGGTCGTACACACAGAGGTCGATCACGACGGTGCCATCGGCACGTTCGTAGGCGTTGAGCGGGTGAAAGGCATAGCAGATCGGCACGTCGACCCAGATGATCTCGTCGGCGTTGCCTTCGCGAGGCAGCAACCCGACACGCGAGCCGTAGTCCGGATTCCAGCGGAGGGGAAAACGCGTGCCGCTCATGGCGAGGTTGAGGTCAACGGTCACCGGGAAGTCGTACGCGATGGCGTACGTCTCGGTCAGCGACATGTCGTGCATCATCGTCATTCCGCACGGGATGTCGACCGAGCGGCGGACCCGGCCGTCGGTACCGACCACGACGTATTGCACGTGGTCGAACCACTTCCCCGGGGCGTAGACCATGGCGTGCATCTCGCCGGTGGTCGGGTCGACCTTCGGGTGAGCGGTGAATGCCCCGGGCAGGGTTCCGAAGAAGTCGTTGCGGGCGACCGTGTCCAGCTCGTAGGTCAGCTCGACCGGTGATCCGCCGCCCTCGACGATGGCCCACGTGCGGCCGGCAAAGCCGCCGACGTTCGTGTTCGCGCCGGAGTCACCGCCCGACCAGTTCGGGCCGCTGATGGGACGACCGAGCTTCGTTGCCACCCGATCCGACCCGACGTAGCGGTTGCGGTACCAGGCGGCCCGGCCCTCGGAGAGGCGGATGCCGTGGACCATGCCGTCGCCGAGGAACCAGTGGTGGGTGTCGGGATCGACGACGTCGAACGGGTTCGGCCCGTTGCGCAGATACCGGCCGTTGAGCTCCTTCGGGAGTTCACCGATGACGGGGAGGTCGGCCGCCGTGATCTCGGCGTCGACGGGTGCGAAGTTCGCGGAGAGGTAGGTGTTCATGCGCGGGCTCCTCGGTTTGGCCATAACGGCGTTACACCCATAACAGTGTTCTAGTCTGGACGGGATGTCAAGCGCGAAAAAGGACCTCCCGTCGATTCCGGACACCCGGACCGACATCCTCGCCGCCGCGCTCGCGATCTTGGACGAAGAGGGTCACTCGTCCCTTACCGTGCGCCGGGTCGCCGCTCGCGCCGGGTGCTCGACGATCGGCGTGTACACCTGGTTCGGGGGCAAGGACGGGTTGGTTGATGCGATTCTCCTCGACGGTTTCCGGCGGTTCGCCGACGCGCTCGCTCGGGCCCGGCCCAGGAAATCACCGCTCGGCACGCTCCTCGGGCAGGCGGTTGCGTACCGGCGATGGGCACTCGAGAACCGGACGTCCTACGAAGTGATGTTCATGGGCGCGGTCCCCGGTCACGTGGCCAGCGACGAGATCCAGGTTGTCGGTCTCCTCGCCTATGACCTGCTGCGAGGCGAGGTCGTCGGAGCGCAGTCACGAAACCTGATCGACGAGCGTGATGCCGACGCCGTCGCAATGGCGATGTGGGGACTCGTCCACGGGCTCGTCTCGCTCGAGATCGCCAGCGCCGAGCCCAAGGGACTCGCGACGCGGAAATTGTTCCATCTGCGTTCCTTCGAGGTCGCCCTCACCGCCTTGGAGCAGGGACTGCTCGCCAAGACCGCGAAGCACCGGTAGGACGAGACATCGGGTCGGTCGGCCGGGGTTCGCTCACGGCGCCGGAGTCAGCCTCGCGTGAATCCACTCGTCCATCTCGAGCCATCTGTCATCGAGCCAGCTCGTGGCATCGGACGGGTCCGCTGGGATCTGTTCCCGTCGATAGCGGTGGGCCACCACGTTGATGGGCTCTTTCAGCGGAACATCTCGGGCCAGATCGCGAAGTGCACCGTAGGACTCGAGCCCCGTGTGCGAGATCACTACGACATCGACACCCGGGCATGCGTCGAGAAGCGCGGCGAACCCGCCCGGTCGCGGAGGGAGGACGTGGCGGAGGTTCTGGAGCCGTGCGGCTCGCGCCGCGTCTGTCTTCGCAATGCTGACGAGTGATCGCTGCGCAACATCGGGACGGAACAGCCGGCCTTCCGGGAAGATCACTGCAACCGATGATCCATGCATTCCGCGGCCGAGGTGAGCGACCTGGGCGCGTGCATCGGGGCCGCTGTCCCGGGGAATGAACACGGAGCCGAGCCGTCCGTAGAGCAGGTCGAAACCCGGATCGGCCAACAGCTCGGCCATGATCACGCCGCGGACCGCAACCCCGCTGTCCAGGTACAGCGCTGACGGGAGCGACGCATCGAAGAGGCTCACGTGGCGGCAGACGACGATCGCTGGGGCGGGTAGCAGCGCAGAGCGCGAGCAGTCATCGACCAAGATCCGAAGTCCGAGGAGCCGCTCCGCTCGGCGCACGAGCAATCGGAGCGACCACCTTTCCAGTCGTCGGTGTCGATTGATCGAGGCTTGGCCGTGCAGCCTGGTCCCGACGCCTGCGACGACCCAGAGGACCGGGGAAACGAGGATTTCGACACTGTCGTTGACGCCGTATTGCAGGAGGAAGAGGAACGTCCTGACCGTAGGGAGTCGTCGACGACCTCGAGTGATGTCCGACACGGCCGAAACCAGAACGATGAAGGGGGCGAAGGCGATCGCCGCACCCGTTGCCCCGAGCATGATCGGAATGGTCCGGATGCGGCGCTGCCACTGCTGTCTTCGGGTCTCCGCCCGCGCCGACTTTGCCATCCCTCCATCGTGGTTCTCCGGACCGGTGTGTCGGGACCTCCTTCTCAGCTACCCGGTGCCCGGCTTGGAACTCGCCCGGCAAACGCCAGTGAGGGTCCGTCGATCGGTCAGGATGGTTGGATCTTGCGCCGTGAAGAACTTCGAAAACGACTCCTGGAGGCTGGTGACACCGCTCGCCGCACCACTGAGCAACTCCTGACCACCCGTCGGGGTGGCACGCGGCCGCCTGTCCGCGTCGGTCCGCCGCGCACGCTCTCCGAGATCCAGGCCGATCTCGATCAACTCGTCGGTCTCGACTCCGTCAAAGAGCAGGTCCGCACGCTCTTGGCGCTTCTCCAGGTTCGGGCTCGGCGACGCGAGCACGGGCTCGCCGAGGTAGCGATGAGCCAGCATCTGGTGTTTCTGGGTAACCCTGGGACCGGCAAGACGACGGTGGCGCGCCTGCTCGCCGAGGCCTACGGGGCTATGGGGCTTCTCCGCAAAGGTCACCTCGTCGAGGTCGATCGGGCCGGCCTCGTCGGCCAATACGTCGGACACACCGCCGTCAAGACGAACCGGGTCGTGAAAGAAGCTCTCGACGGTGTGCTGTTCATCGACGAGGCCTACGCCCTGGCGTCGAACAACCTCGGCGGGAACGACTTTGGCGCCGAGGCGATCGAGACATTGCTGAAGCGCATGGAGGATCACCGCGAACGCCTCGTCGTGATCACTGCGGGGTATCCCAAGCTGATGAACAGCTTCTTGAACTCCAACCCCGGTCTTCGCTCGCGCTTCTCACGGGAGATCGAGTTTCCTGACTACTCCACGAGCGAACTCGTGGCGATCACCGAGAAGATGGCCCGCTCCGGCGAGTTCATCCTTGCGCCTGCGGTGCATGACGCGCTGACGCTGATCTTCGAGGCGCTCGTGCGTGATGAGCGATTCGGCAACGCGCGCATCTCGCGCAACCTCTTCGAACACGCCATCAACGCTCAGGCGCTCCGCCTGACGGACAATCATCGTGTTTCGACGCTGGACTCCGCATCTGTCGGAACCCTCGAAGCCGTCGATTTCCTCGAGGCCGCGAAACGGGTCGCTGCCCAGACCCGCAAGCGCACCACCTAGACCGTCGGGATCACCCGGATCACCTCGCTCAGGTGCGCCCGGAGTTGGTCGGCCTGCGCTGCGTCGGTTTTTCCCAGTCGTACCACGACCGCGTCGCGGTCCGGGAGCACGATCGTTCGCTGACCCTGGTAGCCGTGGCAGGCGAGCGCACCGTCATAGGGCCACAGCCACCAATGCGCGCCATAGCCGTGGCCCTCGGTATCAGGCACCGGGGTGGGTCGTCGGGCGTGATCGACCCAACCGGTGGGGAGCAACTGCCTGTTGCCCCACCATCCGTCATGGAGGTAGAGCAGTCCGAATCGAGCGAAGTCGCGGGCGGTCGCATACACGAACGACGAGCCGATGAACGTTCCGGCGGCGTCGAACTTCGCCGTGGCGCTCGTCATACCGATGGGATCGAAGAGCCGGTCCTGAATGTACGCACGCATGAGATCTCGGCTTCCCCCGGCGACGACAGAGGCAAGGGCACGAGCGATGATGTTGGTATCGCCGCTGGAGTACGACCAATGGCTTCCGGGCTCGTGGATCAGGGGCCGCGACGCGGCGTACGACGCGACGTCGGCTGCGCCGCTTCCGGAGAGCATGTCGATCACATGACTGATGCTGTCGTCGACATAGTCCTCGACGAAGTCAAGACCGCTCCGCATGTTGAGAAGGTGCTGCCAGGTGATCGACGCTTTCTCGGTGCTGCGCCATGCCGGGACGGGGATCGGGTCCTCGACGTTCACCAGAGCGTCGCCAACTGCGAACCCCACGAGAGCGTGGGTGATGCTCTTGGCCATTGACCAGGAGATCAGCGTCGTCTCGGGCGTCGTCTCCGGTGGGGGTCCATCTCGGAAGCTGTTCGGTGACGTATCCGCTTGGTACCGCTCGGCGATGATCCGACCGTGCTGCACGACGATCACGGCCAAGGTCACGGCCACGGAGGCGGCGGCACAAAGGGCATCGACGGCGGAATCGAGAGGTGCGTTCGATGGGCCGATCTCCCAGTGATCCCCCGGCACGGCGCGCACTCCACGGGGAGGCGAATTCACCGGTGGCTACCGGTTCTCGGTCGGCATGTACCCACGGTAGAGCACCGGTCTACCTCTCGATGAACGGTTCGAGCACCTGCGGAACGGCCAGGTCCGGTGGGAGGTTGGCCGGACTGATCATGCGGTCGATCTGTTCGTGGAGGTGCCAGATGCGCCGTTCCTGGTAGTTGATGCGGATTCCCTGGAGCGCGGGCGAGTCGACCGACTGCTGCATGGGGGCCATGTTCAACATGTCTTCGTGCATGATCTGGTCGTAGACCTCGGCCCGCTTCTGCCACTTCGTCGGCATGTCGTCACCGTCCCAGTCCTTCTTCGCGTAGTAGATCCAGTCGAGGCGGGTCGTGCGCTTGTCGATCGGCCAGAACACGTTGATCGGGAAGCCGATCGCGCCGAGGGGAATGATCACGTTCGGGAAGAGGCTCACCGCGGTGCTGGTGCATCGCACCATGTCGGGCACGGTGTCGATCACCTCGAAGGGTCCTTGGTCGGTGGGTATCCAGTCATCCCACGACTTCATACCCGAGCGCTTCACGTTCTGCTCGGAGTATGGCGTGACCATCCGCGAGTGCCCGTTCGCATACAAACCCATGGCAGCACCGCGGTTGTCAAGGACAGAAACACCGTCGTGGCTGTGGATGTGCTTGAAGTGGTACACCTCGAGGAAGGCCTCGGCAGTGACCTTCCAGTTGCACGGGACCACGACGCTGCGCCGGTAGACCTCGCGTAGCGACTCGCACTGGAACGGCGCAAACATCTCGTCGGACCTGCCGAGCCACTGTGCGAGCGGCATCGCGTTCGGGTCGAGGTTGACGAACACGAAACCGGCGAAGGTGTCACAGCTGAAACGCGGCAGGCAGAGGGTCTCGATCTCGAGGTTGACGAAGTCGCGCTCGTCGGGGATGGAAATGAGCCTCCCTTCGTCGATGTCGTAGGTCCAGGAGTGGTACTGGCAGCGCAGGCGACGCGAACTTCCCTTCTCTTCGCGTACGACCGGCGCGCCTCGGTGCTGGCAGGTGTTGGCGAAGCATCGGAACTGAGCGTCGTTGCCCCGGACGATGAGCAGCGGCATTCCCAAGTCGTGAAACGTGAAGTAGTCACCGGGGCTCGGAGCGTCCTCGGAGCGTCCGGCGATGACCCAACTCTTCGCGAACACATGGGTTCGCTCCAACTCCCAGAACTCGTCACTGGTGTGGCGTGCGGCCGGGATCGGGGGGAATGCGGGGAAACCGTCCGGTGGGCCGATGCGCTCGAACTCGTAGCGCATCTTCTCTCGGATCGCTTCGATCAGCTCGTTGTCCATGGTGACCTCGAAAGCACCCAGCACCGTTGCCGGCCTGGTCCATCCCATCGCGACCGCAGCGGGCGGCGTTGATGGAAGAAGAATTGATTCGTCGATTAGTTTGGCCCGGCGACCCGCAGATTGCGATTCCTCCGAGGACGGCTTCATGAACGCGTTCGTTGACTTCAAGCCCACCGACATGGAGTCGGTCGAAGAACTGCTCCGACAGGACTCCCGCCCCGTTCCGGCGCCACTTCTGGAGCACCGCCCCTCCACCCTGGGCACGGTCGACGTGGCCAACGTGGTCTACACCTCGCAAGAGGTCCACGACCAGGAGGTCGAGAAGCTCTGGAAGAAGGTCTGGCAGTGGGCGTGCCGGCTCGAGGAGATCCCCAACGTCGGCGATCACGTGGTCTACGACGTTGCCCATCTCTCGGTGATCGTGGTGCGTGTCGCCCCCGGTAACGAAGAAGGCTCGGTCAAGGCGTTCCACAACGTGTGCCTCCACCGCGGCACCCAGTTGCGTGTTGCCGATGGCAACGTGCCGCAGTTCCGTTGCCCGTTTCACGGATGGACCTGGAACCTCGATGGCACCCTCGACTGGATCTCCTGCGCGTGGGACTTCCCGCAGGTCGACGAGGAGAAGTTCTCCCTGCCCGAGGTGAAGGTCGACTTCTGGGAAGGCTTCGTCTTCGTCAACTTCGATCTCGAGTGCGAGCCACTGCTCGACTACCTGGAGAACCTGCCCGAGCACTTCAAACACTTCTCCCTCGAAGACCGCTTCATCGCCATCCACGTGGAGCGGGTCATGCCGGCGAACTGGAAGGTGACCATGGGCGCCTTCATCGAGGCGTATCACTCCGTGGTCACCCACCCCCAGATCCTCCCGTATACGGGCGACGCCAACACGCAGTACGACATCTACGACCGCCACTCCCGGATGATCACGCCGTTTGCCGTTGCGTCTCCCCACATCGGGGGACGGAATTACGAGCAGGTCGAGATCCTCAAGACCATCCGGAACTACCGCGGCGGAGAGGCCGACGACTTCGTCCTCCCCGAAGGCGACCGGGCTCGCCCCTACGCCGCCGAGGACGCCCGCCAGCACATCGGTGCCATCGCCGGGGCCGACCTCTCCAACGTGTGCGACTCGCTCATGGTCGACGCGGTCGAATACTTCGTGTTCCCCAACTTCATGCCCTGGGCCGCATACGGGTCACCGATCCAATACCGCTTCCGTCCCAACGGCGACGACGTGAACTCCACGATCATGACCGTCATGATGCTCATGCCCTTCAGCGGCGAGCGCCCTCCTGCGGCCAAGATCCATCGAATTCCCGCCGATCAACCGTGGACTCACGCTCCGCAACTCGGCGGCCTTGCGGCGATCTTCGAACAGGACACCTCAAACCTCTACCGGGTGCAGAGGGGTCTCCGCGCCTCACCGAAGACGACGGTCACCCTCGGCGAGTATCAAGAAGCGCGCATACGACACTTTCACCAGACCATCGACGCGTATCTGGCGAAGTAGCAGCGCAAGTCTTCCGCAACGAAATGCACTCGTGGGTTGACACAACGACTGAGTGGGAGAGACTTGGTGATGGACCTCGACTCCGCACTCGCCTATGCCGCCACCAAGAAGCACGGTGTGCTCATCACCCTTCGGGCCGATGGCCGTCCGCAGTCATCGGACATTGCGTTCCTCGTTCGGGACGACACATTCGTGATCTCGCTCACCGACACCCGGGCCAAGACGCACAACATGCGCCGTGATCCTCGGGTCGTACTCCATCTCACCGATCCGTCGACGTGGACGTACCTGTCCTTCGACGGCACCGTGTCGTTGTCGCCCGTCGCGATGACTCCAGATGACGCGACCAACGATGCGCTGGTCGACTACTACGAGCGTGTTGCCAAGCAGGCCCATCCCGACTGGGACGAATACCGTCGCGCGATGGTCGCCGAGCAACGACTGCTCGCCACCTTCACGCCGACCGCGGTGGTGGGACAGATCCACTGACGCCGGCCGGGCGGCCCATTCGGTTGTCAAGGAACTGCTGGGGGAGTGCGTACGTTCGGAAGCTCAGTCGGCGGTTGAACTGATGGCCCAGGTGCCGTCGTCGAGTTCGGTCAAGGTGATGCCGTGGAGATGGACGTGGGCGTGGTGGGGCCCGCAGAGTAACCCTTCGTTTTCGAGGTCGGTCGGTCCTCCGCGTTCGTATTCGCGGAGGTGGTGAGCGTCGGATCGTTGCGCCGGTGTGTCGCACCCCGGATAGATACATCTCGGTTGGAGGAGCATCAGAGCGAGTTTCTGGAGCGGTGAAGCGAAGCGCCGGTTGCGCCCGAACTGCATCGTGGCCCGATTGGTGCCATCGCGAATCGCTGCGTAGAGATCAGCCCGTGCAATTACTTCGAGGGCCTCCTCGATGGGGATGGGAGTGTCTGGAGCAATGGTCGCGTTCAGCGTTTCGGCTTCGACATGGATGATCAATGCCGGCTTGCCCGACGCGGTGATCTTTCCTCGCATCCACTCGACGAACGCATCGGCGGGGCGGCGATTGCGGGGCTCGTCCTCATGACCGCCGAGGGTCTCGGCACGATCGGGGTGAGCGGTTCGCCAGGCCTGGTCGCAGAGTTCATTGAGGGTGTTACGGAACTCATGACCTTCGGTCGGTGGGAGCACGATGGTTGCTCCGATACAGCCGTTTGCCTTCTCGAAGAACGTGACGGATCGATCGGCGTGTTGTTCATCGGCAAGTGACTTGGACTCGGCCTTGACCCGGTGGCGAGCGACGATCCTCGTGAACTCGTCGACCGACAGACCACGCGGCAGAAGTTCCGCCGCCATTTCCGGCTTCAGGTAGGCGAGGGGACGCAGGTGGCCAGCTGACACGATCCCGCACGACAATTGCTCAGCAGCGTCGGGATGCTCGTGGGCGACCTTGGCAACGGCGGTCATCTCTCGCGCCAGCGCTGCTGAGACCCCCGTTGCCCGGGTGACCGCGGCCGCGGTGTCGCGGCCGGCGTCGAGTTTGATGAACAAGCACGGCGGTCACGGCGGCGAGGGATCGGCGGACCGTTCGAGTGCGGCAAGTCCAGCTTCCGCCTGAGCCGGGTTCCATCCCGCCACATCGGCGGCGTCGAAGCGGACCTCGGCCCACTCGCCGAGCGTCGTGTCGCACGCCGTGCCGAGGCGAGACACGACGGCATCGCCGAGCGCAAGCGGCAAGTGCCCTTGGTCGAAACGCGTGGCCGTGTCCATACAGACAGTATACAACTACATATGTTCAACGGCAAGAACAGATGTTCGCATATTCTTCAACTCTGAACGTCAATTCCCGCCCGAGGTCGTCGGCTGGGCGGAAAAGTACCTGCGCGGTTAGTTTCGGCGGAACCGATTGACGAGACGCCACCCGAGGAGTGCGAGAACCGTGAGTGCGAGCCACTGTCCTGCTGTGAGCGAGGTTGACTTCTTCGACCGCAGGGTGAACGACTGTCCCTATCCTGCATATGAAACCCTGCGGCGGGATGCGCCGGTGTGGCGTGATCCGAAGACCGGCATGTTCGTCTTCACCCGCTACGAGGACGTCAAGATGATCCTCCTCGACACGGAGCGCTTCTCCAACGTGCGGATGTCCCGTCGGCCGGGTCCGATGGGGGAGAAGGTGTTGGAGCTCTACCAGGAGAAAGGGTGGGTGCCGGCGCCCACGCTCGCCGGACGCGACGATCCGAACCACAAGGAGATGCGGACGCTCTTCAACCACGCGTACCGGCCGAACCGCATCAAGACACTCGAACCGCTGATCGACTCGTTCTCCCACCAGCTCATCGACGCGTTCATCGATGAGGGCCGGTGTGATTTCGTGTCAGCGTTCGCCGTGCCGCTTCCCTTGCAGGTGATCGCCGTGCAGGTCGGGGCGAACGTCGACGACATCTGGCGGATCAAGGCATGGACCGACGCATGGGTGCAGCGCCTCGGGATGATGCAGACACCCGAGGAAGTCATCTGGTCGACCGAGATGGAGATCGAAGCGCAGCACTACTTCCAGCCGATCTTCGATCGGCTCCGCGCCGAGCCGAACGACACGCTGCTGTCCGATCTCGTGAACACGGTGATCCCGGAGTGGGGTCGCCCGCTCACCGACGAAGAGCTCCACGCCGAGATGATGGCCGACACGTTCGTCGGTGGCTCGGAGACAACCACGAACGCGTTGTCAGGTGGCGTCAAGCTGCTCATCGAGCACCCAACCGAGTGGGCGAGGCTGAAGAGTGATCCGGCGAAGTACCTGCCGGTGCTCGTCGAAGAGGTTCTCCGTCTGGAGAGCCCGGTGCAGGCGTTGTTCCGGAACACGACGGTCGACATGACGATGCACGGTGTCGACATCCCCGCGGGGTCGATGGTCAGCATCCGTTACGCGTCTGCCAACCGGGACGAGTCGATGTTCGGCGATGCGCCCGAGTTCCGTCTCGACCGGACCGATGGTCGCACCCACTTGGCGTTCGGTCACGGTGTGCATCACTGCCTCGGGGCACCTCTCGCGAGACGCGAGCTGCTCCACGGTTTCCGGGCAGTGGTCGAGCGAATCGAAGAGATGTGGTTCATCGAGGGGGCCAACGATTTCGCCATCGCGCCGAACTATTCGCTACGCGCGCTGAAGAATCTTCACATCGGAGTCAGCGCCGCCTAAAGCGGTTGCACAAGCTTCAGGAATCGCTCTGCCCGCTCGTCATCGCTACCGAGGTACCGAATGAGTACCCCGATCACGCGGTCAACGTCCAGTGTCTGCTGGTCGATCATCGCCTCGATGTCGGCCCAGTCCTTCGTTCGATTGAAGAAGGCTTTGAACACGGCAAGGTCGGTGCACGAGAGGAATGGCACGACCGCTCCGTTGAACGCGTGGTCCTGTGCTCGCACGGCAGCTTGGGCGTGGAACTCGGTGGTGTTCAAGAAGAGGTCGACCGGGGTGGTGTCCCACCAAAGACGCACTTGACCGTCTCGCTCCAGTTCGGTCCGCTGCTCCGTCGTCCAAACGATGCCTGCTGGGAGCGCTTCGAGCACCGCATCGGTCGCCGTTGGTTCGACGAAGGCGTTCACATCGATGTCGATCGTGCCTCGGGCTTGCTCGGTGCACCAGGCAAGTGCGAGGGCGCCACCGAACGCATGAGGGATGTCCCGGTCGGTGAACGCTCGGCTGATCGTCACGATCTTGTCGACAATCCTGGTCACGGGCGCCGCCCCGCCGCGTCGGCGAAACGCGGGTAGCGAAGTTTCGACGAATGCCGAGCCGGAAATGCGGCGGCCAGCTCGAGTGCTTCGACCAACTCCGCTCCTCGTTCTTCGTCATCCGAGGGAACGGTGGGGATCAGGGTCGACTCCACGCGAAATCCCGCGGCGCGGATCACCCGGTTGGCGGTCCCGACGGAAGGTTGGGCGCGTCGATGTTCGTACGCGGAAATCGTGGCGTGTGATGTCCCTGCCCGTTCGCCGAGTTGGCGGAGGGTCAACCCCGATCGTCGGCGAGCGTTGGCGAGCGCGCGGTCAGCCTCCATCCCGCAATGGTATTGAATCCGATACCATCGTGCAAGTGCGAACGAACACGCACTTGGGCCTCGGGCGCTCGACGTGACACTGTGACGACATGAAATTCGGACTCGCCTTCGCCAGCAGTGTCGGCATCGAAGGAAATGACGCTCTCGAACTCTGCCGCCAGGCGGAGGCCCTGGGATTCGACTCGGTGTGGGGCGGGGAGCACGTGATTCTGCCGACCACCATCGACTCCAAGTACCCGTACACCGCCGACGGGAAGATCCCGGCGCTGCCCGACACCCCGATCCCCGACCCGCTGATATGGCTCGCGTTCGTGGCGGCCGCGGCGCCGACACTGCGTCTCGGCACGTGCATCCTGATCGTGCCGCAGCGCAACCCGCTCGTGCTCGCGAAGGAGATCGCCACGCTGGATCGCTTGTCCGGTGGACGAGTCGAGCTCGGCATCGGTGTCGGCTGGATGCGTGAAGAGTTCGATGCACTCGGAGTGCCGTGGGATCGTCGTGGCGCCCGCAACGACGAGTACATCGCCGCGATGCAGGCACTGTGGGCCGGCCCCCATGCCGAGTTTCACGGCGAGTTCGTCGACTTCCCCCCGGCCACCTGCAGCCCGCGTCCCCTGCAGAAGAAGATCCCGATCCATGTCGGCGGCGACACGCCCGTCGCCCTCCGACGGGCAGTGCGGATCGCCGACGGCTACTTCCCCGGCGAAGGCGACGCGGCGCGTCTGACCACACTCATCGGCGAACTCCACGCAACAGCGAAGGAACATGGCCGAGACCCGAAGGAGATCGAGATCAACGCGATCTTCGCCGGATTCGCCGACCCCGCCGGTTCGGCCGAGCGCTTCCGGGAGATCGGTGTCGACCGTGCGATGGTGCCTGCGTTCGCGTTCGCCGGCCCTGGCGGAACCGACCGCCTGGCAGCATTCGCGGAAACAGTGATGCCCCGCGTCGGGTGACCGAGAGGGCGTGGCTGACCTACGCTCTCGCGATGCCGTCCCCAAAGCGCGCTGATCTCGACGATTACTACGCCCAACTCCCCGAATACGCCGCACCACATCTCATCGCGTTGCGCGAGCTATGCCGCAAGGGACTGCCGAAAGCAGAGGAAGCGCTGCAATGGAACAACCCGGCGTTCTTGCAGAACGGCGTCAGGCTGCTGATGCTCCAGTCGTACAAGCAACACTGCTCGTTGCGGTTCCCGACGCGTCAATTCGCTGAGCAGCGCGAGGCGGTCGAGGCGGCCGGGTTCGAAGCAGGCGAGGGCTTCATCAAGCTCCCCTATGACAAGGAACTGCCGGTCCCGCTGCTCAAGAAGCTGATCAAGGCCCGCCTCAACGAGTACAACGCAACCGGTGCCGGTTGGTAAACGCTGTGCGACTCCTCGGCGCATCCGTGTACGTCCTGGTGCTCGCCGGGTGCACGCCGAGCCCGAGTGAGACGTCGTCCCAAGCGACGGTTGAGCTCACTGTTGCCGCCACGGAGGCAGCGTCGCAATCGATCGTCTCCATCACGACGCGTGCCGGGGACGCGCAACGGGTGTACCTCGAAGCCCTCCAACGAGACGTACGGTTCGAAGCGCGTGACGGGTGTTTGTATGTCGGCGATGATCAGACTGTCTGGTTCTTCGGAACGACGGTCCGTCCGAAGCCGGGCTCGACGGAGTACGAAGTCTTCGACACCGAAGGTCGCAAGCTCGCGGAAACGGGAACGACGGTCTACTGGGGTGGCGGCGAGGTGAACGCGAGCGAAGCCGCCAAATTCGGCTTTGTCGAGAAGCTATCGATCAGTCCTGAGTGTGCCCGACGAGCTGTCAACTTCTGGCTCGTCGGCAAGATCGGGGAGCCGATCTTCGCATCGTCGAACTGACACGCCGGGATTTGTGTGGCGCCAACCAGCCACGTAAATGTCGCGGCGAATTACACCACCGCGGGTTCGCGGACCTTTGCCAGGCGCACGGGAATGGCGCTCAGCACGACCATGCCGTTGACGGGGTCGTAGCCGTCGCTGGTGGAGGTGAGCCGTGACGTGGTGGTTCCGATGTCGCGGACCTTCTCGTCGGTCAGGCCGGCGCCCCACGAGTGGGCCATCGACACCACACCGCGACGCACGTCCGGAGCGGGCATGGCCACACCGATGACAGAAGCTTGCGCCGACGTGATCTCGACGAGGTCATCCTCGGCCAGGCCGAGGTCGTGCATGTCGTCAGGATGCATGTACGCATAGTTTGTGGTCCCGGCCGACTTGCGCAGCGCGCTGAGCTCGGTGCCGAGCGAGTTGAGCACGGCCTTGAGCCGTCGGCTCACGAGACGAAACGGGAACGCCACGTCGCGGACGCCGTCGAACATCTCGACCGTGGACGCCTCGGCGTGCACGGCACCGAGCTCCGCCATCAGGTCGTCCGGGGCGAGCGTGAAGTAACCGTGTGCGCCCTCGTCCGGCGGCTGGACGATCATCGCCCGATCGTCGTGAACTACACCGAGGCTGGCCCGGACCTGGTCGAGGGGCATGCGCGAGTTCGCGTAGGCGAGGTCGATCACCTCATCATCAGTTGGCTTACGGTCGAGGGGGATCGCTCCGCCGAGCAGCGGAATCGGCGAACCGAGTCTGCGGGAGAGCTCCCAGAACACTTCCCACTCGTTGTGGACGTCGTCGTTGGCCTCGATGGTGATCGGGGAGTAGTTGGTGTACGGCGCGCGGAACCATCGGTCCATGAGGTGGGGGATGTCGGCCCGCTCGAGCGAGAGTTTCGGGGCGATCACGTAGTGGGCGAGATCGGCGGTGGCGGTCATACGGTGATCGAGCACCACGAGCAGATCCAGACTGCGGAGCGCTTCGAGGGTGAGCTCCTGATCCGGCCAGGCGACCGCCGGGTTCCCTCCGCTGACGATGAGCGCACGGACCTGTCCCTCTCCCCCCTGGAGGATCTCCTCGGCCAGCGTTGCCGTGGGCATCTCTCCGCGGTAGCCGCGCAAGTTGCGGATTCGCGACGGCGCTCCAGTCGCGGGTGGGCTCGCTGGAATGACCTGGGCACGATGCGGCGTCTCGGGATACAGGAACCAGCCGCTCTCGAGACGGTCACCGGTGCGATTGACGCGTCCGAGGATGGTGTTCAGGACAATGACGAGATGCTGCGCCAGGCTGCTGTGGGGGGCCATATTCGGACCGGTTCCGGTCCCCGCGGTTCCGCGGGTGCCACCAGCGAACATCCGCACTGCCCGGAGGAAGTCGTCCACGTCGATCTCGCACCGGGCGGCGACGTAGTCCGGTGTGAAGGCAGCGACATGCGCGGCGAGAGGTCCGAGATCACCGGCCCACTCGTCGCAGAACTCCTGGTCGACCAGGTTCTCGGTGAGAACCACGTTGATCATTCCGGCCATCAGGGTTGGGTCTTCGCCCGGGCGCACCTGGAGATGGACGTCGGCGAACCCGGCCAGTTCGGTCTTGCGCGGATCGACGACGATGAGCTTGAGGCCGCGCTTCTTCGCCGCCCGCATGACCACGAACGGATCGGTGCCCTGCAGACCGCCGACCGGGCCGTAGCTCGAGACCATCGGGTTGTAGCCGATGGCCATCAGCACGTCGGCATCGGCGAAGCCGTGATAGCCCGCCTCCCACACACCGGTGCGAAACGGGGCGGTCGTCTTCGCCGGCTGGTCGATGGTGACGGACGTGTAGAACGACGTGGAGCCGAAACCCTGGTGCCACGCGCGAGCGACGGGCACCGCCACCGAGTTCTGGTAGCCGCCGGTCCCGGTGTAACTCGCAACCGCACGCGGGCCGTAGGTGTCGATGATCGATCGCAGCTTGGCGGCGATCTCGTCGAACGCGGTGGCGCTGTCGACGTCTTCGAGGCGGCCGTCGTCGGTCCGCCGGAGCGGTCCGCGCAAACGGGCCGGATGATGCATCTGCTCGGGGAGCTGACGACCCTTGATGCAGGTATACCCCTTGAACAGCGGATCTTCGGGAACGCCGCGAACGGCGACGACGCGACCTCCGGGGAGCGCCGCGTCGTCCACCTCGACATCGACGTCGATCGGACAGGAGGCGTGGCATACGCGGCAAAACGAACGGCGGGTCTCGATCATTGTCGGTCGCTTCCCTCGGGGGCCGAAACCGGCCTGGCGGGCCCAAAACTAACTCACGGGGTACTTCCGGGCCAGAAGCGACTGTCGGCGTTGTGAAGAAAACTAACTCTCCGAGTAGTTTTCCTCCGGTCGCCCTGTCGAAGGGAGACCCGCGCCTTCCAGGAGACACCGAATGACCGATCGTTGGATCACCGACTGGGCACCGAGTGTGCGTTGGCCGCACTACACCCGGGCCAACGCCGGGGAGGTGCTGCCGACCCCGGCCAGTCCCCTGGGCCAGCAGTTCACCTGGGACAACGGCATCGTCCCGGGATGGCGTGATGGCTACGTGCGGGGCGGTTGCACGAAGGCCGAGGAGTACACCGACTCTCCGCCGGCCACCTGCGGCTTCTTCGGCGGGTACATGTACATCAACCTGTCGAACGTCCGTATGCAGGCCGTGCGCAACCCGGCGCTCACGGTCGAACAACTCGACCTCGCGTTCTTCGGTGACCACCCGGACACGCCGAAGTACGTTGCGCACCCTGATGACGACAGGCCCGAGTTCGCGCCGTACGTGCTCGAACGGATGGGGTGGGTCATGTCGACGACCAGCTGGCCCGAGATCGACGAAGAGCGCGAGATGACGATTGCGCTCGCCGCCGATCGACCCGATCTCTCGTCGCTCAGCGACGCCGAGATCGTGGCCTATGCGCGCTCGACGCAGCCGATGCTGCGCAAGCTGTTCGAGAGCCACACCGTGTCGTCGGGCTCGTCGGGCATCGCGCCCGGCATCCTCGCCGCCATCGGCCAGGCGATCGGTGACGACTCGATCCCGATGAAGATCCTCGCCGGCATCGGTGAGGTCGACTCGGCGGAGCCCAGCTACGCGATGTGGGAACTCTCTCGCATGGTCCGGCACTCGCCCAACCTCACGGCGATGTTCGACGCAGGAGTCCCCGGCCTCGTGGCACGTCTGGAGGCGGCGGCCGAAGGAGGGTCAGCCGACGCCGGCGCGTTCCTTGCTGCCGGTGTCGATTTCCTGGCGAAGTACGGCTCCCGCGGCCCGAACGAGTGGGAGATCAGCGCGCATACCTGGGGGACCGACCCGGAGATCGCTGTTGCGGCGATCGACCGCATCCGCTTCCAGACGGATGAAGAGTCGCCTCGGGCCCGCAACGCCGCCAAGGTGGCCGAACGTGAGGCCACCATCGCCGACGTCCGGGCAAAGCTCGCAGCGATCGGCAGTGACGAGCTGACCGGCACGTTCGAAGCCGGGCTCATTGCCGGCAGCCAGATGAGTTTCCGCGAGCGAACCAAGACCAACATCATCCGCGCCGTCCACGAAGGTCGCCTGGCGTTCCGAGAGCTCGGGCGCCGTCACGCCGAGGCCGGGAACCTCGTCGACCCCGAGCACATCTTCATGCTCCTCGATGCCGAGCTCGAGTCGTTCGTAGCCAACCCCGCATCGATGAAACAGACCCTCGCCGACCGCGCCGCCGAGTGGCAGAAGCTGTGGGACCTCGAGCCGCCGTTCTTCATCGTCGATGGCAAGGTGCCGCCGCTCTCGACGTGGAAGAAGAAGGGCGTGTCCGAGGCCGCCAAAGCCGGCGCCGGCGATGTGCTCACCGGCGTCGCCGGTTGCTCAGGCGTGGTCCGCGGCCGGGCGCGGGTGATCCTCGATCCGTCAGATCCTGGAGCTCTCGAGCCGGGCGACATCCTCGTCGCCCCGCTCACCGATCCCGCGTGGACACCGCTGTTCATGGCGGCCGGCGGCGTTGTCGTCAACGTCGGTGGACAGATCAGCCACGCCATCATCGTGAGCCGTGAGCTCGGCCTGCCATGTGTCGTCTCGGTCACCGATGCAACCAATCGGATCGTCGATGGCTCGCTGATCGAAGTGAACGGCACCACCGGCCAAGTCACCATCGTGGAGCTGCCGTGACTCTGCTCCCTGGCCCTGCGCTGCTCCGCTTCGCTTCACTGCTCGGAACTCGGTTTCCCGAAACGATCGTGGAGCTGCCGTGATTCCCAGGAAACCGTTCCGTTTCGGATTGCAGAGCTTCAACGCCGAGTCCGCCGCCGACTGGCGTAACCAGGCCCGTCAGGCCGAGGCGCTCGGGTACTCGACGCTCCACCTGTCCGACCACATCCTCGGTCCCGGGCCGGCGCTCAAGGCGACGAACCACCCGGTGCAGAACCTTGCGTCCATTCCGGCAATGGCCGTGGCGGCCGAGGCAACGTCGACCATCGGCATCGGCTGTCGGGTGTTCTGCGCGGATTTCCACAATCCGGTGATTCTGGCGAAGGACCTCGCCACGCTCGACATGTTCTCCGACGGCCGTCTCGAACTCGGGATCGGAGCCGGCTGGCTGCAGGGTGAGTACGAGGCGATCGGCGTGCCGTTCGATCCGCCCGGTGTGCGGATCGACCGCATGATCGAGACGATTGCTGTGCTGCGCGCCTGCTTCGATGACGGTGAGGTAAACGTGCAGGGCACCCACGTGCATGCCGTTGGCTTCGAGGCGCTGCCGAAGCCGGTGCGCCGCGAAGGCCGCCCGCGACCACCATTGATGATCGGCGGCGGGGCCCGTCGCGTCCTCGGCGTGGCCGGACGCGAAGCTGACATCGTCAGTCTCAACTTCGACAATGTGTCCGGCAAGATCGGACCCGCCGGTGTGGGCTCGTCCACGGCGGAGATCACCGCCGAGAAGATCGAGTGGATCAAAGCGGGGGCCGGCGATCGCTTCGGCGCTTTGGAGTTGGAGATCGGTGCGTACTTCACGGTTGTCACTCCGGCCCGCGAGCAGACCCTCGAGAAGATGGCGCCGATGTTCGCCCTCACCCCTGAGCAGTTCGGCGAGCACCCACACGCATTGATCGGCTCGGTCGATTCGATATGTGAACAGATCATCGAACGGCGCGAGCGCTACGGCATCAGCTACATCACCGTGAACCGCTCGAACCTCGAAGCATTCGCACCCGTCGTCGCCCGGCTTGCCGGTCAGTAGTCCTCGCCACCAAAACCGCAAAGGAAAGACAATGAAGGTCGGTATCAACCTCCCCGCGCAGTTCCCCTTCGCCAGCACCGAGCAGATGCTGCCGATGTACGAGCAGATGGGAGCCGACTCCTACTGGGCACCCGATCACATCCTCGGTGTCTTCCATCCTGGCCTTTGGGCCGACACCCCGCTCTCGGCCCTGGCCGCCGATCCCGATGCGTTCTACGACCCGTTCTGCTACGGCGCGGTCGCCGGGCGCATGACCACGAAGCCCTACGGCATCTCGGTCACCGATGCCACGCGTCGCGGTGCCGCCGACCTCGCCCGCACCGCTCTCACCCTCAACGATCTGATCCCCGGTGGTTTCATCCTGGGCATCGGGTCGGGCGAGGCCGAGAGCCTTCTGCCGTTCGGTTACCCGTTCGACAAGCCGGTGGCGCAGTTGGAGAAGGTGCTGATCGAACTCCGCTCGCTTCTCGACACCGGCAAGATGCCGGGCGGCGGTGTCGGCCGCATGGGTCTGCCGCTCAAGGCCGAGGGCCGCGGTTCGCCAGCCGTGTGGGTCGCCGGTCACGGCGACAGGATGCTGCGCCTCACCGGTCAATACGGTGACGGCTGGATCCCGGCGTGGTGGATGTCGCCGACCGAATACGGAACGAAGCGCGCCATCATCGCGGAGCACGCGTCGAAGGCGGGACGTCCGATGCCGGAGTGCTCGCTGCTCCCGTTCTGTCTGTTCGCCGAGTCGCAGGACAAGGCGGCCGAGATGTTCGAGAAAGAACCTCTCGGCAAGCTGTTCGGCCTCTTCGCCATGGGCTCGATGTGGGAGGCCAACGGCATGAAGCATCCCCTCGGGAACGATTCGAAGGGCTTCATCGACGTGATCATCCACGATCTCGACCCCGACGATCTTCGCGACCTTGCGCCGACGATCCCGTTCGAGATGGTCAAGCAGGTGCTCTTCATCGGCAACGCCGAAGAGCTTGCCGGCCAGTTCGAGGCCTACGCCAAGAACGGACTCGAGCATGTCGTGCTCGCCAACCTCACCGGTGTGATCGGCGGGATGGACGAGATCATCGCCCGTGGCGCCGATCTGCCGCACCTGCGCAACGTTCTCTCCGAACTCTGATCCACCTGCGTCCAACGCTCTCGCCCGCTCCGCCCGTACAAACGAGGAACCCCAAATGTCAGCCGATATCGATCTCGCCACGTTCAATCCGTTCGACCCGCAAACCCTCCAGTGCCCGTATCCGCACTACGCGAAGATGCGCGTCGATGCCCCCGTGCACCACATCGAGTCGATGGGGATGTACTTCGTCACCCGTCACGACATGGTGAACGAGGTCATCCGCGACGTCACGACCTACTCGTCTCAGTTCGGGAACACCTCGATGCCGCTCCCGGCCGAGGCCCGTGAGCGAATGATGGCGGTGATCGCCGACGGGTACCCCAGGGTGCCGACCATGCTCACGGCCGACCCGCCCACCCACACCCGCTACCGCCGGCTCGTGTCGAAGGCGTTCACGCCGCGGTCCATCGTGGAGCTCGAGCCCGTCATCCGGGCGATCACTACGCGGCTCATCGACAGCTGGATAGACACCGGCCGTATCGAGTTCGTCAGGCAGTTCGCCGTACCGCTGCCGGTCGAAGTGATCGCCAAGGCCCTGAACGTGCCTGATGACCGCCTCGCCGACTTCAAGCGTTGGTCCGATGATTCGATTGCCGGGATCGGCACCAACATCTCGTTGGATAAGCGCATCGAAGCCGAGCGCGGCGTGAACGAGTTCCAGCACTACTTCGCCGATGCGCTCGAACAGCGTCGTGTCCATCCGCAGGAAGACCTGCTCACGAAGCTCCTCAACGCACGGATCGACGACGCCGATCCCGACGTGACCGACATGCGGGCGCTCGACATGCCGGAGATGCTCAGCATCGTCCAGCAGTTGCTTGTTGCCGGCAACGAGACGACCACGAAGATGCTCACCGAGATGATGCGCCTTCTCGGTGAAAACCCGGACAAGTGGGAGGCCGTCAAACGCGATCCCTCGATGGTGCCGGGCGTGGTCGAGGAGACCCTGCGCCTGTCGACCCCCACGCAGGGCATGTTCCGCATCGCCACGCGTGACGTCGAACTCGGCGGTGTGCACATCCCGAAGGGAAGCCGGGTCGTCGTGGTGTTCAGCTCGGCCAACCGAGACGAAACTGTCTTCGTGGATCCTGACGAATTTGACCCGAAGCGGTCCAACGTGACGGACCATCTCGCGTTCGGCAAGGGCACCCACTTCTGTGTGGGAGCAAACCTGTCGCGGTTGGAAGGCCGTGTTGCGTTGGAGGAGATCAGCAAGCGGGTTGAATCGTTCACGCTTCCCGACACCAATCAGTACGCATACCATCCGAGCTTCATGCTCCGTGGACTCACCAGCCTCGACATCGATGTGGTTCCCGCCAAGGTGAACGCATGAGCGGGGAGCTCGACGGCAAGATCGTCGTCGTCACCGGCTCGAGCCGTGGCATCGGTCGCGGTGCTGCAGTCGCCTTCGGCGAGGAGGGCGCCACCGTCTACGTGACCGGGCGGACGACCACCGGAGAGCTGTCGATCGGTGAGACCGCGAGGTTGGTCAACGAAGCCGGCGGTCACGGCATTGCCGTCGAAGTCGATCACGGCGATGACTCCCAGATCGCCCGACTCTTCGCCCAGGTCGGCGAGGAGCAGGGCAAGCTCAACGTCCTCGTCAACAACGTCTACAAGATCCCGAATCCTCCGGCATGGGGCGGCGGCTTCTGGGACCATCCCATCCAGGTGTGGGACGACCAGGTCGGTATCGGGCTGCGTTCGCACTATGTGGCGTCATGGCATGCCGCACCACTGCTGTTCGCCGCCGGCCCCGGAGGCTTCATCTGCAACGTGTCGTCACCGGGAGGGTCGAGCTACCACTTCAGCTCGTCGTACGGAGCGGGCAAGGCTGGCCTCGACAGGCTGAGCGCAGACATGGCCATCGAACTCGAACCCAAGGGCATCGCCTGCGTATCGCTCTACCCCGGAAGCGTGGCAACCGAGTTCATCAAGGCGTCGTCGGCCGCGCGAGGTATGGATCTCGCCAAGGCGCAGACTCCCCTCGGGGTCGGTCGGACCATCGCGGCGCTCGCCGTCGCTCCCGACCTGATGGAGCGCAGCGGGTCGATCCAGTGGTGTGAGGACGTGTCACGCGAGTTCGATGTGCGTGACGAGAACGGAAACCTGCTTCCCGCCTACGGTCGGCGCTCCTAGTCATGTCATCGGGCGATGGTGTCCTGCTGATCGACGAGCCGCTGCCGAAAGTTCGGCGCTTCACCATGAACCGTCCGGAGAAACGCAACGCGTTGAACGACGCGCTGCGGGGGGCGCTCTTCGATGCGCTCCGTGACGGTGATGGTGATCGTGAATGCTCCGTCATGATCATTCGCGGGGCCGGTCAGAGTTTCTGTGCCGGCTACGACCTCGGCATGCCGAACCACGACGTGGAGCGGACCATCGCCAAGCAGGACGGCTGGTGGAGCCGTCACGTCGTCAACAACTGGTTCGAGATGTGGGACATGGCCACGCCGATCATCGGTCAGGTTCACGGTTTCTGCCTCGCCGGAGGGTCCGAGCTCGCCGCGGCATGCGACTTGCTCTACGTCGCCGACGACGCGCAGATCGGCTACCCGCCGGTGCGGCTCATGTCGCCACCGGACATGCAGTGGCAGCCCTGGCTCATGGGCATGCGCCGGGGCATGGAGATGCTTCTCACCGGCGACGCCATCAGCGGGATCGAGGCCGTCGAATGCGGCGCGGCGAACAAGTCGTTCCCGATCGACGCCCTCGATGCCGAGGTGTTGCGCGTCGCCGAGCGGGTCTCGCTCGTCCCCAAGGATCTCTTGACGCTCAACAAGCGTGCCGGTCACCGCCAGATGGAAGCCATGGGCATTCGGGCCGGGCTCCGGGCCGGCGCCGACATCCAGGCCATGGGATTCCACCAGGCATCGTCACGCGCCTACATGAAGTCGTTTGCCGAGAAGGGCGTGAAGGCCGCGCTGTCCGAGCGCGACAAGGCGTTCGGCGACTTCCGTGAACGCGAAAGCGGCGCCGGTCCGGCCTAGTCTCACATCGGTACCAACCAACTTTGAAAGGGCAGCGATGTCTGCATTCCACGACTTGACCATGACCTCGATCACGGGCGAGGAGGTGAGCTTCGAGCACTACAACGGCCAGGTCAACCTGATCGTCAACGTCGCGAGTAAATGAGGCCTCACCCCTCAGTACGCAGGTCTGCGTACCCTGTTTGAGACGAACAAAGCGGCGGGCTTCAACGTGCTGGCCTTCCCCTGCAACCAGTTCGCCGGCCAAGAGCCCGGCACGGAGGCAGAGATCCGGGAGTTCGCCACGTCGACCTACGACGTGACGTTCCCGATGTTCTCCAAGATCGAGGTCAACGGCGACGGCGCCGCCGATCTCTACAAGTGGTTGAAGGCGCAAAGCGCCGACCACGGCGACATCACCTGGAACTTCGAGAAGTTCCTCGTCGACCGGTCCGGCAACGTCGTGGCCCGCTTCCCACCCCAGACCACACCCGAGGCCATCGGCGACGAACTGGTCAAGTACCTGTAGGAGCCTGGAGCCATGTCGCGTTCGGTCGCTCCAGGAGCGACCGAACGCAATATTTCACCGCGCTGTCTCTGTATCACACTGATGTGATATACTGGGCTATGGCGCAAACAGCGACAATGCGGGAGCTCCGAAATCACACTCGCGAGGTGATTGAACGAGCGCAGAGCGAGGCGGTCACCATCACCGACGGCGGAGTGCCCATTGCGGTGCTCACTGCCCTCGCGACGAGCGAAGGCCGCTGGAACGCCGATGCGTGGCTGGCTCAGATCATCGGCCCTGAATGGGAACCCTACGATTCCGGTCTCGCCACGGAGATCGCCGAACGGGACGCCTCAGACGATGAGCCGGACGCCACCGAACGGCTCGGACTCGTGTGAGGTTGGTTCTGGACACGTCAGCGGTCATCCACCTTGTGGAGCGGAAGCCCGATGCGTTGATCGCGGAGCTCCGCAAAGCGACCGAGGCGCCGTCGATCAACGTGGTCACGCTCGGGGAATTGGCGGTCGGTTGGACATCTCGCCCAAGCGGTTCGCTCCGAAGGCGCACGTACTACGCCGCTCGTCGAATGCGTGTGGTCGACATCGTTGCGGACACGTTGCACTCCGAGCCCACGGCCCTCGTGGCATCGTTCGGAGTCTGCCGTGCCGCCGGGATCAACGGGAACGATGCCTGGATCGCCGCAACGGCGCACTTCTCGGCGGCTGTTCTCCTCACCTACGACGAAGCATTGGCAACCAGGTTTGCTGCGATCGGCGAAAGCACGCTCCTGTCGTTGTAGTCGAGCTCCAACCGTAAACCCAGCGTTGCAAGCGCGATGGGGTGACGTCGCGGTCGCAGTCGGGCCGGGACGCAGGCGTTGCCGATCGGCCGAGTGGTGCTTCGAAGCGCCGATTTCGTTGATCTGGCTTCGCACCGCCCGCAAGCTCTGCTGGCGCAGCGTTAGCGGTAGGTGTTGTTCGACCTGTGGTCGCCTGCCAGCCAGCGCTTGAGGGTGGCCTGGGCATCGGCCTTGCGGTCCACGGCGATGTGATCGACCTCGGGCACGTCGACGGTGAACTCGAGCAGCATGCCATTGGGGTCCGCGGTGTAGAGCGAGCGGCAGTAGCCGTGCTCAAGCACGTAGGTGCCTTCGGGCTTCCAATCGGCCGCCTTGAGACGACGCTCAATTTCGGCCTGTCCGTCAGCGTCAACCTTCATCGCGATGTGGCGGAAGGGCGATGGCGTCAGCACCGGATCGAACAAGTTCTGGTCTTCCTGGTCGGCGAACTGGAAGAAGGCAAGCGCGCTGCCGTCGGCGAGGCCGAAGAACGTGTGGCAGTAGACGCGGACTGCGCCGAAGAGCTCATCGGCCTCAGCCCAGGTGGCGAGGAGCGGAAAGCCGAGGATGTCTTCGTAGAAGGCCCGGGTCGCCTCCTGGTCTTTGGTGAGATACGCCGTGTGATGCAGGCGTAGAGCGAGTGGGGTGCTGGGCATGAGCGTTCCCTCGGGTGATGTGCGGTGGGTGGAAAGTGCACTGAGACTAACGAGCCGGCGGCAACTCCCGGACCCCGAGGGCGGCGAGGACCGGCGTTGGGCTTCCCGCGTCGATGGCGATGCATGAGGCGGGAACTACCTGGATGAACGCTACGTCCATCTCGGCCAGACGGTCGAGCAGCTCCGGGAGCCGGGGCAACGCCGAACCGGGCATGTCGTGGAGGACCATCACTGTGTGCGGCAACGACGCAACATGCGCGAGCGCGGTGTCAACCCAGCCATCGGGGTCGTCCCAGTCGTGAGGGACGGAGTTCCACAGAACCGTCGTGTACCCGCCGTCGCAGAGCCGCTTTACGGCATAGGGGCTGAGCAGTCGGTGATCGAGCGCGCCGCCGTTCCCGAACGGACGAAACAGCGGAGGCATCGTCCGCAGCCCGTCGAGCCGACGCTCACACTCGTCGATCTCGGCGTCGGCCGCGGCCGGGTCGGTCAGCTCGCCCAGGGCCGTGCGATGCGTTTCGCTGTGGTTGCCGATCAGGTGGCCTTCGGCGCGCGCCCGCTCGGCCAACGCCCGCGCCCCGGGTCGAGCGAGTTCACGTCCGACGACGAAGAATGCCGCCGGTATAGAACGACGACCGAGTTCATCGAGCACCCGGTCGGTGATCCCGACCCAGGGGCCGTTGTCGAACGTGAGTGCTACGAAACGTTCACTCATCGCGCTGGGGCGTCAGTCGAGAGTGCTGGGATCGTCGAGGTAGCGGGTGATGGTGCGGACGAACTCGGCGGCGGGGGCGCCGTCGAACACGCGGTGGTCCCACGTGAGGCTGAGCGTGAGGCGCTTCACGCGGCGGATCGAACCGTCGTCGGCCCATGCGACGTCATCACGGAGCCGTCCGACACCCAGGATGGCCGAGTTGGGCGGGTTGATCACCGGGGTGAACCCGTCCACACCGAACATGCCGAGTGTGGACACTGAGAAGGTGCCGCCCTCGTAGTCGGTGAGTTTCAGGTTGCCGGTGCGAGCTGCTTCGGCGAGTCTTGCGGTGTGGGTGCTGAGCTCCACGACGCCGAGTCCGTCGGTGTCGGGAATGACGGGCACCACGAGACCTTCGTCGAGCGCGACCGCCATGCCGACGTTGACCCGGGGGAGCAGCGCGATGCCGTCGGGCGTGACCTGACTGTTGACCCGCGGGTGGTCGCGGAGGGCCCGAGCTGATGCGGCGATCACGTAGTCGGTGAAGCTCGGGGCCTCGCCCCGTGCTCTGCGGGCCTGGCGATCGGCGACCACGGCATCCATGTCGACGTCCATCATCAACGTGAGTTGCGCCATGTCCTGAAGCGAAGCGCGCATACGGGTGGCGATCGTGCCCCGCATGCCCTTGAGAGGAACGATCGCCGTGGGCTCCTGGGTCGCCGGAGGAGCGACGGCCGGACCGGGCCCGGTGCTGCGCCCACCGGTGAGCAGGCCGCGCACATGGGCGGCGACGTCTTCCCTGCTGATCCGACCGTCGGGTGATGTTGCCCTGATGGTGTGCTGGGCAAGGTCGAGACCGACAAGACGCGCCAGTTCGGCAGCTGCGTAGGTGATTGCCGGGGTGACCGGCGTCCGCCACCCAGCGGGCGCCGCCGGTGCGAGTGGCGCTACGAGAGGTTGTGCTGCAGCCGCTACACGGCTCGGGTTGCGAGCGGCTGACTCGACATCCTCGGCCACGATGCGGTTGCCCGGACCGGTACCACCGACGGTTGCGATGTCGACACTGAGTTCTCTGGCTCGCACCCGCGCATATGGAGAGGCGAGGACGCGACCGCCGTCGCCGCGGGTAGCGGGGGAGGCAGCAGCAACCGGAGTCGTCGCAGTCGCGGCAGCCGCGGGTGGTGTGACCAATTCTGCGGATGCAACTGCAGCGGGAGCCACTGACGCGGGCGAACTCGTCGCGGGCGCGGACTCCCCTTCGGCCAAGAGGTAACCGATCAACTCACCGCACTTGTACGTTGAGCCCACCTCGCCGACGAACACCAGCCGTCCGCCATCGGGGATCTCGACCTCCGTCTGGACCTTGTCGGTATCGACGAGAACAACAGCGGCCCCCGGCGCAACGGCGCTTTCCGCGGCAACGAGCCACTCGACGATCGTTCCTTCCTCCATGGTGAGCCCGAGCTTCGGCATGTTGAAGGGAACAGGCATTGTCAGAGTCCTCGGGTTGCAGGTGAGTGGAACACGCCGCGCTGGGCGGCGAGAGCGATGGCACGCTCGGGGTCGATCACGGTCGGTCCGTCGACCCGGAGTCGGGCGGTGGCCACGACGCCCGCGTCGATGATGCGGTCGCGTTCGCCGTCGAACGCCAGAAGAGCCGGCCCGCGCAAAGGAACGCGTGAATCGACAGACAGATGCGAACACCTTGCGTACGGGATGGGGGTGAGCATGCCGGGAGCAATAAGTGCGCGCACTATACCCGCAGCGTGGTCGGTCGGTCCGGCCAGCTCGACGAAGGTCGCCCCTTCCTGGCGACGGTCGATCGGAGCAAGCAGGCCGGCGATAGATGACATGCCGACGCTCGCAGGCTCCGCGATGCACGCGATCAGACTCAATATCGCCGACGGGTTCCATACCGCCCGCGACCCGATGAACTGGGCGTTGATCAGCGCGAGGTCGACGAGGGCGAGGTCGTCCGGCGATCCGTCGTCGAAGGTCACATGGATGACCTTCGAGCGGAACGACACCTCGGCGATGTCGACGGAGCCGGCCGCCACGAGACCCGCGCCGAGCCCGGCGATGGTGGCATCGAGTTGGCGGGGGAACACATTGTTGGTACCCGTGGAGATCGACACCAATGGGGCGTCGAGCCAGCCCTTGGCGACGTCGCGATTCGTGCCGTCACCGCCCAGCACGATCAGCGAATCGAGGGCTTCCTTCGCGAATCGTTTGGCCAGGGTGGTGGTGTCGCTGCGGATGCCGTAGACCGGCTCGTCGAGCACGTCGATCGTGACGCCGCCGGTCTCGCTGTGGTGAAGATCGGCAACGGCGCGCTCACTGAGACGATGGCGATCGGGCGCGACGACGACGCGAGTTGCGCCGCCGCCGATCGCACCGAGAACGGCTCGACGAACGACACCGATCTTCGCCGCGTCGGATGTTGGCGACGCATGCGTCACCAAGCGGCGGACATCCTTGCCCGCTGCTGGATTGGCGATGATGCCGACGGTGCCGGACCTCCCGGACACGAGCGGCGGTCAGCTTCCTGGCGCGGGGCGGCCGAAGATCGAACGGATGCCTGCGGCAATGCTCTTCGCGTCCGGCACGTAGTGCGACTCGAGCGCCGGCGAGAATGGCACCGGGGAGAACGGTGCGCCGATGCGGGCGACGGGGGCGTCGAGATAGTCGAATGCCTCCTCTTGGATCTGCGCGGCGATTTCCGCACCAATTCCTCCGAAGCGCACCGCTTCGTGGACGACGATCACGCGATGCGTCTTGCGGGTCGATTCCACCACCGTCGCCGTATCGAACGGCTGCAGGGTTCGCGGGTCGATCACTTCGCAGTCGATTCCTTCCGCGGCAAGGGTCTCCGCCGCGGCGAGGCTCTCGTTCAGCATGCGGCCGAAGGACACCACCGTCACGTCCTTGCCAGTTCGCTTCACGTCGGCCACGCCGAGCGGAATGGCGTAGAGCTCTTCGGGCACCGGACCGGTCATGCCCAGCAGTCGCTTGTGCTTGACCATGACCGTCGGGTTGTTCTCGCGGATGCACGAGACCATGAGGCCCTTCATGTCATACGGGTTCGACGGGTACACGACCTTCAGACCGGGGATGTGGCACAGCAGGGCCTCGAGGCTCTGGCTGTGCTGGGCAGCAGCGGAAAGCCCAGCCCCTCCGGCCATGGTGATGGTCAGCGGCAGTGTCGCCTTCCCGCCGAACATGTACTTCAGCTTGGCCGCCTGGTTCACGATCTGGTCGAGCGCGACACAGACGAAGTCCATGAACATCAAGTCGACGATCGGACGGAGTCCGGTGACGGACGACCCGACTCCGAGGCCGATGATTGCTTGCTCGCTGATAGGCGTGTCGACGACGCGCCTCTCCCCGAATTCCTTCTGCAGGCCGCCGTAGGTTCCGAACACGCCGCCGAAGGCACCGATGTCCTCCCCGGCACAGAAGATCGATTCGTCTTCGCGCATACAAAGACGAACGGCCTCGTTGAAGGCCATGACGTACGGGAGATTCCTGACTTCACTCATGTTCACGCCACCGCTCTGCTTGCTGATTGCCGGACCGTTGTTGGTGAGCTGAGCATCACGCCACCGCTCTGCTTGTTGCCTGCCGGACCGTTGAAGCGGACTTCACTCATCACGCCACCGCCATCTTCGTATAGACGTCTTCCAAGAGCTGATCGCTGTTCGGCAGCGGGCTGGCTTCGGCGAACTCGATGGCGTCGGCGATATCGGCGCGCTGGGTGGCCCATTCTTCGGCAGCGTCTTCGGCCGACATGATGTTGAGTGATGCGAGGCGCGCCTCGAGGGTGAAGATCGGATCGCGCTGCTTCCAGATCTCCACTTCGGAGTCGGGGCGGTACTTGAGGCCCAGGTTCTGGACGCCGTGGTGGTTGTAATAGCGATACGTCTTGGCCTCGAGCAGCGTTGGCCCCTTGCCCTGACGAGCGCGGGCGATTGCTTCCGCCGCCGCTTCATAGACGGCGACAGAATCCATGCCGTCGACGATGACGCCGGGCATCCCGTAGCCCTGGGCGCGATCCACGATGTCGGTGATCGCCATCGTCTTGTCCCGTGGGGTGAACTCGCCGTATTCGTTGTTCTCGCAGGCGAACACGATCGGCAGTCGCAACGCGCATGCCATGTTCGCGGCCTCATGAAAGGCCCCGATGTTGGTCGCTCCGTCGCCGAAGAACGCCACGGCGACATTGCCGTCGTCGCGGTACTTGTGCGTGAACGCCGCGCCGACGGCAATAGGCGAGCCGGCCCCGACGATGCCGTTGGCGCCGAGCATGCCGAGCTCGAGCGAGCTGATGTGCATCGAGCCGCCCTTCCCGTTGCAGTAGCCCGTGGCCTTGGCCATGAGCTCAGCCATCATCGGACGGAACAGCCCACCCTTCGCCACGAGGTGCCCGTGACCGCGATGTGTCGACGTGATCGAGTCGGCGTCGGTGAGGTTCGCGCACACTCCCGCAGCGACGGCCTCTTCGCCGACGTAGAGGTGCAGGAAGCCGGGAAGCTTGCCGGCTTCGGCGAGACGACCGGCGGCCTCTTCGAAGAGGCGGATGCGGACCATGCGCCGATGAAGATCGCGCAGGGTGTCCTTGGAGAGTTCCATCTGGGTCCTTTGAAAGCGTGGGGATTAGGCGGTAGCGCCAAGGCTCCAGCGAATACCGCGCCGGAGGAGTTCGTAGTACTGCGGTTCGTCCCATGAACCGCGCTCGATACGCGGGTAGTACGCCATTCGAGGGACCATGTCGTAGTGACCGCGGCAATGGCCGAGGGTGTTGTAGAGCACGGCACCGGCGCCGAGCTCGCGGAGGTACATCACCAGGTGTCGGTCGTTACCCCGCGTGTCGGCACTCCAGTCGGCCTCGGCGAAGCCGGTTGCCTCACCCGTCCAGATCGTGTGGAGCAGCGGTTGCAGCGATGCCAGGTCGGAGTGCTCGCTGAGGTAGAGCTCGTCGTTCGTTTCGAACGAGGTGATCCCGGCGACAAGCCAACTGTCGGGTGAGCTCACGTCCACCTGATACGGCTGAATCGGCGGGTGGGCGATGAACTGGCTGCCCAGGGTGTCGGCCCACAGCGGAAAGCAACGCGGTGCTTCGACCCCGTTCGGTCCTGTGAGATCGAGGGCAGAGTTGGTGCCATGGAGCGCGAACCATCGTCCGCCACCCTCGACCCAGGAGCGAATCGCCCGCTGCGCTGGCTCGCTCGGTCGAACGTCGCACGTGTAGCTGACAAGGACAGAGGATGCGCTGATTGCATCGGTGTTCTCATAGTCCGGGAGGACGGTGACCCGCACATGGTCGTGCTCGCCAAGAAGTTTGAGCACCTCAAGCCGCGCGAAGTCGATGTCGTGGTACTTCCCTCCGGCAACGAGGCAGGCGTTGATTCGCTCGGCCATGTGCGTCTCAGTAATTGACGCGCTTGAGAAAGCCACCGTCGACGGTGAGGTTCACGCCGTTGATGTGCTTGGCGCGGTCACTCGCGAGAAAGGCAACGGCGTCGGCGACGTCCTGGGCCACGCCCATCTTGCCTCCGGGATGCCCCTTCTCGGTCGCCTCGAAGAACGGGGCCATGCCCTGCTTGATCTTGTCCCAATCGCCGCCCTCGATGAAGATCGGCCCGGGCGACACCACGTTGCAGCGGATCCCCTTTGCTCCGAGCACCTGGCCCTGACCGAGCGTCCAGTTGGTCACCGCCGCCTTGAAGGCGCTGTAGCTCCCGCTCCCGCTGGCGAAGTGTTCGGCAACGGCCGTGGTGCCGATGCTGATCAGTGAACCGCCTCCATCGGCGAGGAACGGCGTTGCCGCTTCAACGCTGTGCAGAAGCGCCATGAGATCGATCTCGAAGTTGTTCTTCCAACCTTCGAGCTTTCGAGCCGGCTTGCCGGAGGTGTTGTGCACGAAGATGTCGATCCCGCCGAGGGCTTCAGCCGATGACGTGATCCACGCCTTGAGGGCATCGCCATCCGCGGCGTCGACGGCACTGCCGACGACCTTGCCTTTGCCCTTGGCCGACATTTCGGCGACGGCGGTCTCGACGTCGGCGGCCGTGCGTGCGCAGATCGCCACGGAGGCACCTTCGGCAAGCAGGGTTTCGGCGATAGCCCGCCCGAGCCCCTTGGTTGCTCCGGTGACCAGCGCGCGCTTACCAGTGAGTCCCAGGTCCATGTCGTTCTCCTCAAATTGATGGTGCGTTGGCTCGCCCGGCGGGGCGACAAAAGTAATCGGACGGTTAGTTCAGCACCGACCCGCCAGGACCGCAATACGGCCATCCGGGCTGGGTCGGCTGGAGTCGTTGGGTCGGCCGGTTTCGTTGGGTCGGCCGGAACGGCAAAACTGCACGAATCCCGACCCAACGCACGAATCCCGACCCAACGTGCTGAGCTGACCCAGTACATACCGTCAAGTATTCAGCGGGGGGTGTCTTTCCAGGACGTGTTCTTGTCGACCCGCGGTTCCGCTGGAAGACCGAGGACGCGTTCGCCGATGATGTTTCGCTGCACCTCGTCGGACCCGCCGGCAATGCGGTATCCCGGCGCGCCGAGCACGTGCTCGCCCCAGGCGTAGGTCCCCCATTCACCGGTATCGGCGACCAGTTGAGGGCCGAGCACCGTGGTGATGGCGACAGACATCGCGGTCATGCCCTCGGTCCAGACGAGCTTTCCGAGCGAGCCCTCTGGTCCTGGAGGTGCGCCAGCCGCTCGCATGTCGGCAGCACGCCGATTCACGAAACCTTCGATCCGCATGTTCACGTATGCCTTTACGAGGGCCTCGCGCACCGCCGGCTCCTTGTCCCGACCGAGGGCCTTCGCCGTGCCCACGAGCTTGGACCAGGTGCCGCCGGGTCGGGCCGAGCCGCCGTCGCTGCCGGAATGGTCGCGTTCGAATCCGAGGGTGGTGAGGGCAACGTTCCAGCCGTCACCGACATTGCCGAGCCGCAGCGAATCGGGTACCCGGACGTCGTTGAAGAACACCTCGTTGAACGATGAACCACCGCTCATCTGTTTGATCGGCCGGATCTCGATACCGGGGAGATCCATCGGGATGATGAACGCTGTCATGCCCTTGTGCTTGGCGACGTCGACATCGGACCTGGCGATCAGCTCGCCCCACTTGGAAAATTGCGCCCCGCTGCTCCACACCTTCTGGCCATTGACGATCCACTCGTCGCCGTCGCGCACCGCGCGACACCCGAGCGAGGCAAGGTCCGATCCGGCCCCTGGTTCGGAGAACAGCTGGCAGCACAGCGACTTGGTGGCAAGGAACTCCCCGACCCAGCGCTCCTTCTGTTCCGGTGTCCCGAACTTCGCGATGGTCGGAGCGATCAGACCTACGGTCACGCCGAACGTCTCGTGGCGGGTCGGCGTCTCATACTGCGACTCCAGCTTGGAGAACGCCCGGGCGTATTCCTTGGAAAGCCCCAGACCACCGAACTCGGGCGGCGATGTGATGGCGTGGTACCCCTTCTCCGCCTTCTTCTTCTGCCAGTCGGTCATCGAATCGAGGAGTGCCTTTTCCTCCTCGAAGGACAGCGCGTGAAATATGGCCACGCTGAACTCGCCGGTTCCCCATGGTGTTTCTTGACCCGATGTCGCCTTCTTCGGGGTTCCGTTGGCTTCGAGCCACGCCTTCGCCTGCGTGGTGAACTCTTCGAGGGTTGGTTGACTCACGGTCGACATCGCTTTCGTTGGTGCTCGGCAGTCCGGGTGCTCGTAGACGCACTGCAACGATTCGACCACAGAGGAGCGAGAAACGCCGAATTGATCGGCTGGTTACTTCCCCCGGCCGGGATGTCCCCGTACGCTTGGCGCCGTGCCCAAAAAGCCAAGTCGGCTCGGCCGTCCGCCGTCATCGAGCTCCGTGGAGACTCGTGAGCGAATCGTCGAGATCGCGATCCAGGCGTACGCGGAGCTCGGCTACGAGGCAACGACCAACAAGTTCATCGCCGCCAAAGCCGGCATCACCACCGGCGCGCTGTATCACTACTTCGATTCGAAGATCCTCATGTACCGGGCGGCCTACGAGCATGTGCAGTCGGCAATCTACGAGCGATTCGCCGTAGCGCTCGCCGATGTCGAGGGTTTCATCCCACGCCTCGAGGCGGTCCTCGAAGCAGCCCACGCCCTCAACCGGGATGAGCCTTGGTTGGCCCGGTTCATTGGTGCGGCGCGTGTCGACATGGCCCGTCACGATGACCTTCGCACTGGGCTGGGGCGGCCGACCGCGCAGGGCTACACGTTCTTCGACACGCTCGTCGACGAGGGCATCGCTGCCGGTGAGATCGACCCGTCGCAGCGCAATCCCCTCCGGGCCTTCATCCGAATCATTGTCGTCGGGCTCACCGACGGGGCCTCGGACGACAATGAGCGTCACCGTCAAGCGGTTGATGCCGTGAGGGCCGCGATCAACGGGCGGCTGTTCGGCGCTGGGGCGGTGCGATCGATTCCCGCACCCCGCGTCCCGACCCGCCACGCCGGCTGACGGGTCTGCATACCGGGACTGTTACGGGCGTGCGACTCGGACGTTGCCGTCTGTCCAGTCGACGGCGATCTCTCGTCGGACGATCCTCCAGCCGTCGGGTGTCCGGACGTAGCGGTCGAGGTAGCGGCCGGCCACGATGTAGTTCGGTCCGCCCTCCGCGGCGCGCCGCACGTGTTGGGCGTGAAGGTAGCAGCGACCCGTCGCGTCGTCACCGGTGACGTTGATCTGGTGGTTCGAGATGATGTGCTGACTGGCATCGAGGGGCCCGAGCGCCCCTCGGATTCGTTCAATGATCGACTCGATGCCATTGCGCTCGTCGCCCAGCAGCGCGGTGGCCTCGGGCAGGAAGATGCGTCGGAGGTTCTCGAACTCCTTCGAGTCGATGGTCCAGCAGTAGTCGATCGTCAGGTCGATGATCGCCTGACGGTCGGCGGCAAGGTCATACGTGCTCATATCAATGTCCACCCTCAGTCGACTCTGCTTGATCGCTGCTGTCGTTGGTCTTCATACGAGTGTCCATCCTCCGTCGACGTTCAGATTCTGGCCAGTAACGTAACTTGCCGCCTCGGACGCGAGAAAGAGCACGGCACGGGCGATGTCGGTGGGGGTTCCGGGTCGACCCAGCGGGACGTTTGCGGATCGCTGTTTCATGAGGGGCCCCATCAGGCCGCTGGTGGAGGGGTTGACCGGCCACAGCGGCGGGAGCTCACCGGTACGGATCTTCGTGAGCGTAGGCACCGGCACCACACCCGGCGACACCGCGTTCACCCGGATGCCGTGTGGGGCAAGGTCGACGGCGAGCGACCTGGAGAAGTGGATGGCGCCCGCCTTCGCGGTGTCGTAGCCGGTGCCGAGGCAGGGCATCGATCCGTCGACCGAGGCGATGTTGACGATCGACCCCCCGCGCCCCTGCTCGACCATCAGAGCGGCGGCGGGCTTGGAGCAGTTGAAGAGACTCACGAGATTCACGTCGATGCTGCGATGCCACGACTCGTGCGATTGATCGAGGATCGATCCGGCCTCGTGATAGCTGCCGGCGTTGTTGACGAGTACGTCGAGGCCGCCGTGCTCTTTCAAGGTGGCCATCAGTGCGTTGCACTGTTCGGGGTCGGTCACATCGAGATGCACCGCCGTGCCCCCGATGGAGGCCTGCACCCGTCTGGCGCCGACGTCGTCGATGTCAGCGATCCAGACGTGAGCGCCCGCCAACGCCAGCGTTCGGGCGATCCCTTCGCCGATCCCAGTCGCTGCGCCGGTGACCAGTGCAACCTTGCCGTCCAGGGAGAGAAGACCGGCGATCTGTGCGTCCATGGTTGAAAACTAACTGCTGAGTTAGTATGCCGCTCAATCGCCGTTTCGGTCCCGCTGCGTCGACGGCCAAGAGCTAGGAGTGCTACCGATGGGTCTTCTCGATGGGCAGGTTGCGTGCGTCACCGGTGGCACTCGTGGCATCGGTCGTGCAATCGCGGAAGCGTTCGTACGCGAAGGGGCCAAGGTCGTCATCAACGGCCGCTCGGCGGAGAAGGGCGCGCAAGCCCTCGCCGAGATGAATGCCGGCGACGCCGTGCACTTCTCGGCCGGAGACGTGACCAGTCGAGAGGTCTGCGAGGCGCTGATCGCCGAGACGGTGGAGCGCTACGGGCGCCTAGACATTCTCGTGGCGAACGCCGGTGGGGCTCCCGATGCGGCGCCGGTCGCGTCGATGACCGATGAGGCCATGAGCTTCGCGATGACGTGGTGCTTCTGGCACACCTTCTGGACCATGCGGGCCGCGATCAACGTGATGACCCCGCAGGGCTCTGGCCGGATCATGGCGATCTCGTCGGTCGAGGGCAAGATCGGCAAACCGGCCATCTCGCACTACGTTGCGGCGAAGCACGCCATCAACGGCCTGGTGAAGACGGCGGCGAAAGAGGTCGGCACGCTCGGCATCACGGTGAACTCACTCTGTCCCGGGGCCATCGAGACCGACGTGATGAAGGCCGACGGTCCGGGAGCGGCCGAGGCCATGGGCATGACCTATCAGGGTCTCCTCGACCTGTTCGCCGCCGAGTCGGCGATCAAGCGCCTCAACGAAGTCGAAGACGTCGCGAACGTGGCAGTGCTGCTCGCCTCGCCCGCGGGTGCCGGCATCACCGGCTCGTTGATCTCGATCGACGGCGGCACGTCGCCCTACTGAGCGGCGCCTTCCCGAGCCCGGCAGCACCAGCAACCTTCGGCAGCACCTGCAAATCTTCGAAAAGGACTACGAACATGGGAACACTTGACGGCAAGGTCGCCTGCATCACCGGTGGCACCCGCAGCATCGGACGGGCCATGGCCGAGGCGTTCCTCGCCGAAGGGGCGCGTGTCATCGTCAACGGCCGCGATGCCGCGAAAGGAGCAGTGGCCGTCGCCGAGATGAACGCCGGCGACCGGGTCGCGTTCTTCGCCGGTGACGCGTCGAAGCAGTCAACCGTCGAAGGCCTGATCGACTTCACCATCGCGCACTACGGGCATCTCGACATCTGCTGCCTCAACTCGGGTGGCGTGGCCATGACCGCGCCGGTCGCCCAGATGACCGACGAGGAGTGGACGCTCGAGGTCGACTGGAATCTCAATCATGTGTTCTGGGGGATGCGTCGAGCGCTGCAACACATGATCCCGCGCCAGAGCGGGCGAATCATCGTCACCTCGTCGGTCGAAGGGAAGCTCGGCAAGCCGGGCATCCCTGGGTACGTCGCCACGAAGCACGCGGTGAACGGTTTGGTGAAGTCGGCGGCGCAAGAAGTGGGCACGCTTGGCATCACGGTGAACGCCATCCTCCCGGGGATCATCGAGACCGACATCGTCCGCTCCACCGGCCCCGACTCGGCAGTGGCGATGGGCCTCGCCGGCTACGACGAATTGATCGGCATGTTCGCCGCCGAATCGGCGATCAAGCGCCCGAACCGGGTCGAGGAAGTAGCGGCCGTCGCGGTGTTGCTGGCCTCCGACGCCGCCCGCAACATGACCGGGTGCCTCTTCCCGGTCGACGGCGGCACCATGCCGTACTGATGAAAACGACCAACACCCGAGTCGTCCTGGTCCAGCGACCCGTCGGGGAAGCGACGCCGGACTGTTTCTCCGTCGAGGTCGTCGAACTCGGCGAACTCGACGCAGGTCAAGTCCGCGTTGCGGTCGAATTCATCTCCGTCGACGCCGGAACGCGCACGATGCTGCGCGGTGAGGGCTTCCATCAACAGGTCGGGATCGGTCAGGTCATCCGGGCCGGCGGGGTCGGGCGCGTGATCGAGTCGAAGGCGGATGGATGGAGTGTCGGAGCCGCCGTGCGAGGCGGACTCGGCGCACAGACGATCGCGACCGTGACTCCGAAGGTGATCGAGAAGGTCGACGGAACGCTCGGACCGCTCAGTGCGCACCTCGGCATCCTGGGCGCATCGACCGGTGTCACTGCATGGATCGGTGTGCGGCGCGTCGCCAGGCCGAAGCCCGGAGACGTGTTCGTGGTGTCAGCCGCCGCCGGTGCGGTCGGCTCGATCGTCGGCCAGATCGCCAAACGAGACGGTGCTCGGGTGATCGGCATTGCCGGCGGTGCGAGAAAGACGGCCTACCTCACCGATACCCTCGGTTTCGATGCGGCGATCGACTACAAGAACGAAGACGTCAACGCTCGTCTTCGAACGCTGGCGCCTGACGGCATCGACATCTTCTACGACAACGTCGGCGGACCGATTCTCGACGCGGCCCTCGACAACTTGGCGTTGCGAGCGCGTGTGGTGATCTGTGGTGCCGTCTCCCAATACGACGACATGGACAACGTCATCGGCCCCGCGTTGTATCTCCGTCTGGCCGAACGACAGGCATGCATGGAGGGCTTCGCCTACTTCCACTTCCCGGAGAGCATCGCCGAGGCGAGCGCCGAACTGGCCGGCTGGATGGCCGATGGGTCCATCGCCTTGGCGGAGGAGATCCTCGAAGGGATCGAGCGGTATCCGGAGGCATTGCAGTTCATGTTCAATGGCGGCAACATCGGCAAACTGCTGGTGAAGGCCTGCTGAGGCCGAGCGGGCGGACGGGGCGGACAGGGCGGGGTCTACTCTCCACACCATGACCTTGCTCAACCTCGACGCGGTTCGGGATGCGGCCGCTCGAATTCACGGGCATGTCCGACGCACGCCCGTCGTCGGGGTGAAACTGCCGACGCCCGATGGCGAGCGCTCCGTCGTGCTCAAGTTGGAGTCACTGCAGGTTGCCGGCTCCTTCAAGCCTCGCGGCGCGGTGAACTCCCTCCTCCTGTCCGGCGCACCGGAGGTCGTCGCGTGTTCCGGCGGCAACCATGGCCTGGCGGTCGCCTGGGCGGCAGCTCGTCTCGGGCGGCGCGCCACGATCGTGGTGCCCACCTCGGCGGCGACCACGAAGGTTGATGCGATGCGTCGGACCGGGGCTGAGGTGATCCTCCACGGTGACGTGCCGGCGGAGGCGTTCGCGGTTGCCTTTGCGTTGGTCGAGGAACGGGGCTGGCCGATGGTGCATCCCTACGACCAGGAACCGACGATCGCCGGGCAGGGGACACTCGGGTTCGAACTGCTCGCCGATGCGCCGGAGGTCACCCACTGGCTCACGGCCGTCGGCGGTGGGGGTTTCGCGGCCGGCGTTGCGCTTGCGCTCGATGGCCGCAGCACCCTCGTCCCCGTAGAACCGGAGGGCTGTCCGTCGCTCTTCGAAGCGCAACGTGCCGGTCGCCCGGTGCCAACGAAGGCCGAGGGGGTCGCCCGGACGAGCCTCGGTGCGCCATCACTTGGCGAACTGGCGTGGAGCGTGCTCGCAACGCGGGTTGACGGCTGCACGCTCGTCACCGACGAGGCGATTGCAGATGCGCAACGCTGGCTGTGGCGCGATCTTCGGCTGGTGGCCGAGCCGGGTGGCGCTTCATCGCTGGCCGCGCTGATGAGTGGTGCTTGGTCGCCCCCGCCGGGGTCGACGGTTGGTGTAATCGTCTGCGGCGGCAACGCCGATTCCCTCCCGGAGTGAGTGCCTTGGATTCAGTGCTCGGACCCCCGGTGCAGATCGCCTATGCGGTGACCGACCTCGACGCCGCCGCGCTGCAGTGGGCGGATCAATTCGGGGCCGGACCGTTCTTCATGAGCGAGCACATTGCCGTCGACGACGTTCGGTACCGGGGTGCTCCCGGTTCGTTCGACCATTCGTCGGCCTACGGCCAGTGGGGAGCGGTGATGGTCGAACTGGTGAAGGACCACACCGTCGGACCGTCACCGGTTGCCGATGTCGTCGGCCCCGGTGGTACGGGACTCCACCACCTCGCCTACTTCGTCGAGGATCTGGCGACAGCACAGTCGGCCCTGGCGGAACTGGGATGGTCGGAAGCGTTGTGGGCCCGGACACCTTCCGGTGTTGCATTTGCGTTCCACGATGCTGTGGGCACGCTCGGCCATATGGTCGAGCTCTACGAAGGAACACCGGCGTTGCGGGGCTTCTACGCCATGGTCCGTGAGGCGGCGGGCGGCTGGGACGGCACGGATCCCATCCGTCGCCGACGCTGACCGGCGCAGAATTGATCAGCTGGTTAGTTCTTGGGTAGGTTCGCGTCATGGAACGTGCCCGCCGTCGACACGAAGGGCGCGTGGTGCTCGTCACGGGAGCCGGTTCCGGGATCGGGCGCGCCACCGTCGAGCGAGTTGTGGCCGAAGGCGGTAGTGCCGTCGGCGTGGACCGTTCCGCCGCATCGTTCGACTGGGTTTCCGGTCACCCGGATGCGGCGCGGATCTCGGTGCTCGCCGGCGACGTCACGGACGTATCTGCGAACGAGCACGCGGCGAGCTTGGCGGTTGAGCAGTTCGGTCGGCTCGATGCGCTCGTACTGAACGCCGGCATCCCGATGTCCGGCGATCTTCTCTCCATGCCGATGGACGAGCTCGATCGCGTCCTCGCGGTGAACGTCAAAGCCGTGGTGCTCGGAATCCGCGCCGGGGTTCCACACTTCACGACCGGTGGATCGATCGTCGTCACCGCGTCCACTTCCGGTCTGGCCGGCGACCCCAACATGTGGCCGTACAACACGTCGAAGGCGGCGGTCATCAACCTGGTCCGCGGCGCTGCGCTCGACCTTGGACCGCGAGGCATCCGCATCAACGCGGTCTGTCCGGGTCCGACGGAGACGGGCATGACCACGCGGATCAAGTCGGCTCCCGAGATCTACGAAGGTCTCCGCCGACGTATCGCCCTGCAACGGTGGGGTCGCGCCGACGAGATCGCCTCCGTCATCAGCTTTCTGGCCTCTGACGAAGCCAGCTTCGTGACCGGAACAGCGATCCCGGTCGACGGCGGCATCACCGCCAGTACCGGTCAATTCCTGCCCAACGAACAACTCGCCTGAATCCATCTCCCACCCGATCGCCGAGGAACCCGCCATGGCCGCACATCCCGAGAACTACGAAGACGTCACCGTCTACGGTCTCGACGACGCCGACGAGCAAGAACTCCTGCTCGCTCAGAACGAGTGCACGTTCATCTGGTCGAACAAGGAGGGTTGGCCCGTCGGCGTCATCATGTCCTACGTCTTCCGCGACGGGAAGTTCTGGCTGACCGCTTCGAACCAGCGGGCTCGCATCGCGGCCGTGCGTCGCGACCCGCGGGTTTCCATCGCGGTCACCTCCACGGGTTCGTCCGTCCGTCGAAACAAGACCGTCACCTACAAAGGCACCTGCACGGTGCATGGTCCAAGCGACGAGAGCACACCGCTCAAGGAGTGGTACTACAACGAGCTGGCCGCGGCGATTCGCCCGGATGACGAGACCGCGAAGAACTACTTCGCCAAGTTCCTCGACTCACCGCGTCGTGTGATCCTCGAAATCGAACCAACCCAGCGCATCGGCTACGACGGTACAAAGATGGGCAAGGCGACCGCCGCGTGGATCGCGGAACAAGCAGCAGGAGGTTCTTCATGACTCGAGCACAACTGGTTGCCATGGCGGAGCGCAACCGTGAACTCTCCCGCAAGGGAGAGGACCAACTCGTCGCCGGGGTCGTCAGCGTCCCTGCGAAGAACTACTTCGACGAAGACCGGTGGGCCGCGGAGATGGCACGCGTGTTCCGGCGCGTTCCGCTGACCCTCGCGTTCACCGCCGAGATGCCCAATCCGGGCGACTACAAGGCGATGGATGTCGCCGGTGTTCCCGTGCTGATATCGCGGGGCGCTGACGGTGCCGTGCGCGCGTTCGTGAACTCGTGCAGCCATCGTGGTGCCGTGATCATGCCGGAGGGAACGGGCTCGGCCCGTCGGTTCACCTGTCCGTATCACGCATGGAGCTACGACCAGAAGGGTGAACTCGTGGGCATTCTCGACCGCGAGATGTTCGGCGAACTCGACACCTCGTGCCACGGGCTCGCTCCACTTGCCGCAAGCGAGCGGGCCGGTCTGATCTTCGTCAGCGTCGATCCGAAGAACACCGCACCGATCGACATCGACACGTTTCTGTGCGGCTACGACGAACTCCTCGAAACGCTGGCCCTCGACAAATGTCGCGTCGTCGGTCGCCAGACGATTGCCGGCCCGAACTGGAAGGTGGCCTACGACGGCTACCTCGACTTCTACCACCTGCCCATTCTCCATAAGGACACGTTCGGTTCCACGATCTCGAACAAGGCGGTCTACGACGCGTGGGGTCCGCATCAGCGAGTGAGCTCGCCCGTGCGGAATGCGCAAATGGCGCAGGCCGACCGCCCGGAGCTCGCTGAACTGCCGATCGATCAGTGGCCGACCGAGCGCCTCAACCTCGGTGTCTGGACGATCTTCCCGCACATCTCGATCGCCGGGTTCGACGCTGGTGGCCGGATGCTGATGGTGTCCCAGCTCTTCCCGGGCGCCGACCCCGCAAGCTCCTACACGGTGCAGACGTTTCTGCACACGCAGCCCGATGTGCCAGGGCAGGCCGAAGCGATCCGCGAGTCGATTGCGTTCCTCCACCACGTGGTGCAGGACGAGGACTATGCAACTGGGCTGCGCCTCCAGGCCGCGCTGAAGACCGGGGCGAAGGACCACGTGCTCTTCGGGCGCAATGAAGGCGGCGGTCAGCGGTTCCATCGCTGGGTCGAAGTGCTTCTCGCGACCGACGACGCGGACCTCGCATCGGTCTTCAAATCCAACAGCCCCGGCTGACGATCCGCGCGCGCTTCTGCGCGAGCGGCTGACCTCTGCCGCTCACTTCGCCGAGCTCCGGGTTCGTGATTTCGTCGAGCTGAGGCGCAGCAACTTGCGTGCTTCTGCGTCGATACCGGTGATCATCTTCTCGAGATCGGGGACGCTGTCCCAGTCACCGGTTATCCCGAAGGCGACCCGTCCGTTGTAGGAAAGCATGGCAACACCGACCCTGACGCCTTGCGACAACGGCACGAACGGGACGTACTCGAGCAGCTCACGGCCGAGGGCGTAGAGCGGTCGGCGCGGCCCCGGCACATTGGTCGTCACCGTGTTGACGCGGTACTGCGGGAGCTGTCGGAGGAGTGCGGTCCCGCCGCGTAGCGCCGCCGACACGAGGACGGGCGGCGCGAGCCCGCTCAGGGTCGAAAGCAGATGGGCCCCGGCTTCGGCCTGGTGCGACGACTTGACCTCGGACATCTGCGATTTGATGGCATCGAGGCGGGCCCTGCTGTCGGCGAGGTGAACCGGAAGATCCGCGATGATGGCAGTGACCTGATTGTTCGGGGAATGATCGTCCGAGGCGCGCACCGAGACCGGAACCAGTGTGTGCAGCCGTGCATCTTCGATCACATCGCCGCGGGCGAGAAGCAGCTCGCGGAAACCCGCCGTTGCGAGTGCGAGGAGCACGTCATTGACGGTGCCCCCGAGCGATTCCCGGATCTTCTTGATGTCGTCGAGCTCCACCGACGTCTGGTCCCAGGAGCGGTGCGGTCCGATGCCGCCTTCGATGGAGAGCGGCGTCGTCGACGTCGTGTGCCGTCCGTAGGACGAGATCCCGGCGACGGTGTTCTTCGCCATGTCGACCAGCTTGCGAGGATCGCGCAGGAGCGAAGCGGCGGCCTGCACCTGCTGGGCCGGCGTCCCAGCGAGCTCGACGAAGGCTTCGCGCAACACCGTTGCGGTGCTCGGCTCCGGTTCCGGTTCCCAGGCGTGGCGGGGCGGGAGCTCGGCATCGGGTTCGTCATCGAGCATGACCGCCATGAGGTCGGTTCCGGAGATGCCGTCGACCATGCAGTGGTGGACCTTGCTGATGATCGCCCACGAACCGTCGTCGAAGCCTTCGACCATCCATGCTTCCCACAGGGGTCGTTCGCGGTCGAGTGGTTGGGACATCAGTCGTCCCATGAGATTGCGGACGTCGTCGTCGAGCCCCGGTGGCGGGAGCGCAGTGTGGCGCACGTGGTAGCGCAGGTTGAAATGGGGATCGTCGACCCAGACCGGGCGACCGACACCCCCGGGGACGAAACGCACCCGCTGGCGATAGCGGGGGAGAAGCGGAAGCTTGCGATCCATCAGCTCCACGAGCGCGGGGAATCGGGGAGCGGGGCCCTCGAAGCGGGCTAGGGACCCGATGTGCATGTGGGTGACACCGTCCTCGACATCTAGGAACGCGGCATCAAGGAGGGTCATCCGGTCCATCGCAGCGACCACCTTTCGTCGGGCCCTGACGAAGATGAAACTACGGCGAAGGAGGCCGTGGACCCAGAGCCGAAGGTCCCTCTCCTGACGGGCCGTGTGTGTCGCCCACTCCGACGATCGGCCCTAGGACCGCGTCGCACCGATCGCCACGCTTGCTCGTGTCCAGCAACGGAGGGTGTGAGGTGGAACTCGTCGAGAAGGTTGTGGTGAACGAATCGGGCACGCGGTCCGCCGTGCTCTCAGTGCACAATCTCGAGGTCGTCTACAGCGACGTCATCTTGGTGTTGCGAGGCGTCAGCCTCGAAGTCTCCGGTGGCGAGATCGTGGCGCTGCTCGGCGCCAACGGGGCCGGAAAGACCACGCTGATCCGCGCCATCACCGGACTGCTCCCGGTCCATCGTGGCCGCATCACCAAGGGAGCGATCGAACTCGACGGCGAGGAGATCCAGCACCGGAACGCTGCCGCCATCGTCCGTGGCGGGGTCGCGCAGGTCATGGAGGGGCGGAGGATCTTCGCCGAACTCACGGTCGACGAAAACCTCCGGGCCGGAAGCCTTGTGCGGCGAGATCGTGTCGGTCTCCGGGACTCCTATCACCAGGTGATGGAGCTCTTCCCGGTTCTGGCCCAGCGGCGCGGCTCGGTCGCCGGCTACCTCTCCGGTGGGGAGCAGCAGATGCTGGCCATCGGCCAGGCGCTCATGACGAGTCCGCGGCTGCTCCTTCTCGACGAGCCGACGCTGGGTCTGGCACCGCTCTTCGTGCAGCAGCTACGGGACATCATCGTCGAGATCAACCGGGCCGGCACCGCTGTTCTGCTCGTCGAGCAGAACGCCAGCATGGCGTTGTCGATCGCCCATCACGGATACGTCCTCGAGACCGGCAAGGTCGTGAAGGAGGGCTCGGCCGCCGAACTGCTCGATGATGCCGACATTCGCGAGTTCTACCTCGGCCGCGCCGAGGTGGGACGAAAGTCCTTCCGAGAGGTCAAGAGCTACCGGCGCAAGAAGCGATGGAGTTCATGATGGGAAACGAGGCCACGCTGTTGCCCTCCTCCCCGACGAGCGCCACCGCGGCGGAGAAGTCCCTGCTCGCCGTGTCGGGTGTGTCGCTCCGCTTCGGTGGCGTTGACGCCCTCACGGACGTCAGCTTCGATGTCCGTCCCGGGGAGCTCTTCGGTTTGATCGGCCCGAACGGAGCAGGCAAGACGTCGATCCTCAACTGCCTGAACGGCGTCTACAA
>JANPFX010000256.1:0-10214 GCA_031423635.1 Acidimicrobiia bacterium | reverse complement strand
GCTCACCGCCGATCAGCTCCGCCATCCACTCATCAAGAATCTCGGACGTATGGTCGCCGTCGTCGGGTTCGCCGGGGCCGTGGCGTTCGGACTGTTCGCCTCGAACCAGGCCGCTCGCGAAGGCGGTCTGCTCCTGAGGATGGCACTCATCGGTCTCTCGCTCTACTTCCTCATCGGACTGGCCGGGCAGCTGAGCCTCGGGCAGTTCGCGATCGCCGCGATCGGCGCCGTCGTCGCAGTGCGGGTGGCGGCCGGGGCCGGCGACATGGTCGGATCGATCGTCGCCGCCGGCATCGTCGGCGCCCTGGTGTCGGCCGCCCTCGGCATCCCTGCGCTTCGCGTGCGCGGGCTCATGCTGGCCGTGACCACGCTCGGCTTCGCCGTGGCGACGCAGTCATGGCTGCTCGGCCAGTCCTGGGTGATCGGTGACGGTCTCGACAGCTCGACCCGTCGGATCTTCGGCATCGATGTGAGCACCGACCGCCGGTACTACTGGCTCATCCTCGCCGCGCTCGTCGTCACGTTCCTCGCCGTACGAAACCTTGCCAACGGCGCGTACGGCCGACGACTGCGGGCGCTTCGCGACAACGAAGACCAGGCGCGCGCCTTCTCGGTCTCCGCTGTCCGAACGCTCCTGAGCGCATACGCCGTCGCCGGGTTCATCGCCGGAGTCGGCGGCGCGGTCTATGCCCATTCCATCAGCCGGGTCTCGGTCCAGAGCTTCGCCGTGAGCGATTCGATCAACGTCACGGCCACCGCCGTGCTCGGCGGGCTCGGCATCGTGGCCGGCCCACTCCTCGGCGCCCTCTACGTCATCGGACTCCCCCGCCTGCCCCTCGATTCACTGGCACTGGCCGCATCGTCGCTCGGCTGGCTCGTCCTGCTCCTCTATGTCCCGTCCGGTATCGCCGGACTCATCGCTCCACTGCGCAGCGCCGTGATCGGCCTTCTCGAACGGCGTTCTCGGAGCGGTCGGCGGCACATCGGAGCGCCAGACGGCGCCCGTCAGCAACCGAGCGTGTCATCGACAGCGCCGGTCATACTGACGGCAGACGCCTCGTTCGCGACCACGGCCAAGTCGTTCGGTGGGCTCGGTCAAAACGCGACCGGGCACGTAGCGCGAACCCACTCCGCGACGACCGACGTGATCCTCTCCGTCGACGCGATCAGCAAACGATTCGGCGGCGTCCGCGCCTGCGACTCCGTCTCGTTCGACGTGCGCCGCGGCGAAACGCTGGGCCTGATCGGGCCCAACGGGGCTGGCAAGACGACACTGTTCGAGATCCTCGGAGGCTTCACCAAGGCCGATTCCGGCACGGTGCGCTTTGCCGGATACGACATCACCACTGCGTCGGCCGAGACCCGAGCCCGCCGCGGACTCATCCGTTCGTTCCAGGATGCGCCCCTGTTCCCGACGATGACGGTGACCGACACCGTCCGCCTCGCCTTCGAACGGCGAATGCCCTCCAGCCTGTTCGGCTCGCTCGCCGGTCTTCAGAAGCGGGAACGGCAGATCCGTCGAGAGGCAGACCAGCTGGTCGACCTTCTCGGCCTCGGTTCCTATGCGCGCAAAGCGGTGCACGAGTTGTCGACAGGGACGCGTCGGATCACCGAACTGGCATGTCTCATCGCGCTCGAACCGACTCTGCTCCTCCTCGACGAACCTTCCTCGGGCGTGGCCCAACGTGAGACCGAGGCTCTCGGGGACCTGCTGAAGGCCATCAAGGCTCATCTCGGTACGACCGAGCTGATCATCGAGCACGACAACCCGCTCGTCCGCTCGCTGAGCGACCGCCTCGTGGCGATGGAGTCCGGACGTCTGATCGCCATCGGCACGCCCGCCGAGGTCCTCGTCGATCCTCAGGTCGTGTCGTCCTACCTCGGCGGATCGACGGTCGCCATCGAGCGCAGCGGATCGTGACCTGGTGACCGCGCCGATGGACGGGCCGATCCTCGATGTGGTGATCATCGGCGGCGGGCTGGCCGGCGTGCGCACGGCGCTCGGGCTCCACGACGCGGGACGGTCGTTCGTGCTGTTGGAGGCAAACGACCGCCTCGGCGGTCGGGTCAAGACGCTTCGCGACCCAGCGCTTCCCGGCGGCACCTTCGACGTCGGTGCACGTCAGATCGGCCAGGGATACCGACGCACACTCGGGTTGATCTGCCGCTTCGGCCTGGAGACGGTGGACGAAGCGGTGCAACTCCTCCCTGCGATGTACTGCGTCGGCGGCGAGTTCGTCAGACCACAGGACTGGCCCCGGTCGGCATGGAACCCGTTCCCCGAAGCCTTTCGCTCCATCCCGCTCCCGCTGCAGGGTCCATCGTTTCTCACCCGGCACGACGTCTTCACGACGCTCGACGAGTGGCGTGGGCAAGCTGCGCTGTCCTTCGACGTTCCCGTTGCTGACCATATGGGCGCCGACGGATTCGACGCTGACGCGATCCGTCTGACGCGGCTCTCGCTCGGCGGCATCGACCCCGAACAGACCTCCCTGCTCACCCTGCTGCAAGAGCACCATCGGCTCCTCGACGAGCTGCGCCTGACGAGCGGCGGCGCCATGGCCGTCGAGCAGGCCGCTTCGTCGACCCCGACGCCGGCGAGGCCGGCCATCCAGAACATCGTCGGCGGCACGTCGGCTCTGATCGACGCCATGACCGAACCGTTCCGGTCGAGCGTGAGGCTCAGCCACGCGGTGTCTGCCATCGATATGCGCGCTGCATATTCGTTGGTCACCTGCGCCAACGGAAAGGAGTTTCGGGCTCGAAGGGTGGTCAGCGCCGCGCCGTTCACCGCTCTGCGGTCCGTCGTGATCACCCCGGCTCTGCCGGAAGCACAGAACGAGGCGATCGCGGGCATGAGCTACTCCACGAACACTCGGGTCTGGGCGCGGGTGAAGCGCCGATTCTGGGAAGACGACGGGCTACCCGCGTCGACGTTCTCCGACGCTTTCTTCCGGGCCGCCTACGTGCTCCGTGATGGCGCGACCGACGAGCACACCGTCATGTTCGTCATGTCGGGGGACGCCGCGCACGCGGTCGATCGCCACCCGTCATCGATCGCCCACGACGTGATCTCGTCGTTCACCGGCATTCGTCCCGCGGCGCACGACGCGCTTGAGGCGTTCCTCGCCTCGTCCTGGGCCACCGAGCCGCACATCGGCGGGCTTCGTCACAGCTACGCCCCGGGCCAGATGCGTCAATGGCTGGGCGAACTCGACCGTCCATGGCAGCAGCTCCACTTCGCCGGTGAGCACACCCGTCGCCAGGAGATGGGCATGGAAGCCGCCTTCGAGTCGGCCGAGCGGGTCCTCGCAGAACTCGCAGGGACCACCGAGTAACTGCGGCGACCATCAGCGCTCGAGTCGGACGTCGATCACCGTGCCGTCTGCCTGCGGGAAGAGGTAGCCGGTCATCTGTCGCCGGGCGACGTCGATGAAGAAGCGCGAGGAGCCGTCGTACACCGAGCCCTCGTAGGCATACATCGCGATACCGGTCGACGCCTCCGTCGACAGACATCGTGCCGTGCGCGTCTCGAACGTCGGGAGCAGGAGACGCTCAGGGTCGGTGAGGTGGTGGAGGTCGGGAATGATCACCGTTCGACCGACCGGCCCGGCGTCAGCGACGGCCAGAATCACCGCCCCTTGAAAAACCCGCAGCAGCGGGAACAGCACTGCGTCGAGCGCGACCGCTTCGATGTGACGGGCACCGTCGACCGTCACCTCAAACTCGCCGTCGCTCAGCGTGTACGTGACGCGCCGCCGCGGAATTTGACCTTCACCGTGATGAGTCCACCGCAACTCGAACCGGCTGACCAGCCCCGAGAGGTCGACCGTCGCGTCGACCTCCATGCGGACGCCACCGGGCTGCTCGCGCACGGAGTGGACCGAGGCGCCGTCGACGGTGAACACGTCCGACACGCCGAGCAACACGGCGTCGCGACGGTAGCGGTACGTGCCGGCTTCTTGATCGGATGCCATCGGCACGTCACGCTACCGACCCGGCACGCGAGACTCGGCGTCGTGGCCCTCGACCTCGCTGCCCTTCCCGATCGGACAGTGGCCCTGCTTCATGAGCCAGCCTTCGCCGGACTCACGACCGTGCGCCCGGACGGGCGGCCCCACACCGCCGCCGTCGGCTTCAGCTGGGACCCGGAGAGCCGCGAATGCTGGCTCATTCTGCGCGGGTCGGGCGTCAAGTACACCAACCTCGTCGCCGCCGGTGGGGAGCAGAGCGTGACCCTGTGCCAGCACGGCGCCGGAGGGAGATGGATCTCGTTCGAAGGCGTGCTGCGCCTCGTGGCGGGGCCGGAGGCACTGGCGGAGACGCTCCGCCGCTACCGGTCGCGCTACGGCGCGCAGATCGGTGACGATCCCACCCGGGTCTGCGCCGTGCTCGCCGTGCATCGGGCCATCGGCACCGGTTGAGGCTCGTTGTTCTTCGACGATCGCCCATCCGAAAATTGGGGGTCTGCTGGCGAGCCGTTCGAACAACAGCCGAGCGACCCGTTCTGCGAGTCAGCCCGCTGCCCGTTTGCGCGGATCGGCCGGCGCCGCCCTCGCTTCGAGCACCGCGTCACTGATGTGGCCGAGGACGGCAACGACATCGTCCAGACCGGCCCCGATCGCCTCGACGAGGCGCGCCTGACCAACGTCGGTCGCCGACTCGACGGCATCGCGCGCCGCACGTCCCGCCGAAGTGAGAACCCCGCCGTCGGTCATCCAACCGCGTCCGGCCAGGCTTTCGACCGCTGACGCCAACGACGCTGGGTCGAAACCGCGGGTCGAGGAGTACTCACCCACCGGGTAGCCCAGCCAGACCTCGGTGAGCACGTTCATCTCAGCCATGTCGAGTCCGGCCGCTGCGCATGCGGCGAGGTGCGTGTCCCCGCGGTGCTCCCGAACAAGCTCGGCGGCACGCCACAGCCGACCGTACGGGTCGTCCGGTACGGGAAGTGCCTGCAGTGCGCCGAACAGGTGCCGAGGCCCGGGCTCGAGGGTCGAGAGCGCGGCGAGCAGCGACGCGCCCACCGTAGAGATCATGTTCTCGTCGATCCCTGATGTCGCGTCGCGAAGCCCCGCCGCGGCGCCGGACGAGCGGCTGGCGAGCACGGCCGGGCGCGACGTGACGCTCCGGCCGTGCTCGTAGACCGGGCCGAGCAGCGCTCCGTTGAACACCCCGAAGGCGGAGACGACCACCGGTGTGGCTACGTCGGCTCCAAGGGCGGCCGCCCGTCCCCACACGTAGCCGTCGAAGAAGTCGTGTCCGAGAGCCAGCGCCGCATCGGCCGCTGCACGCGACCACCAGCCGATCGTGGCGATCGGCTCGACGGCGTCGCGCAGCCTTCGAGCCGGTGAGGTGGACGGAACGACGGCGGCCGCCTCGTTTCCGGTCGGGGTGAGGAAGATCCCGGCAATCACGTCGTAGTCCATGCGCCCATCTTGGCCGCTCCAGCGGCAGGGGACGCTGGGGTGCCGATCGTCGGCGGGTGACGGTTGGGCGCCCCACGCGGCCGGGGGAAACCCGGCCTCATCACACCAGCGGCCTCATGCCGCCGCCTGGTGTCGTCCGGGTGGCCCGGTGTGCATGGTTTGGCCGTCGGGAAGCTCGATGGTGAGTTCGCGGTTGGGTCCGAGGGTGAGGATCCAGCCGCCTTCGTGGGCGGCGTGGTGGTGTTGGCTGCACAGCGGAGGAAGGTTGGCGAAATCGGTAGGTCCCCCATGGCGCCACCAGTGCACGCGATGGGGTTTGGTGTGGTTGAACGTGACGTTGCAGCCGGGCACGGCGCAGGTGGCGTAGATGGCGCGAAGGGCGCGTCGTTGGGCGCGGTTGGCGAGGCGGGTGGTGCGGCCGAGGTTCAACTCGCCGTCGGCGTCGATCACAGCACCGTCTCGAACGATGACCGGGCGTATGTCGGCGTTTCGGCTGAGGTCTTGGATGCGTGTCCAGGGGATGGTGATGGGGATCCCCCAGTCGACGGTGGGGTGTCCGTCGGGACCAAGTTGTGCGGTGTCGATGACGACGGTGAATTCGGGCCGTCCGAATCGTTTCGTGGCGGCGCCGAGGGAACAGGTGAATTGGTCCCATTCGTCGGCGCTCGCAGTATGTTCCTGGGCGGCGGTGGTGTTTTCGCTTCTGTTGTTCTGGTCCGATTCGCCGCAGTCGGAGAGGCTTTTGTCGGCGTTGTTGTTGGCGGGTGGAGTTGGTTTCGCGGCCGGGCGCGTGGGGGAGTTTGCTCCGCTGGTGGTGAGGGCAAGCAACGCGAGGGCGCGGAGGTGGTCTTGTTTCTCGCCCGGATCGGTCGGTGTGGTGCACGGGCTTCTCGTCGCGAACATCGCGGCCATCGCGGCTTCCAGTCGGCCGTGGATGCGAGCGCCGGATTCCGGGTCGAAGGTCCCCGAGAGGCGCCACATGCCCGACGCCCGGTCGGTCCAGGTTCGCAGGCGGGTGGCGCGGCGTTGGCGTTCGAATCGGCTCATGCCACCGTCGGCGGCGATGCGTTCGGCGGTGGCGTTGAGGCTGGCGGCGAATTCTTCGGGTGTTGACCCTGACGACGCGGCGGTGCGGATGAGTTCGGGTGCGGCGTCGGTGAACCCGATCTTGACGTCACCTTCGAGGGCGCCGAGGACTTTGGTGAACACGTCGACATGGCACCGCTCAGTTCGCCGGTCTCGAACGCCTGGCCGAATGAGGGGGTGCCGGTGAGCGCCGCGGCGCGGGCCAACACTCTGGCACCGTGGCGATTCGATCGTTGCGCAGATCTCGCGAGGTCGCGTTCCGGTGTTGGTGACGTGTCGTTGAGTCGCCGGGCGATTTCGGCTTCGACACCGTCGAAGCGCGCCCGAACGCGTCGGGTGTCGTCGAGCACACCCCGGAGTTGGACAGGGGTCGCGGTTTTCAGCTCGACGCGACGGAACCCGCGGATGAGTTCGGTGGGATCGACAACTTCCATACGTACAAGTGTACGGACGAGGTGAGACAGAATCCGGCCCTGAGCCCCTCGACAAGAATTCTCTTGCGGAAATCGCCAGCCGTCGTGGTGCGCGGCCATGATCGTGGGCGTGAAGATCACCGGTGTCGAGACGTTCGTCGTTGGCAATCCACCCCCGCGCTTCGGAGGCCGCTACTGGATCTTCCTGAAGCTGACGACCGACGGCGGAGTGACCGGAGTCGGCGAGGTCTACGCCGCGACATTCTCCCCCGCCATCGTCGCCGACATGATCATTGACGTCGCCGATCGTCATCTGATCGGCCACGACCCATTCCGCATCGAGATGATGTGGCGAAGCGTCTACGGCCGCGGCTACACGATGCGGCCCGATCTCAGCCTGGTCAGCGTGCTGAGCGGCCTGGAGATGGCGTGCTGGGACATCATCGGCAAGGAATGCAACAAGCCGGTCTACGAACTGCTCGGCGGACGCGTCCACGAGAAGCTTCGTACGTACACCTACCTTTACCCGCCGCCCGGCGTCGACGCCCATCATGACGACCCGGTGTACTCCGACCCCGACGTGTGCGCCGCGGCCGCCGTCCGCGCTATGGAGCAGGGCTTCACCGCGGTCAAGTTCGACCCCGTCGGCGGTTACGGCGTGTTCGATCCGCGCCAGCCGTCCCTCGAAGCCATGGATCGGTCCGAGGCCATGGTGCGCGCTGTTCGACGTGCCGTCGGTCCGAAGGTCGACATTCTCTTCGGCACGCACGGTCAGTTCACCGCCGCCGGAGCGATCCGCCTGGCCCGCCGACTCGAGCCCTACGACCCGCTTTGGTTCGAGGAGCCGACACCACCGGAGATGCCCGAGGAGATGGCCAAGGTCGCCCGTCAGACCACCATCCCCATCTCGACCGGCGAGCGACTCACCACCAAGTACGAGTTCGCCCGCGTGTTGCAGACCGGAGCTGCGTCGATCCTCCAGCTCAATCTCGCCCGGTGTGGCGGACTGCTCGAAGGCAAGAAGATCGCCTCGATGGCCGAAGCCCACTACGCGCAGATCGCGCCGCACCTCTACAACGGGCCCATCGGCGGCGCGGCGAACATCGCGCTGAGCACGTGCTCACCGAACTTCTTGATCCTCGAAGGGATCCAGGACTGGACGGGATTCCACGCCGAGATCCTCACGAAGCCGGTGCACTGGGAGAACGGCTACGTGATCCCGTCGTCCGAGCCGGGCCTCGGCGTCGAACTCAACGAGGACGTGGCCCGGGCGAACCCCTACACCGGCACCGAGCTCATGCTCGAACCCTCGCAGACAACGCTGGGCTGAGCACCGACCGCAAACGCTGCGGGAGTTGTCGCAGCGAGTCGCTCCTGGAGCGACCCAACGCGACAGATGGGAGACGACCGTCGGTTAGCGGAGCTCGATCAGGTCGAGCATCTTCTCGTCGTAGTGCAGCAGCGCGCCCTCGGGCATCATCAGCACGCCGTTCGGTGCGAGCTGGGTGACGAACTCGGTGTCGTGGCTGACGAGGATGACCGTGCCGGTGTAGTTCTGCAGGGCCGCCAGGACGGCTTCGCGCGATGGCGGGTCGAGGTTGTTGGTCGGCTCGTCGAGGAGGAGCACGTTGCTGCGTCCGATCATCAACCGGGCAAGCGACAGCTTCGTCTTCTCGCCTCCCGACAGCGTCTCGGCGTCCTGGTCGGCAACGTCGCCGACGAGGCCGAAGTGTCCGAGCAGGGCGCGCAGGATCGGGTCGGGAACAGTCGGCCCGGCCTCGCGCAGCAACGCGAGAACGCTGCGGCCGCCGCGGAGGTCCTCGTGCTCCTGGGCATAGAAGCCGAGCTTGACGTTGGCCCCGAGCACGATCTGGCCGGCATCTTTCTCGTAGACCCCGGCGATCGTGCGGAGCAGCGTGGTCTTGCCGGCACCGTTGAGGCCGAGGACGAGGAAGCGATCACCACGCGACACCGTGAAGTTGACCTTGGCGAAGATCACGGTGTCGTCGAATGCCTTGGCCAGGTCTTCGACGCGGAGGGCCATGTCGCCGGCGCGGACCGGATCCGGGAAGCGCACTTTCATCTTGCGCCGCTTCACCACCATGGCGTCGGACGGACGCCCCTTGTTCATCTGCTCGATCCTCTTGAGCAGCGCGTTGCGTTTCTGGACGTGCGTGGCGTTGGCGCCACGGAACTTGTCGATCGTCTTCTCGAGGCGGGTCACTTCTTTGTCGAAGTTCGCCTGTTCACGATCACGCTGCGACTCCCGTTCCTCGCGCTGGGAGAGAAACTGTGTGTACGTACCTTTGTACTCGTCGATGCGGGCGTTCTCGAGGGCGATCACGCGATCGATGGCGGAGTCCATCAGCTCGATGTCGTGGCTGACGACGAGGATCGTCGACTTGGAGCTCTTCAGGAACTCCATCACCCAGTTCTTGGCATCGACGTCGAGATGGTTCGTGGGTTCGTCAAGGACCAGGAGATCGCCACCGGCCAAAAGCAGACGAGCAAGTTCGAGGCGTCGACGCTGGCCACCCGAGAGCATCCCGACTTCACGAAGCAGCGCGTCCTCGTCGAGGCCGACGCCGGCAGCCATGCGCTCTGCATCCGATTCGAGCTGGTAGCCGCCCAAGGTCCGGAAACGCTCCTCGAGATTGGTGAACTTGCGAACGGCCTTGTCGAGCACGTCGTCGGCGCCGTCGATCCCCGCACCCATGTCGATGCCGGCTTTCTCGATCCGCTGCTGCCAGTCCTCCATCTGCACCTGCATCTGACGCAACGGTGAGCCGTCGAGGAGGTGGTCGAAGACGAGCTTGCCGGCGTCCTCGGGGCGTGCCGACACGTCCTGGCGGAGCCACCCGCGGTGTTCAGGCAGGGTGACGGTGCCGCCGTTGGGTTTGCGCTCACCGGCGATCGTGCGCAGCATCGTCGTCTTGCCCGCACCGTTGGGCCCGACGAGCGCGACCTTCTCCCCCGCACCGAGGCGGAACGAAGCGCCGTTGAGCAGGACGCGGTGACCCAGGTCGATGCGAAGGTTGGTGACCTCAAGCATGTCGACGACCGCTTCTGGGCGCGCCAATGGCGGTCATCGTGGCGACCGCAAGCAGATCGACGGCGAGTCGGTCGACCGGGAGACTGGAGATGGTTGCGACCGCAAGCAGATCGACGGCGAGTCGGTCGACCGGGAGACTGGAGATGGTGGCGACCGCAAGCAGTTCGACGGCGAGTCGGTCGACCGGGAGACTGGAGATGGTGGGGACCGCAAGCACAGCCCGTCAAGGTTACG
>JANPFX010000255.1:0-8363 GCA_031423635.1 Acidimicrobiia bacterium | reverse complement strand
CCCGGGGGCGTTTTGGGTGAGTGTTTCCCCCCATGTTTTGGGGCACAACACCCCCCAACACCGCTGGGTGGTGATTTGCCCCCATTTGGGGGGGCAACCTCTCACCCAACGAACCGGGCCGGGCGTCCGTGGCTACGCTCGGTCCGTGGCCGTCGTCGTTGTGGGAAGTGCGAACGTCGATCTTGTCGTGCGGGCGCCGCGCCATCCTGTGCCGGGGGAGACGCTGCTCGGTACCGGCTTCGCCACCCACGCCGGCGGCAAGGGGGCGAACCAGGCGGTGGCGGCGGCCCGAGCGGGGGCCCGCACGACGATGATCGGTCGGTTGGGGCCAGACGGTGGCGCCGACTTCCTGCGAAGCGCCTTGACCGCCGCGGGGGTCGACATCTCCGCCGTCGGCACCTGCCGTCACGATCCGACCGGGACGGCAGTCATCACGGTGGCCGATTCGGGTGAGAACACGATCGTGGTCGTGCCCGGCGCGAATGCGACGCTGCGTACGGCACATATCGACGACGCCGTCGACGCCGGGTTGTTCGACGACGTGCTCGTCGCCATGGCCCAGCTCGAAGTGCCCCTCGATGTGGTTCGCCACGGATTCGAGGTCGCCAGAAGGCGCGGCGCAATGACCATGCTCAACGCTGCTCCGATGACCGAACTGCCACCCGGGTTGCTCGCGGTCACCGACGTGCTCGTGGTGAACGAAACCGAGCTCGAACAGCTCACGGGGTCGTCGTCGGGATCCTTCGACGACGCCCGCTGGGAGGCGCTCGGCGCGGTGTCATCGGTTGTGCTCACGCTGGGCGGCGACGGCGCGGCTGTGCTTCGCCGTGGGCAGGCGGCGGTGACGACCCGTGGGCATCAGGTCGAGGTGGTTGACACGACCGCCGCCGGCGACACGTTCTGCGGCTATCTCGCGGCGTCGCTGGCTGCTGGCGAAAACGTCGATGCTGCCGTCATCCGGGCGAACGCGGCGGCCGCCCTGGCGTGTACGAAAGCCGGAGCGCAGCCGTCGATCCCGACCGCCGACGAGGTGCGAAACCTGCTGGCCCGGGCTCGTCCGTGATCCTCGGCGCAGTGTTGCGTTCCTTCGAGGGTCTCCTCTCGGGGTCGGTGTCCGCCGCCGCGCCGATCCTCCTGGCCGCGCTTGGCGGTATGTACACATACTATGCGGGGATCTTCAACATCGCCATGGAGGCGATGATGCTCGCCGGCGCGTTCGGAGCGGTCGTCGCTGCGCACGGTTCGCAGAACTGGTTCGTCGGCCTGCTCGGTGCGGTGTCGGCCGCCGGTGTTCTTGCCGCGATCTTCGCGCTGTTCGTTCTCGTGCTGGGGACTGACGAGTTCGTCACCGGAATCGCCCTCAACCTTGCGACTGTCGGGGCCACGACCTTTCTCCTCCGGCGCATCTACAAGAAGGCCGGCGCGTTCTCGGGCACTGCGGACAAGCCCATCCCGGCGATGCCCAAGATCCGCATTCCCTTGCTCGGAGACGTGCCCGTGCTGCGGTCGGTCACCGCCGGTCACACGGTCGTCGAGTGGATGATCCCGTTGCTCATCGCCGGATCGGTGTTGCTGGTGTTCAGAACACGATTCGGCCTGCGGCTCCGCTCGGCCGGTTGGAACCCTGCGTCGCTGGAGGCCAGCGGCGTGTCGACGAGACGGGTGCGGGCGCAATCGCTGGTGCTCTGCGCGGTGTTCTGCGGACTCGCCGGCGCGTTCCTCTCGATCGGCTATCTCCAGCTGTTCGGGGAGAACATGTCGAACGGCCGCGGATGGATCTCGCTCGCCGCGATCGTCCTGGTCCAGGGCTCTCCGTTGGGCATCGCCGCCCTCTCGTTGCTGTTCGGCTTCGCTGCGTCGGTCGGGCTGAAGGCGCAGAGCATCGACGTGCCTCCCCAGTTCACCGAGATGCTTCCGTACCTGGCCACGCTCATCGCGTTGTACGTGTACGCCCGGCGTCGCCGCATCCGGCCGACCGTGGCGCCGGTCGGCTGAACTCCAGAGCCGTGGGTGCTTGTCGGGCGGCCCAGACTGTGATTGACTCATTCTGAGTCATCAGACAACTCATGTTGAGTCGTCACACCGGAGGTTTCGCCATGCGTTTGTTCTCGCCCCCATCGACCGGCACCCGACGCCGCTTCACGCCCCGTCGCGGTCTGCTCGTGGTCGTCTCGACGTTGCTGGTCGTCCCCGGTCTCGGCGCCTGCAGCAGCGACAAGGCGGCCGACACCATTGCCGCGGCGCCGACTGAGGCGGTTGCCACCGAAACCGCCGTCATGGCCGCGCCGACAGCCGTCGATCTGACGACGATGAAGGGCAAGAAGGTCGTCTACCTGATCAACGGTGCGCTGGGCGACAAGGGCTTCTACGACTCCGGTCAGCAGGGCATGGATGCGCTGAAGGCGGCCGGGGCGCAGACCCGCACGCTCGAGGCGAACTTCGATGCATCGAAATACCAGAACCTCGTCGACGCGGCGTTCGAGGATGCCGACGTCGTCTTTGCCATCGCCTACGGGTTCGAGGACGCACTCAAGGCGGCAGCAAAGGCGCATCCCGATACACCCGTCGTCAACCTTGACTTCGACATCGGCGATGCCGGTGGCAATGTCACCAGCGTGGACTTCGTCGAAGAGGAGTCGGCGTTCCTCGCCGGCGCCGCCGCTGCACTGGCCACGGTGGACACCTCGATCGCCGGGATCAACGCGGACAAGAAGATCGGTGTCGTCGGCGGCGACAGCGATCCCGTCACGACGTCGTTCATGTTTGCCTACGAAAACGGTGCGAAGTCGATCGACCCGGCGATCGCCGTGGAGCGAAAGACACTCGGCGGCGCGTGGGACGACCAGGCCAAGGGCAAGCAAGCGGCCGAGCAGCTCTACGACTCAGGCAACGACGTCGTGTTCCAGGTCGCTGCTGCGGCGGGCCTCGGCGTGCTGCAGGCGGCCAACGATCGCAAGCTCTTTGCCATCGGTGTCGACGCCAATCAGAACGACCTGTACCCGGGCCATGTGTTCGCCAGCGACATCAAGAACGTCGGCGGGGCCATCGAACGGGTGGCAACGTCGATCGGCACCGGCTCGTTCGAGAAGGGCGCCGTGCTCACGTTCGGGATCAAGGACGGGGGCGTCGACCTCGACCTGACGGCTACCACCAAAGTGCTCCCCGCGGTCGTCGAGGCCCGCATCGCCGAGCTCCGCCAGCAGATCATCGACGGCACGCTCCAGGTCGAGCGTTACAAGCCGTAGCGCGGTTCGTGGGCGTGCCAGGCTGTGGGCGTGGTGGTCGTCTCCTTCGTCGGTGTGACGAAGGTGTACCCGCCCGCAGTCCGAGCGCTCGACGACGTCACCGTCGACATCGACGGCGGCGAGATTCATGCCTTCGTCGGCGAGAACGGCGCCGGGAAGTCGACCCTGATGAAGGTTCTCAACGGCGAGATCCGTCCCGACGCCGGTCGGGTCGAGGTGTTCGGCTCGCCCGTTTCGTACCGGTCCGCACGCGACGCCATGGCCGACGGCATCGGCATGGTGCACCAGGAGATCCTGCTCGTCGACCAGCTCACGGTCTGGGAGAACGTCGTGCTCGGCAACGAACCGACGACGCGCTTCGGTCTCGTCGACCGTGAGCGGGCTCGGCGTGAGGTGCTCGCGACAATCGCCGGCGCTGGGCTTGCGCTCGAACCCGACTCGATCGTAGAAACACTTACGGTTGCGGCGCGGCAGAAGGTCGAGATCGCCAAGCTCCTGCACCGCAACGTGCGGCTCCTGATCCTCGACGAACCGACCGCCGTCCTCACCCCGCAGGAGATACCCGAGCTCTTCGCTGAGCTCCGTCAGCTCCGAGACGACGGGCGCACGGTCTGCTTCATCTCGCACCACCTCGATGAGGTCATCGACCTCGCCGATCGCATCACGGTTCTTCGTGACGGCGCACGCATCGCCACTCTCGCCGCATCTTCGACCAGCGTCTCGGAATTGGCTCGTCTCATGGTGGAGCGCGACGTGTTGTTGACCTCGCAGCGCACACCACTCCAGCGCGGTGCTCCGGTTCTTCGGGTCCGCGGTCTCGAGGCAGGCATCGGTGGTTCGAGCGGCCGGCTTGGGCCCATCGACCTCACGGTCCACGAGCGCGAGGTTCTTGGCGTAGCCGGCGTCGAGGGCAACGGACAACATGATTTGGTCGAAGCCCTCGTCGGTGTTGTTCCGTGCGAGGCGGTGGAGCTTCGCGCGGGCGAGGTCGACCTCCGACCGCTGTCGATCCTGGATCGCCGACGGCACCTCGCGTTCGTCCCGTCGGACCGACGGACCCAGGGCGGCGCACTCACAGCGCCCATTGTCGACAACGTGGCCATGACCCACCATCGCCTCACTCCGGGTTTCTCGGCGATGCGTGGATGGCTCTTCAACCGCGTCCGCGCCAAGGCGCTCGCTGCCGACATCCGTGATCGTTTCGACATCGCGTCGAGCTCCGTCGAGGCGTCACTCGGATCGTTGTCCGGTGGCAGTCAGCAGAAGGTCGTCCTCGGTCGCGAGATGTCCATCGATCGTCCGCTCATCGTGCTCGACCAGCCGACGCGTGGCGTCGACGTCGGATCGATCGAGGAGATTCACCGCCGAATCCTCGACCTCCGCGCCGATGGCAGGGCCGTCCTCGTCGTGTCGGCCGACCTCGACGAGTTGCTGCGCCTGTGCGACCGGATCGTCGTGATGTTCCGCGGCCGGCTCGTGCTCGACATCGACGCTGACGATGCGACCCTTGAAGTGCTCGGTCGGGCGATGCTCGAAGGCGTCGACGGCCGGATAGTGCCACGACCGACGCTGCTCCCGGGTCCGCAGATGTCGTCGCCATGACCGTGGACCGCAGTTGGAGGACAGCGCTCGTCGGCGTGGTCGTCTCCCTACTCCTCGGAGCGCTCCTCGCCGCGGTTCTCGGCTATCCCGTCATCGACATGTTCAGCGCGCTGTGGCGCTCTGCCGTCGTCAAGCCCGGCCGCCTCGAGGCCACGCTCGCCAACGCCGTTCCTCTCCTGCTCACCGGACTGTCCGCGGCGATCGCCTTCGCTGCGGGACCGGTGAACCTCGGCCAGCCCGGCCAGGTTCTCGTCGGTGCCCTCTTCGCCGCGACCGGTGGTCTCTACCTCGACCTCCCTTCGTTGCTGCAGGTGCCAGTGCTCCTGGCACTCGGCGGACTCGGCGGAGCCTTCTGGGCCGGCATCGCGGCGTTCACGAAGCGCCGCTTCGGCATGGACGAGTTCATCGTCACGCTGATGATCAACGAGATCGGGCGCCTGCTGACGGATTGGTGCAGCACCTCCCCGCTGCAGGACCCGGAGGCCGGGTCGGTCACCACGCGGGCGGTGAACTCCAGCGGGTGGATCAGCCGGTGGGGGAGCGTTTCCTTCGGGCTGACGGTCGTCGCGGTCTGCGGTGTGGTGGTCCGCCGCTTCATCGTGGGGTACGAGTGGCGGATGATGGGCCAGGCGCCGATGTTCGCCCGGCTCGGTGGCGTTCGCAACGATGTGAACACGACGGCGGTGCTGCTCTTCACCGGCGCACTCGCGGGTTTCGCCGGAGCCGTCCTCCTCCTCGCCGGTCCGCACAGATTCGTGAAGGGGCTCGGTGGGAACTATGGGTGGGACGGAGTCATGGTCGCCGTCGTCGCCGTGAACGCGCTGCTCGGCTGTCTGCTCTATGCCCTGCTGTTCTCCGGGCTGCAGATCGGTTCGATCGGCATGGAGCTCGCCGCCGACGTGCCATCGGAATATGTCCAGATCCTGCAGGCCATCGTGGTCCTGGTCACCGTGGCAGTCCGCGGCTTTCTGGCGTCGAAGGTCCGGGCGTGGCGGGCGAGGCTTCGCGCCCGTCGACCACGACGCGAACCCGACGCCTCGCCGCGTGCGTAGCGTCGCAGATGGGCCAACCTGGTCGGGTGCTTCCCGCCGTGCCCGTCATCATGTGGTTCCGCCGCGATCTGCGCCTCGCCGACCAGCCGGCCTTGCGCGCCGCGGTCGATCGGGCCAGTGCGACTGAGGGAAGCGTCCTGCCGCTGTTCGTGCTCGATCCCCGCCTCGGATCGATGAGCGGACAGAACCGCCTGGCCTTCCTCTATCGGTCGCTCCGCTCTCTCCAGTCCGATGGCGTCCCTCTGGTCGTGCGCCTCGGGGAACCGGAACGGGAGCTCCCCGCCCTCGCCGCCGAGCTCGGCGCATCGCACGTGTACGCCACCGCCGACTTCGGCGTGTACGGGCACGACCGTGACCGGCGGGTGGGAGATGCTCTGCGCCGCCGTGGCGTGGCGTTCGAGGCGGTCGAATCGAACTACGTGATCCCCCCGGGGTCCGTCCGCAAGGGAGACGACACGCCGTTCAAGGTTTTCACGCCATACAAGCGGGTCTGGGAGACGCTCGCCGACGGGGTCCGTCCGTCCGGCCGGATCGATCCGCATCTGGTGCCGTGGTGGCGCGACACTGTCAGCGAGGAAATTCCGGCAGACCCGGCCGGAGCGAGCGGGTTCCTTCCGGAGGCAAGTGAGACGGCGGCACACGAACGGCTCCGACGGTTCCTTGCCGGCCCGGTCGACGACTATCGCGAGGCCCGCAACATCCCGGGCGCCGACGCGACAAGCCGCCTGTCGGCCGATCTCAAGTACGGACTCCTGCATCCCCGCCAGATCTTGCCCAGCCTTCATGGCAGGGGAGCGGGCGCCGACGTCTTCCGATCCGAGCTTTGTTGGCGCGAGTTCTATGCCGATGTGCTCTGGCACCGACCGGAGACGGCGCGCCGGTCCCTGATCACCGCGATGGACGAGATCCGGGTCGACGAGGGCCCGTTGGCGGACGGGCGCTTCGATGCCTGGCGTCTCGGACGCACCGGATACCCGTTCATCGACGCCGGGATGCGCCAACTGCTCCGCGAGGGGTGGATGCACAATCGCGTCCGGATGGCCGCGGCCTCGTTTTTGGTCAAGGACCTCCACCTCGATTGGCGGCGCGGCGCTCGGTGGTTCATGGACCAGTTGGTCGATGGCGACCTCGCGTCGAACCAGCACGGGTGGCAGTGGACCGCCGGCACCGGGACGGACGCCTCCCCGTACTACCGGGTGTTCAACCCGATCCTGCAGGGGAAGAAGTTCGATCCGGACGGTGACTACATCCGGCGATACGTACCGGAGCTCGGCGACGTGTCGAACCGCTTCATCCACGAGCCGTGGCTGGCTCCGTCGACCACCGCCGCGCTCTTCGACACGGAGGTCACGGGGACCATCCCCAGCTACCCGCAGCCCATCGTCGACCATTTCGCCGAGCGGCTCGACGCCCTGGCCCGCTATGAGGAGATCCGCTCCGCCGACGGTTCCCGGATCGGTGACGCCCGGTAAGCGCGGGCAGGTCGCTACGCTCTCGAACGTGGACAAGGAACGCGGCCCGTCCGCCCCGGAGGACGCCGACGGTTCACGAGCCGACAACTCGGCCGCGCTGAACCCACGACGGGCCTCGGTGCTCAACCGGGTTGTCGCCGAACACATCGAGACGGGCCAGCCCGTCGGGTCCGGCCATCTTGCCGGCGCCGACGGCCTGGACGTCTCGTCGGCGACCATCCGCAGCGAGATGAGCGCTCTCGAGCGCGACGGTTTCCTCACCCATCCCCACACGTCGGCGGGCCGCATTCCGACGGACCGGGGCTACCGGTTCTTCGTCGAGACGCTCCCTGTCCCGAGCCTCACCGAGCCCAAGGTCATGCAGGTCCGCCAGTTCTTCGACGGCGCACGTGGCGAGCTCGAACAGCTCCTCACGGAGACCTCTCGATTGCTCTCGGGCCTCACCGACTACGCCGCCGTCGTGATCGCGCCCGCCGGGGACGCCGCCACGATCCGCTCGATCCAGCTCGTCTCGCTCGGCCCCGGACCGAACCTGGCCGACGACGGCAGCGGCGTCGGCGAGTCGACCAATGTGCTGGTCATGGTGGTGCTGGCGAACGGAGCCGTCGAGAAGGTGCAGACGCTGTTTCGCGGCAGTGTGCATGACGCCCACCTCGCTGCCGCCAGCGCCCACCTCGCCGGTCAGGCGGTCGGCCGGGCGTTCGACCTCAGTTTCGGTTCCGGCATGCTCCGGGCATCCGACGAACGGGTGCAGGCGATCTGTGAAGCCGCGGTCTCCGCGATGAAGCCTCTGGCATCGCATCCCGATGCCGACGGCGTGTTCGTCGGTGGGGCGGCCCGCATGGCCGGCGCGTTCGACGCGGTGTCCACGATCCGCCAGGTCCTCACCGTGCTGGAGGAGCAGTACGTCGTCGTCAACCTTTTGCGGGAGGCCGTCGAACGCAGTCAGCGGATCTCGATCGGGGCGGAACACGGGGCCGACCTGGCCTTCG
>JANPFX010000254.1:0-35581 GCA_031423635.1 Acidimicrobiia bacterium | reverse complement strand
GCTGATCAGCTCGGCATCGATGTTGATCGAACCGAAGTCGTTCACCAGCACCACGATCCGATCCGCCGACGTCCGCAGGATGTGGTTGAGCAGTGTCGTCTTTCCGGCGCCGAGGTAGCCGCCGATGACGGTGACCGGGATCTCTGATCGGGAATCGTCGACAGGCATGGCACTCGAAGTGTGGTCGAACGCCGATTGTTGTGCACGAAGTCGCTCCCAGGGCGACGCAGGCTGCAATCTCCGGCACCCGGACCGCTTGTACGGTCGACTCCATGGAAATCACCAGGATCTCTACCGGCCCCGATGGACAATCGCACTTTGACGACATCGTCGTTGACCTCGACGATCTTGGGGCCATGGGCCTTCTCTCCACGACGATTCCGACGAGCGGTGTGCAGTTCCGAGAGGTCTCGGGCGACTACCACCTCGACTTCCACCGTGCGCCCCGACGCCAGTACGTCGTCAATCTCACCGGTTCCGTCGAGATCGAAGTTGGCGACGGCACCAAGCGGATCATGGGGCCCGGAACGATTCTCCTCGCCGAAGACACCACCGGACAGGGTCACATCAGCCGCAACGTCAACGGTGAGCCGCGGACCTGCGTGTTCATCCATCTCGCCACGCCGCCGACTCCGGTTCAACCCGCGTGACAGACCCGCCGCAGTCCGACATCATGACGAAGCGAAACGTCGCGACAAGAGGGGATCCGCCATGAAACTCGGGCTGTACGGAAGCACCGGAGAGGGCGCCACTCCACGGGGCGCAATAGCGATCGCCGAGGCGGCGGAGACGGCCGGATTCGAGTCGATCTGGGGTCCGGAACACGTCGTCGTGCCATCGGGCTACCAAACCGCGTACCCGTATGCAACATCGGGGAAGATGGCCGGCGGGGCCGAGGAATTCGACCTACCCGACCCGCTCATCTGGTTGGCCTACGTGGCTGCGAGGACGACACGGCTGAAGCTCTGCACCGGCATATTGATCCTTCCGCAACGCAATGCGTTGATCGCCGCAAAAGAGATCGCAACGTTGGATTCGCTGTCGGGAGGGCGGGTCGTGCTCGGAATCGGTGTTGGATGGCTGGCTGAAGAGTTTGCGGCGATCGGCGTTCCGTTCGACGACCGTGGCAGCCGCACCGAGGACGCTGTCGCGGTGATGCGGAAGCTATGGACGGGAACACGAGTGAGCCACGACAGTCCGTACGCACAGTTCACGAACTGCATCTCGCGGCCTTGTCCAGCGAACGGCACCATTCCGATCGTGATCGGAGGCCATTCGAACGACGCAGCGCGGCGCGCGGGTCGCATCGGCGACGGTTTCTTCCCCATGGGCACGCCGTCCAAGATCGAGCCGCTGCTCGCAACCATGCGACGGGCCGCCGAAGACTCCGGTCGCGATCCGTTGCTGATCGAGGTCACGGCCATGTGCACCGAACGCCAGGTTGATGCGGTCACGAGAGAGGCCGAAGGTTTCGCGGCCGTCGGCGTCCACCGAGTCATCGTGCCAGCCGGCACGCCGGACTCTCTCCAGCTTCAGGGTGAGAAGCTCACATCAAGACTCGGTTGACTTCGTCGGACACCCGCTTGTGCTGCGAGGGTGGCACGGCGCACGTCGCGAGCGTGTAGGCGCGGTCGCCGCGCTCTCAATCGACCGGAAGCACACTCTCGATGCAACCGAGATCGAGCGCGTCATCAGGTCGCGCGGCGTCGCGCCGGCGCGTGCTGGAATCGTTTGGCACTCTCATGCTCCAGCGCCATCCGCCGCATCGCTGCGGTGGCGATCTCGGACGCGATCGTGCCGACCACGGTGTACTCGACCTGCTCGGCCCGCCCCGAGTCGGGTACGTTGGCGACCTCGAACGCGGCCTGCTCCCGAATCGCCGAAAATGCGTCGTCGAACATGCGGCTGTCCAAACGCTGTTGATCGTCGCCGATTCCAAATTCACCGAGCAGGGACAGGGCGTCGGCGAACATGTCCCGGACTGCGGCGTCAGGGCGAACACGGAGGCGATGTCGGCGGACGAACGTCTCGACTTCGGCCAGAGCGACTGCGTGGCGGTCGCCATCGCGCTCTCGGCGCGGCACCATGGCGTCCTGCGCAGTGGCGAACGCATTGTGCATCGAGACGTGTTCGTCATCCACAGCGTCGAGTACCGACCGCACGTCACCGAGTGAAAGACGAGCGATCTCGACGAGAGACCGGATCAGGCGAACCCGTCGAACATGGTTCTCGCTGTACTCCGCTTGGTTCACCGCGGTCGCCGCGCCGCTCGGGAGCAATCCTTCGCGCAGGTAGAACTTCAGCGTGGGGATCGGAACACCCGTGCGGTCACTGAGTTCGGCGATACGCATCGCTTGACATCGTAGATGGATAGTGACACTCTCCACAATAGACATTTCAACTATCCATCCCCGAGGACGTTCCATGGCAACGATTCACAAGGGCCGGCACTCGGCCGAGCTCGACGGTGACTTCGTCGTGTTCATCATCGGCATGCGGTTCAACAAGCTTCGCAAGCCGAGGAGTTGGCTGCCCGTCTTCACCGCCATGCCCCAGATGCTGCGGGTCCTGGCCGAGCACCCGGAGAAGGGCATGCTCAGCACCAGGTTCGCCCGTTCCGGCAGGACCATCACGCTCGTCCAGTACTGGCGTTCCTTCGAGGATCTCGAACGCTTCGCCCGTGATGCCGACGACCCGCACCTCGAGCCCTGGCGCCGCTTCAACCAGCGGGTTGGCGCCAGTGGTGATGTCGGCATCTATCACGAGACCTTCAAGGTGGCGGCCGGGCAACATGAATCGATCTACTCGAACATGCCGCTGATGGGCCTGGCCGAGGCCGGACAACTCGTGCCTGTGGCACGGCGCGGTGAGCGAGCACGCGAGCGACTCACGGCCGACGCGTCATAGGGCGTGCGGCTGCCGGATGCTTGTGCACGTGGTCGCTCCCGGAGCGACCGAGATACCAATCTCCAGGAGCTGGAAGGCGACAGCGTGACCTGAACCCTGTAGAACACCCTCGTGCACACACCGACCCGGAACTGGGCAGGAAACCAGGAGTTCTCTTTCGCTTCCGAAGTCATCGTGACAACCGCAGGCGGGGTCACGGCCGCGATGGCCGGGTTCGGGCCGGTGAAGGCGCTCGGCTCCCGGCACTCGTTCAACACCATCGCCGACTCCAGCGGCACGATGATCACGCTCGACGCGTCGAACCCGGCGATCGACCTCGATCGTGCCCGGCAAACGGTGACCGTCTCGGGTGGCGCACGATACGGCGACCTCGGTGCGGCGATTCAGCCGGAAGGGTTTGCGCTGACCAACCTTGCGTCGCTCCCCCACATCTCGGTCGCCGGAGCATGCGCCACCGGAACCCACGGCTCGGGCAATGCCAATCCCATCCTCGCCGCGTCGGTGGCGGCGCTCGAGCTCGTCACCGCCACCGGAGCGGTGCAGCAGTTCTCGAGGACCGGCGATCCCGAGATGTTCCCCGGTCTGGTCGTGCACCTCGGTGCGCTCGGCGTCGTCACGTCGCTCACGCTTGACCTCGTCCCGGCGTTCGACGTGCGGCAGCACGTCCACCAGCGCCTGTCGTTCGACGCCGTGCGCGAGCACTTCGACGAGATCATGTCGAGTGCCTACAGCGTCAGCCTGTTCACCGATTGGCAACGACCCGAGTTCACGACCGTGTGGCGCAAGGTCCGCGTCGGCGACCTCGATCGGCACGATCCGGCGGTCCCGTTCTTCGGTGCACCTCCGGCGAGCGAGCACCTGCATCCGCTCCCCGGACTCGATCCGCTGCCGTGCACGTCACAGCTCGGTGAGCCGGGCCCGGCGTACGAACGGCTCCCCCATTTCCGCATGGCGTTCACCCCCAGCAGCGGCGACGAACTCCAGAGCGAGTACCTACTCCCACGCGAGCACGCCGTCGGAGCGATCGACGCACTGTGGTCCCTCCATGACCGGATCTCCGCACTTGTCCTGGTCGGCGAAGTCCGCACCGTCGCCGCCGACGCGTTCTGGCTGAGTCCGTCCCACGGTCGCGACAGCGTCGCGCTGCATTTCACCTGGAGGCCCGACTGGCCGCGCGTTCGTGAACTCCTCCCCGACATCGAGCACGCGCTCGCGCCATTCGACCCGCGGCCGCACTGGGGAAAGCTCTTCACGATGGCCAGGCCCGACGTCCGCCGTTGCTATCCGCACCTTCCCCGGTTCATCGAGCTCGCCGGGCGTCTCGATCCGTCGGGCCGGTTCCGCAATGCGTTTCTCGACGAGTTCGTCCTCGGCTGAGGAGGATCCCCTCGGGCTCAGCCCTCGATGGAACTCGGGTCCGAGGGTACGTCGACGGCGTAGAGCTTCAGCACAGCAAGTGGGACGAGGTCGAGGACCTTCTCGTTGGTGGCCGCCAGTACGACATGGGCCGCAGCCCCGTCGAGGTGGGCGCGCAGCCAGTTACGGGCGGTCACGCACCAGCGATCCCCCGGCACCAGCCCCGGGAAGTTGTACTGGCGCATCGGCGTGCTGAGGTCGTTGCCGATGTTGCGCTGATGGTCGAGGAACTCCCTCGTGACGACTGCACAGATCGTGTGGCTACCGAGATCGTCGGGACCGGTGTGGCAGCAGCCGTCGCGGAAGAAACCGGTCAGCGGTTCGGTGCTGCACGATTCGAGTTCACCACCGAGGACGTTGCGTTCGGGCACGCGCCCAGTTCATCACTTCGCCGGCGCCTCCGCCGACTCGCGCCACGGCGAGTGCAGCGAGCGACCCACCTGGAAGGGACCTCCACCTACGCTTCTCCCCATGACCTCGGCGTGGAACCCCTCCGGCTACGACGAGGCGTGGACGCAGATGGCCGCGGCCGGCAAGGATCCGCACGGCGAGGTCGCCTTCCTCGAACGCCTTCGTCAGCGGCATCCCGAGATCAACGGGCCGATCCTCGACGCCGGGTGCGGCACGGGTCGAGTCGCGATCGAACTCGACCGACGCGGCCATGAGATCGCCGGAACCGACATCGACGCCGACATGCTCGGGCATGCGCGGGCCAAAGCTCCCCTCCTTCCATGGCACCTGGGCAACCTCGCCACCATCGACCTCGGCCGACGTTTCGGTGTGGTGATGATGGCCGGCAACGTGATCCTGTTCGTCGAAGCGGAAGACCGCCCGGCAGCCGTGGCCAACGTCGCACGTCACATCGAGCCGGGCGGGTTGATCGTGGCCGGGTTCCAGTTGGCCCGGGGCGACGGACGACGCGTGCCCGTGGCCGACTGGGATGCATGGACATCGTCGGCGCGACTCGACCTCGTCGAGCGCTGGGCCACGTGGGATGACGACCCGTGGGTGTCGACGTCGGACTACGTGGTCAGCGTGCACCAACTCCGGAGTTGACTCCGGCTTCGAACGGCACACCCCCGACGACGGTTCCCCACACGCCGATGTCCTTCAGGGTCACCGGGTCGACGGTGAGCGGATCGTCGGAGAGGACGGCGAAGTCGGCGAACTTACCGGCTTCGATGCTGCCGATCAGATGATCGAGCTTCAACTGGTATGCCGCGCCGATCGTGGCCGCGTGCAGTGCATCCATCGCCGAGATCCGCTCGTCCGGACCGAGGACCTGGCCGGTCGAGGTGAGGCGGTTCACTGCACACCACATGGTGTGGAGATGACCCATCGGCGTGACGGGAGCATCGGAGTGGATCGACAGCGACACGCCCTCGGCGAGCGCCGTGGCGCACGCGTCCATCTTCGCCGCGCGTTCGGGACCAATGCTGCGGTCGCGATGCTGATCGCCCCAGTAGTAGATGTGGTTGCTGAAGATGTTCGCGCACATACCGAGTGCGGCCATGCGGCGATACTGCGCCGGGGTCGTCATCTGGCAGTGCTGCACGGTGTGGCGGTGGTCCCATCGCGGGTGGCGCTCCAACGCCGCCTCCACGGCATCGATGAAGACCTCTGCGGCCTGATCGCCGTTGCAGTGGGCGTGCACGATCAGCCCGGCCGTGTGGAACGTGCTCACGAGGTCGGCGAGCTGATCCGGTGCGATCAGCCACAGGCCGTTCTCGTGGTGTCCCTCCGGCGGGCGGTAGTAGTACGGCCACGACAGCCGGGCCGTGAAGCCTTGGATCGAACCGTCGAGGATCAGTTTCACGATGCCGAAGTGGAGCTTCTCGGCGGACTCGTGACGGAGCCGCTTGGCCAGGTCGGAAAGGGCCACCGGATCGGCCGGACGGCCGAAGGGTGGACCAACCGCAACCATCACCCGCACCGGATACGCAGGATCGTCGGTCACCGCCTGCCACGCCTCCAACTGACCCGGGGAAGCGAGTGACCCCGGGCTCAGATCGGTGACGAAGGTGTGGCCGGCGTTGCGTGCTTCGTAGGCGTAGTTCCACTTCGCCGCAGGTGCGTTCCACGCTGCCATGAGCTTTCGGAAGGCTTCCGAAGCGAGCGACATCGCGGCCTCCTGAAGCTCGCCGTTCGGCTCACCGTCGGCGTCACGAGCGACGCCGGGCGTCGTGGACTTCGAGGTGATCTCCGATGAGCGGAGCATTGCCGTGTTGACGGTCGCCAGATGCCCGTTGGCATGGAACACGAAGACCCGTCTTGTCGTCGATACGCGATCGAGGTGTTTCGCGAGTAGGCGCTCACCGGGGAAGTAGATCGGGTCGAGTCCCCACGCAACAAGGAGTTCGTCGGGGTCTTCCATCGTCGACTCCGCCTCGATCAGCCGATCGATGACCTCGTCGATCGAGCCGCAGCTCTTCCACACCCGACCTTCCGGGTCCCGTCGATCGAAGAAGCCGACGTAGGGGTGCTGCCAGTGGCCTCCCGCCATCACGTGAGAGTGCGCCTCGACGAACCCAGGAACCAGCACGTAGTCGGCAAAGCGGTCGTCGACCCGACACGGCCCCCACGACTCCAGCTCGGCCACCGTCCCGACGCCGAGGATCCTTCCATCTCGAACCGCCACCGCCTCGGCAAAGGGTAGCCCGCGGCTCATCGTGATCACGCGTCGGGCCGGGTAGACAACGGTCTCGTGCATGGCGTGTGACGGTAGCCGCGTGGCGGACGGGCGACCCATCCTCATCGTCAATGGTTGCTACCCGCCGAGAAGGCCGAGGAGCACTTCGGGCCGCCCGGCGATGATGCCGTTGGGCCGTTGGGCCAGCAGAGTTTCGTAGTTCGCCCGGTCGTCGGTGGCGGAGTCCGACGGCCACACCCAGATCGCGATGCCGTCGGCGGCGGCCCTTGCCCGAAGGGCATCGGTGAAGATCGGGAGTCCTTGTAATTCCGGGGGAATCTGGATCGCCGGGGTCTTCGGGAGCGGGGTGCCGCTGAGCACGTAGCGGGTGAGTGCGCCGAACCCCGGTGAGGTGGCGATCTGCGGTGCTGCCTTGCTGAACGTGTCGATGGTGATGTCATCGAAGCTCACCACGATGAACCTGTCGGGGGATTGATCAGCGCGCAGACGTTTTGCCACTGCTTCGGCAACGGGAACACCCCCACCCGGCCCGTCGGCCTTGATCTCAATGTCGATGACGGTGTCCGGGTACTTCGCCAGGATCTCGTCGAGGGTGGCAATGCGAAAGTCGTCAGCCTTGGCACCGTCCGGCGGCGGCTTGGTCCTCAGCCGGACACCGCGATAGGGACGCGCACCGGTCTGCTTTCGACAATCCCAGCAACCCGGCTGGAACCAGTGGGCGTTGTCGAGCGCAGCAAGTTGCTCCGCGCTTCGATCGGCGACCGGACCGGTCTCGTTCGTGGTGCGGTCGACATCGGGGTCGTGCTGCACGACGAGGACACCGTCGCCGGACAGCCGCACATCCATCTCGAGAACATCGACACCGAGCTTCACGGCGCGATCGAACGCATACAGCGTGCTGTGCGGCGCTTCGAGGTCACCGCCGGCATGGGCGATCGCCAAGGTCTTGGTGGCGCCGCGGTCGAGCGCGGCACGGAGCGCACCGGTCGCACCGGGCCACTTCGCGTCGGAGGCGGCGGGGACCGTGGCCGGCGCGGTGGCGCTCGCTTCGGCGGCGGGAAGCTTCTTGGTGATCCACCCCAGCACATCGGTGAGCGACGACAAAGCGACATCGGCGTGACCGGCTCCTGGGTACACGATGCGCTCGACCGACGTTCCACGTTGTTCGAGCGATTTCTGCAGCACCGCTGAGGTGGCGACGGGGATGAGCTCGTCGTCGGACCCATGAAAGATCAGCACGGGCGCGTTGATCGTCACCTCCCCTGGCTGGTTGGCATCGAGCGCGGTCAACCATGGACCGGGCACCGGAGTGGAGAGACGGATGGTGTCGCGGGCGGCGACACTGTTCACCTCCGACGAACACTCGGAGTCGAGCCGTTCGGCCAGCGCGACACCGCGAGCCGTGAACACGTCGGCCAGCCGCAACGACGGATCGATCGCCCGAAGTCCTTCCGCGACCAGCAGCGCGTAGCCGCGATCCGGCGTCTTCTCGATGGACGTGAGCAGCTCTCGCAACTGTGAGGGTGGCGCTCCCGCCACCACGCCAACGATCTGCAACGACGGCGCATACGTCGGTGCCTCTTGCGCGGCGAACAGCGCAGCGTGACCACCCTGCGAATGACCCCACAGCACGGTGGTGGCCGAGAGCGACAGCCCATCGATGGACTTCGCCGCGACCGCGATGTCGAGGACGGATCGTCCCTCGCTGATCCCGTCGAGGAAGGGATGCGGCCCATCAGTGCCGAGGCCGGCGTAGTCCGTGGCCACGACGACCATCCCCACCTGCGCGGAAAGAGTGGCGATCGTCGTCTCGAGAATCCCGACATTGCGCGAAGGCGCGCAGCGATCGGCGAGACCGGTGGTCGGGTGCGCGAAGGAAAGCACCGGCCAGCCGCCCGGCGGAGCCGGCTTGTCAGGGGCGAAGACCAGTCCACTGACGACCGTCGGTCGGTCGTCGCGAATCTCGGAGTCGTAGAGCACGCGCCAGGCCTTCGTGCCGGGGGGCGATTCGATCGGCACCGATTCGCGAAGCACGCCAGGTTCGAGCGGCGCCGACGAGGGTGGAACCGCGTAGGGGGTGTTTCCGGTCGAGTCGCTCGACGTCGGGGGTGGGACCGTGGTGGTCGGTGCCGCTGGCGGAGCACTCGTCGACGCCGTCGACGGGGCAACAGCGATTGCGTCCCAACCCGGTGCGGTTGCGCGTCCGAGCCCGAAGCCAACCAGCACACCGCTGATCGCGAGAACCCCGCCCATGAGCCGCGCGCGCTTCACCGCAACGACCCGCTTGCCGACGGGTGTTGCGAGCGCGGTCGCCTGGCGTCCGTTGAGCGCCGCGAGCATCGGAAGACGCGCGGCACGTCGACCCGGGACGATGGACGCCAGCAGTCCCGTGACGGCCGCCAGCAACGCAAGCGACCCGACCCCGACCGGCGGCACCGAGAAACGCGAGAGCCCTTCGTCGCGGAGTGCCTGAAGCAGGGCCCACGCCGAGCCGATGCCCAGCACCACACCGATGCCCACCGCCAGGAGTGCGATCACCACGGCTTCGCTCCGAAGCATCGAACGCACCTGCACCCGCGCCATGCCAAGTGTGCGTAGCAATCCGATCTCCCGGATGCGTTCCACGACGCTGAGCGACAGGGTGATGGCGATGCCAAGCACCGCGATCGTGACCACCAGAACCAGCAGGCCGAGGATCAGGCTCAAGAGTTGGTCGAGCGAGTTGGTGATCCGTGCAACGTATTGCTTCGGGTCTTCGACCTTGGCCGTCGGATACTTCGCGGTGATCCGCTCGACCTCGCTACGAAGCTCCGAGAGCTTCACACCTCCCTTGGCCGCGAGATACACGACGAAGTCGAACTGGTCGGGCACGGAGCGCTCGTAATCGGCGTGGGAGATGGCGAAGTCGAAGGCGATGCCTTGGCGAAAGATGGCGTTGATACGGAACCGGGTGGGCTCCCGACCAGGAAACGTGAGCTGGAGTGTGTCGCCGAAGTTCCAGCCACGATCGTCGAGCTCTCGCTGGGAGATGGCGATGGTGTTGCCACCGAGATCGCCCAGCGACCCTCGTTCATTGCCGAAGTCGAGCAGGCGATCGGCCGATGCCGGATCCAGGGACGCGATCGGCCGCCCCCCACTGCGCCGAACGGCAGACACCCGCCGGGCCTCGCGCTTGGGGCCGTCGACCGTGGCGAATCCGTAGCGCAGCCCGGACACGGCCTCGACGGAAGGAAGCGCTCCTATCTCCTGGGCGAGCGACGTCGGCAGTCCCCCAACCCCGAACGAACCCGACCGGACCACGAGGTCCCCTCGAAGACCCCCGCCGACGACCGTCGTCAGCGACGCCGACAGCGACGCATTGAGGATCAACGCGAAACAGGCGACGGCCGAGCCGAGCGAGAGTGCGAGCGCGGTCGCTGCGGTACGGCGTGGGTTGCGAGTGGCATTGCGGACCGCCAAACCCGACGTGGTCCCGAACACCCGGCCGACCGGGTCCACGAGGAATCGGGCAAGGGAGCCGAGGGCCGGGGCGAGGAGCACCGAGGCGACGAAGAGCATGGCCACCCCAAGGCCGGTCTGCGGCAGGCTCGGTGAGAGCGCACCGGCCCTCGTCACGAAGACGGCAACCACGAGCACGGCGAAGCCGAGCAGTGTCCGGCGCAACAATGGCGGGGGCTCGACCTCGCTGTCCCGCATCGCCGCCACGGGCGAGATGCGAGCCGCGCGCAGCGCCGGCGTGATCGCCGCGCCCACGGTGACCACGATGCCGATGCCGAGGCTCCACGCAACAGTCGCGGCGCGCACGACGAGCGGCGCCGGCGGAAGGTCGACCCCGGTGGCCCGGAGCACGCCCTTCATCAGCTGCGCGAGCGCGATTCCCCCGAAGAGCCCGGCCACGGAGCCGACGATGCTCATCACCGCCGCCTCACCCAGCACCAACCGGGCGATCTGGAAGCGCGACCCGCCCACGGCGCGCAGCAGCGCCAGCTCGCGGGTGCGCTGACTGATCGACATGGAGAACGTGTTCGCGATGATGAAGGCCCCGACCACCAGCGAGAGCACGGCGAAGATCAGCAGGAACGCGGTCACGAACCGAAGGCCCGACGCAACCTGGCTCTCGCGTTCGGCCGTGACCTTCGCGCCTGTGACGGCCTCGATGCCGTCGGGAAGCGCGGCGGCGATGGTCCGTTCGAGCGCCGCAGCGGAGACGCCATCCTTTGCGCGGACGATGACCGCGTCGACTCGGCCGGGCTCACCGAGAAGTCGTTGGGCATCGTCGGTACCGAAGAGCACGACGGGCACCGCACCGGGGCTGTCCACGGACCCGAACCGCACGATGCCCGAGACTCGGCCGGGCACGGAACCATCCTTGGTGACCACGCTCACCGTGTCGCCTACTCCTATGCGCGCAGACTTTGCCGTGCCGCGGTCGATGACAACGTCGCCGCTGTTCCTCGGCCCGGTGCCGTCGACGAGCGTGAACGGATTGAGCGCCTCATCGGCGCCCCAGTTCTCCGCGATCGGCGCCCCGGCCGTTTCGCTCGAGACGTTCGGCGGAGCGACCCCGTCGGTGCTCACCACGTACGCGTAGCCGGTTATCCGCGGCAGCGCGGCGTCGACACCGGGAACATCGGCGACGGTCGCGACCAGGCCCCCGTCGATGCGACCGCGGAAGGTCTCGTTCTGGCGCACGATGTCCGACTGCTCGCGAACCACCACCGACACGTTGCGGTAGGCGTCGCTGAAGAGCGACCCGAAGCCGGCCTTGACCGTGTCGGTGATGGTCAGCGTGGCGGCGATGAACAGCACGCCGATGAACACCGAGAAGCTCAGGAGGGCGAACCGTCCCCGGTTCGAACCGACCCCGGCCAGCGACAGTCGCAGGATCGGCCGTCGCGTCGTGCCTTGAACCGACCCGCCATCGACTTTCGCCGCCGTCACGCGCGAACCCCGAGGCGCAGCACCGCCGGCCGAGCGCGGCGGAACGCAACGAGCGGCAACGGCATGCACTCGAGGGTACCGCCGACCCCTTGGTTGTTGGTTCACACTGCGAGAACGCCGCGGAACCGCCCATCTCCCTCCCAGCCACCGTAGGGAAAAGGCTCAACCCGGACGACAACCTGCCGATAGTGGATGTAGTCATCGGGAGGAAAGAAATCCGTGGGGTTGTTTCGCAAGAAGAGTGCAGAGAGCCGGGGAGAAGTTGGCGCGCCGACCGTCCTGACCGAGGTAGCGACAAGCTCCGACGTGGTCGCCCAGCAGCGGCGTCCCTTCACGGCCGCGGAACTGGCGCCGCTCGTGGCACGCTCGGCCCGATCCTGGGCCAGCGACGCCCGGATCTACCTCATCGTTTCCGACGCACTTCGATCCGACGGCTCCGCCGACGACTGGGAGTTCCATGTCCTGTTCCCGACGCTCCGAGCCGAAGGCACCTGGAAGCTGGGCCCCTCCCAAGACGGTGCGTCGAGCATCCTGTCCACCAAGGTCGCCCCGGTTCCCGAGCCGGGTACGACCGAGTTCCTCATGGCCCAGATCAGCCAGCAGTTGGTGATCGACATCAACGAGGCATGGGACCTCCGGATCCGAATGATCGCCGCGCTTCCGGACGAGTTCGTCGACTCTCCCGCGGTTGCAGCGGCCCTCGAGCGCGCCGAACCCATGGCGTTCGCGTTCGGGCCCATCCGGTTGAAGGCGCGGACCCTGCCCACTGGCGAACCCGTCTGGGAGTGGGCGAGCAACGACGTGCTCCACGTCCCGTTCGGCCTGCCTACGGGTCACGAAAGCCCGGTCAGCTCGCCGGCCTGACGAGCTCCGCCCCCAGTCGCGTCATCTGCGTCGACGCGACGATCCGCAAGGCGCACCCCGCTGCGCGTGTGTGCGGAAACCGTCAGTCGTTGCGGCGGAACAACAGAATCGACGCGAGCAGGACCCACAGCAGCCAGCTTGCGAATCCGGCGAGCTGCAAGACCATGAACGCGCCTGCCTCGGTTCCCGCCCCGATGGTGGCGACTGCGCACAGCGCGGCGGAGGCGAGCGCGAGCCAGCCCATCCACGCCGGGAGGAATCTCTTCCAGAGGACGAGGGCGGCGAGAGCCAGCATGTGCGCCGCGGTGGTCGCCATGACGAAGCTGAAAGCCCCGAAGCTGAGCACCCAGACGAACTCGGCCGTGCCACCGAGGGTGTCGGCCCGAAGGGCCGGGGCCACGAGGAGCGCCTGACCGATACTCGCGACTGCGCCGCTCATCGCAAACGCGAGAACGGCGATGAGCGCAAGGCGGGGTCCACTCGGTTCGAGTCTCCCGATCACCCGCCACAGCGAGCCGAGCCACCACAGGCCGAAGATGAGCCCGATACCGAACAAGATGGCGGCGAGCTTGATGCCACCCGCATAGTCGACGAAGTACTTGTTGATCTTCTCGGCTGACGCATCGCGCGCCGGGGGAGCACCGCTGGTGATCAACCCGATCACGTTCAAGACGACGAATACGACTCCGGCGAGCAGGCCATAGCGCTGCCACTTCGCGTCGTCCCACGTGCTGTCCGTCGAGACGGAACTGCTCATTGGATACCTCCTACGACCACTTCAGCGGATGGGGAGAATGCCTTGATCAACCGTGAACAGTAAGCAGGTCTCTGTTCTGAATACAAGGCCCACATATGAACGCGGAATGTGGGCGAGCCCGGCGCTGGCCGCGGGTTTCTCGCTTTTCTTCTCCGAAACCCTTCAGGAGCGTGCCCGTCGGTCCGATTGGACGGACAGTAAGCGAATCCGATTTCAGAACTGACGAACACCCCCCACGCAGAGGAACCACCGAACACTCACCCACAACCACCTCGTACCCGAGGGAGGATCCACACATGTTGGAGACCGGCCACGACCTTCTCGTTGAATTGCGCCTCGCCGCGCATTCCGCCACGACGACCGCGGAGGAGGTGATCTACCTCGAGCAGTACGTGGAGTTGGTGAAGAAGCATCCAACGATTGCGGCCACTGCCCACGCCCGCGTGTTTGCGATGATTGAAGCCGCGGGCTTCGACAGGGACTCCGTCACCGGAACCGTGCGCGGCTCGTTCTTCGACGGCGAGGTCTTCGGCCTCGACCAACCACTGGCGGACCTCGTCGAGTACTTCCGCACGTCGGCTCGCGGCCATCAGACCCGTCGGCGAATCCTCTTGCTGTGGGGTCCTCCGGGCGGTGCGAAGTCGACGATCGCCACAACGATCAAACGCGGACTCGAGCGCTGGTCGCGCACCGACGCCGGTGCCGTCTACGCCCTGCAGGGCTGTCCGATGCACGAGGAACCGCTGCATCTCGTTCCCGACGGCGGGGAGCCGGGCGGTCCGAGCCTGCGGGCACGGGTGCAGGAGTATGCCGGCGTCGAGGTCGAGGGACACCTGTGCCCGAAGTGCGCGATGCGCCTGAAGACCGAGTTCGGCGGCGACTTCTCGAAGTTCCCCATCACACGCGTCTACCTGTCGGAGACCAAGCGAATCGGTATCGGCACGTTCGCCCCGAGCGACCCGAAGTCGATGACGACCGAACAGCTCACCGGCGGCATCAACTTCAAACTGCTCGAACAGTACGGCTCCGACGACGACCCCCGCGCCCTCGACTGGGCCGGTGAGTTCTCCAAGGCCAACCGTGGCGTGCTCGAATGCATCGAGTTCCTGAAGAACCCGAAAGAGTTCCTCGTGGAGTTCCTCACGCTCTCGCAGGAGCGCCAGTTCAAGGTTCCGAAGTTCGGCTTCATCGATGCCGACCTGGTGATCCTCGCCCACACCAACGAGTCCGAGTTCCGCCAGCGCATGTCGGACCCGACGAACGAGGCCTTGCAGTCGCGGCTCTACACAATTCCCGTGCCGTACAACGTGCGAGTGTCGGATGAACGCCGCATCTACGAGAAGCTGCTCGCTCAGTCCCAGCAGCACTTCCACTGCGACCCCCACGCCATCGAGGCGGCCTCGACGATCGCCGTTCTCACCCGCCTGGCCGACTACCCGAACCTCTCGGCCATCGAGAAGCTGCACCTCTACGACGGCCGCGAGACCGGCGAGTTCAAGCTCACGCAGGTGCCGGAGATCCAGAAGGCGGCCGACCGAGAAGCCCTCGACGGGATCGACCCACGCTTCGTGATCGACGCCCTCTCGCGGGCGGTGACCGACGGAGACCCCGGCGCCCACGAGCACACCGATGGCGAGCCGTGCCTCACCACCGTCATGGCCATCCGGGCGTTGCGCAATTCGATCGAGCGGGCCCATCAGCTCTCCGACGACCAGAAGAAGAAGTCGCTCGCGCTGCTCACCGAAGCGCGCAAGGAGATCGACCGCCAGCTGAAGGACGAGGTGCGCAAGTCGTTCATCCCGGCCTTCTCCGACAAGGCGCAGGAGATCCTCGAGAACTACCTCAACCACTGTGAGGCGTACTGCGAGAAGGAGAAGCTCCGCGATCCGATCACGAACGAGGAGATCGAACCCGACGAGAAGCTGATGCGCGGCATCGAGGACATGGTCGGTGTCTCGGAGAACGCGAAGGATGCGTTCCGCTCCGGCGTGCTGATGCGCATCGGCATGTGGCTGCGCAAGGGCCGACCGCTTTCGTACCGTTCCGATGACCAACTCGGCCGGGCGATCGAGAGCTACCTGTTCGAAGAGATGAAGGACATCGTCCGTATCACGGTGTCCAAGCGCAGCCCTGACCAGCAGCACGCCGAGCGGCTCAACGAGGTCATCCGCGTTCTGTGCCAGGACCGCAACTACTGCGCAGTCTGCTCGAGCGCGCTGCTCGACTACGTCGGTGCGCTCCTCAATCGCTGAGGATCGCCACCTTACTTCCCTCCCATCCGCGATACTACGTACACAGAGAATTCCGAGGACACCATGACGGTCCTACGCGATCCCGGCATCTTCCACGACGAAGGGAGCCGTGACGCGCGACGCCATCACGACCGGGTGCACAAGCAGATCGCCGAGCAGCTGAAGAGCCAGATCGGCGAAGAGAAGCTCATCACGGCCGGTCCCGATCGACGCATCCGCGTCCCCGTCAAAGGGACGAAGGAGTGGCGGTTCATCTTCGACCGCGGCAAGGCCGACGGGGTCGGCCAGAGCGGCGACGGCAAGCCCGGTGACGTGTTCGATCTCGGTGGCGCCAAGCCCGGCAAGAAGGGTGAGGGCAAGGCATCGAGTGACCCCGGTTCCGTCGAATACGAAGTTGAGCTCGACATGGACGAGGTGGAACAGCACCTGTTCGAACAACTCGGACTCCCCCGTCTCGCCCCACGGGCACGGGAACAGATGGAGACCGACTCGATCTTCTGGGATGACCGGGCGCGCAAAGGCCCGATCCTCGACAAGAAGGCGACGATGCGCGTGAACTTCCGCCGCAACGCGTCACGGGGTCATGCGCGGATTGGCGACTTCGAGCGTGACGACATCCGCTACCTCACCTATCGCGAGAGCCGCCGTCCGAAGTCGCAGGCCGTCGTGTTCCTGCTCATGGACGTGTCCGGGTCGATGGGTACGTTCGAGAAGCGGGTGTCGCGCCTGTTCTTCTGGTGGGCCACGCGTTTTCTCCGCCGGAGGTACTCGACGATCGAGCTCGTGTTCATCGCTCACCACACCGAAGCGACGGAGTGCGACGAGGAGCAGTTCTTCACGCGGGTCGAGTCGGGCGGCACGAAGTGCTCATCGGCCTACGAGCTGGCGCTTTCGATTCAGCGAACGCGTTTCCCGCTGAACGAATGGAACGTCTACATCGCGCACTGCTCCGACGGCGACAACTGGGCCGACGACAACCCCCGCCTTCTCGAGCTCGTCTCCGAGGCGGCGAAGATCGCCAACCTCATCGGCTACGTGCAGATCGACCGGGCACAGCGCTACCCGTGGGGCGGCGAGCACATCTACGGACTGCTCAGCAAAGCCAAGATCGACGGTCTCGAAACCGCCCGGGTGTCCAAGGACGAAGACATCTGGCAAGCCCTCAAGACCATCTTCTCCCCCGCCCCCGAGGAGGTGCTGAGCGCATGATCGGATGCTGTGCCGCACTCGACGTTCGCACACCGGACACCGATGCCTTTGCCCTGGCCGTTTCGGAGATCGCCGAGCGGTCCACCAAGGCGTACGGCCTCGACGACCTGCAGCGCCTCGACGACGAGTGCCGGGCCCTTGCCGCGGCGCTCGGCCTCGACGTGCCCGAGGTGGTGTTCCACTTCGCCCCGGCGGAGCGGATCTACGACATCGCCGCCCGCGGCCTGCCGGGGCGCTACTCGCACTGGCGCTTCGGACGTGACTACGAGCAGATGAAGCTGAGCCACGACCACGGACGGTCGCGGATCTACGAGCTCGTGCTCAACACCGAGCCGTATCAGGCATATCTGCTCGAAGGGAACTCGTGGGTCGCGCAGCTCCTCGTGATCGCCCACGTCTACGGCCACTGCTGGTTCTTCCAGCACAACAGCTACTTCGCCAACACCGATCGCAAGTTCCTCCACCGCGTACGTGCCGGGGCCGAGCGCATCGAGGACTACGGCCGCCGATTCGGGCAGGCCACGGTCGAGGACTTCGTCGACGACGTGCAGGCGCTGGCCATTCACGCGCCGATGGACATCGTGAAGCGCCAAGCAGCGCGTCCTCCTTCAGCCGGCCCGGTCGACAGCTACGGTGACCTCTTTCCGAAGGAGGCCGCCGCAGCCCAGCAGAAGCACGACGACAACGTGGACGCATGGCGGGCACGATTCCCCCGCGAACCCGATCCCGACCTACTCGGCTTCATCCTCGCCCACGCTCCACGCCTCGAAGACTGGCAACGCGACATTGTGTCGATCCTCCGCGACGAGGCGGCGTACTTCAGTCCGCAGCGTCGGACGAAGATCGCCAATGAGGGTTTCGCGGTGTGGGTTCACAGTCAGATCGTCCAGGGACTGCAACTACCGACCGACGAGTTCGTCGAGTACGACCGTCTGAATGCGTCGGTCGGCCAACCGCACCAGATGTCGGTGAACCCGTACAACCTCGGCTACGAGCTGTGGAAAGAGGTCGAGCGGATCTACGACCATCCGACGGACGAGGAACGCATCCAGTTCCCCGGCGCGGGAGAGATCTCCGGGCGCGCACGTGTGCTCGAGCTCGCCGCCGTCTGCGACGACGTGTCGCTCATCGCCCAGTTCCTCACTCCCGGCGTCGCGGAGCGCTGCAAGCTCTTCGCGTGGGAACGCGAACCCGGTGAACAGAACCGTGTCCGCATCACCACGAGAGAGGCCGAGGAGATCCGCGACAAGCTCGTGGCCGACCTGTCACGACGGGGCACACCCCGCATCGTCGTGACGGACGGCGACGCCTTCCGCATGGGCGCGCTGTGGCTGGAGCACCGCCACGAGGGCAGCGGCCTCGACGCCGAGTACGCCCAGGGCACGCTTCCCGCGGTCGCCCGTCTGTGGGGCCGCTCGGTCTACCTCGAGACCGTCGAGAGCGTTCCCGCGACGTCGGGTGCACCGACGCCGGTGGGTGCGCCCGCACCGGTTGCCGAGTTGAAACCGGCGTGGCTCGTTGCCCATCCCGACGACGACATGGCGACAGTGCTGACCGAGCGCCCGGACAGCCTCGACCGCCGCGCCTGACTCGTCGAGCCGGGGGGTTCGGTAGTTCCGTAGCTCCCAGAGCGACATATGTTCCAAACCCCGAACTTCCTAGGGACGGAACGTCCAGGCCATCGGGCCGGGCTTGCGGGTCGGGGCCACGAGGTTCGCCCAACGGGTGAGCACCGAGCGCGTGTCGCGAGGGTCGATGACGTCCTCCATTTCGAACACCTCGGCCGAACGGAACGGGCTCCGGAACCGGTTCAGGCGAACGCGGATCTTCTCGACTTCATCCCGCAGAGCGTCCCCTTCCATGCCCGCGAGCTCCTGACGGTACGCGACCTCCAGCCCGCCTTCGATCGGGAGCGAACCCCAGTCGCCCGATGGCCACGAGAACCGGTAGTGCGTCTTGCCGGGCACCTTGTTCGCCGCACCGGCAACGCCGAACGCCTTGCGGATCACCACGCAGCAGAACGGGCTCGTCGACTGTCCGAGCGCGGCGAGCGCGGCGGAGCCGAATCGGATCGTTGCTGCTTCCTCGGACTGCTTGCCGATCAGGAAGCCGGGGCAGTCCTCGAGGTGGACCAATGGGACGTGGAACGTGGAGGCAATGTCGATGAACCGGGTGACCTTGCGAGACGCATCCGCTGTCCACGCGCCTGCATAGACGTAGGGGTCTTCGGCGAAGATCGCCACCGGCCACCCGTCGAGCCGTGCGAAGCCGGTGACGATGGACTTGCCCCATCCCCTACCGATCTCGAAGAACGAGCTGGCGTCAGCATCCGGACCGGCACGGTCGACGATCGAGTTGATGATCGTGCGCATCTTGTAAACCTTGCGAGGATCTCGCGGCACCATCGATGCCAGCGCATCGTCACGCCGGTTCGGATCGTCGGTCGGCGCACACCGAGGCGGCAGCTCGTCAACGTTGCTCGGCAGGTAGCTGAGGAAGCGGCGCGCCGCAGCGAAGGCCTCCTCCTCGGAGTGGGCCACGTCGTCGATCGCACCGTTCGACGTGTGGATGCGGGCGTGGCCGAGCTCCTCCTTCGTCACGTCACCGAGCGACGCCTGGTCGACCAACGCCGGGCCGGCGATCATCATCTGGGCGGTGTCGGCAACGATGACCGAGTAATGGCTTGTTGCCACCCGCGCCGCCCCGATGCCGGCCACCGATCCGAGGGCCAGCGCCACCGACGGCGCGACCCCAAGGTGCGCGACGACCTTTTCCCAGCCGTTGATGGCCGGGATCAGGGTTCGCCCTTTGAGCTCGATCGACTTCACCGACCCTCCCCCGCCCATTCCGTCGACGAGGCGGACGTGGGGAAGGCCGAGCTCGATGGCGATCTGCTCGGCGAAATCGCGCTTTGCCGGGATGGTCGCTTCGGCCGAACCGCCCCGCACCGTGAAGTCGTCACCGGAAACGACCACCGGACGTCCGTCGACCTCGGCCACCCCGGCGACCACGTTCGACGGGGTGAAGCCGACGAGGTTGCCGTCGGCGTCGTAGGTCCCGACGCCGGCCACCGCCCCGATCTCCGAGAACGTGCCCGGGTCACAGAACAGGTCGAAGCGCTCGCGCACCGTCAACTTTCCCGCCGCCTTCTGGCGGGCCACGCGCTCCGCTCCTCCCATCTGGGCCGCGAGCGCCTTGCGATGGGCCAACTCGTCGATCTCCGCTTGCCACACGTGGGTCATCGCTGGATTCTGCCCGAGACCCGCCCGCACCACACAGAGTTCGGGGTTTCCGTAGCCCTCGGAGGCGGCCCGCTGCGAACTCGCCACGTCACCCCCCTTTTGCTTCTCGTTCATCTTGGCACCGGCTCCCGTACATGCAGCGTGGCTAGACCTCCTCCCTGTGCGCAACCTACGACTTCCTGCCGTCACTGCCCTGATCACGCTCGGCGCGATGGGCCTCGCTCCCGCCCCGTGGGCCGGTGCTGCAGCGCCCGCCCAGATCGCCATAACCGAGTGGATGTACAACCCGACGCTGTCTGCCAGCGCCGAGTTCGTCGAGGTAACCAACATCGGCGGCGCTCCGCTCGACATGACCGGCTACTCGTTCGACGACGACAGCCGCACGCCGGGCACGTTCTCGCTCGCCGCGCTCGGCACGCTCGCCCCCGGAGAGTCGGGCCTCATCATCGAGAAGACGGCGGCCGCGTTCCGCACCGAATGGAGCCTGAGCGGCTCCGTCAAGATCGCCGACGCCAACACCAACAACCTCGGCCGCTCCGACGAGATCAACATCTTCAACGGCACCACGCTCGCCGACCGGCTCACCTACGACGACCTGACGAAGTTCCCCGGCACGATCCGCACCGTTGGCAAGTCGGGCGCTCCGACCACATGCCTCGGGCTCGGCGCCAACAACGTCGGGCTGTGGGTGCTGTCGGCAGTCGGTGACGGACGCGGCTCGAGGGCCTCGCTGTCGGGCGACGTCGCTTCGCCGGGCACCACCCCGCTCGGCGCGTGCGGGCCGGTCGCGATCGTCGGTGGGAACGGCAGTGGCAACGCGAGCAACCTGCCGTGCCAGCCGGAAGGTCCATCGGGCACCGGCCCCGCGCCAGTCGGGGCCCAGCCTTGGCCGGGCGGATCGTCGGTGACGGTCGCCGATCAGACGTGCGCTTGGAAGACCACAACGGGGCCTGAGGGCCGCGACATGAGCGGTCTCGTGTTCGACCCCAACGATGCGGGTGTGCTCTGGGCCGTGAAGAACAAGAACTGGGTCTTCCGCCTCGTGCAGCAGGGCGGCCTCTGGGTGCCCGACACCACCAACGACTGGGGTTCCGGCAAGCAGATCTTCTTCCCCGGCGGGACCGGCCAGCCCGACTCCGAGGGCCTCACTGTGGGCGGCGACGGCGCCCTGTACATCACGACGGAGCGCAACAACGCGAGCAACACGTTCGCCCTGAACTCCATTCTGCGGTTCGACCCGACCGTGGCTGGCTCCACGCTGTCGCCTACCCGGCAGTGGGATCTGACATCCGAATTCCCCGAGCTCATCGCGCCCGGCGGCGACAAGGCCAAGGCCAATCTCGGGTTCGAGGGTGTTTCCTTCGTGCCCGACACCTACCTCGTGCAGAACGCGTTCATCGACCAGTCAACCGGGACGGTGTACCGCCCGAGCGATTACCCAGCGCATGGCACGGGATTGTTCTTCGCCGCACTGGAGAACGACGGCAAGCTCTACGCCTACGCGCTGAACGACGACGGCACCGCGCACCGCGTCGCCGTCGCCGACACGGGTATGGGTCACGTGATGGACGTCCAGTTCGATCGCGACCTCCAGCGAGTCTGGGCGCTGTGCGACAACACCTGTGCGGTGTCGTCGACGGTGCTGAAGGTCGATGCGACCGGCACGATCGTCCCTGACGTCGTCTACGCCCGCCCGACCGGTCTGCCGAACGTGAACATCGAGGGATTCGCGATCGCCCCGGACACCACTTGCGTCGGCGGTGTCAAGAAGGCCGTGTGGTCCGACGACGGCCTCGCCGGACCCGGCCAGGAAGGCCACGCGCTCTACAACGGCACGTTCCCGTGCGGCCTCGACCTCGGTAGCCAGGGCGCGACGCTCTGCCAGCCCGGTTCGTATTCCACTGCCGGCATCGCGCCGTGCACCCCGGCGCCCGCCGGCACCTACATCGCAATCTCGGGAGCGACTTCAGCGACCCCGTGTCCGGCCGGCACCTACAACCCAACCACCGGATCAACCAGCTGCACACTTGCCCCCGCCGGCACCTTTGTCGCAACACCCGGAGCAACCACAGCCACCCCGTGTCCGGCCGGCACCTACAACCCATCCACCGGATCAACCAGCTGCACACTTGCTGGCCCCGGCTTCTTCGTCGCGGTGACCGGAGCCGTTGCGCAAACCCCGTGTCCGGTCGGCACCTACAACCCAACCACCGGATCAACCAGCTGCACACCCGCCCCCGCCGGCACCTTTGTCGCAACACCCGGAGCAACCACAGCCACCCCGTGTCCGGCCGGCACCTACAACCCAACCACCGGATCAACCAGCTGCACACTTGCTGGCCTCGGCTTCTTCGTCGCGGTGACCGGAGCCGTTGCGCCAACCCCGTGTCCGGCGGGGACGACGACGCTCGTCATGGGTGCGACTTCGTGCATTGTGACCTCGAGCAGTCTGAGCGCAGCCATCCGGAGCTTCTTCCGCGGCGACGCGGGCGGCGCGAAGGGGCTGATCGCAAAGGTCAACGAGATCGCTTCGGCGCCCAATGCGAACGCCAAGGCCGGTGTCCTCAAGGCCTTCGGCAACCAGATCGACGCGAAGGTCGGAGAATCGTTGACGCCGGCGCAGGCAGCCTTGCTCAAGCAACTGGCCCTCAGCCTCTAACCACCTCCCCCGGGGAGCCCCGTCACCGGGGCGTTACTCCGGCGCGCCGTGCAATCTGGGAAAGGGACCGACCGGACCCGCCGGACCGAGCAGACCAACGCCATGAAACGAGCGACTCGGCTCATCGATGAGCAAGTTCTCCTGGGTGGCGAGGCGTGGCGTTGACCGGTTGGGTTGTCGACAAGAGCGTCGCCACCCGACTCGACAACCCAGAGATCGCAACGCAACTCGTCGACGCCGACGGCCCGCTGCACCTCTGCGAAACCGGCCTGCTGGAACAGCTCTACTCCACGAAGAACGCCCGACTACGACCGCCTGTAGACCATCCTGCGGACGAACTTCGACGTGCTCAGCTCACCTTCCGACGTCCTTGTTGCAGCACAACATCTGCAGCGTGACCTCGTCCACCACCATGGCCTGTGGCACCGGCGGACCGGTCCCAGACCTGCTCCTCGCCGTCACCGCATTGCACCACAACGTCGGCGTGCACGCCGACAGCGACTTCGACCTCATCGCTCATCGACCCGCTCCGGTTCGGGCCCCGAGTTTGGACTCTGCGTAGCTCCCAGAGCTACAAAGATTCCAAACTCCCGCAGAGCCCGAGAGGTGGTCGGGTCAGCGCGCGGCTTTGGCTCGGCTGATCAGGTTCGACGGGAGCACGTCGTAGTGATCGTGCTCGGCGCGGAACGACCCACGGCCACGGGTCATCGATCGCAGGTCGACGGCGTAGCGGAGCAGCTCCGCGGTGGGCACGTAGGCCACGATCTCCTGCTCCCCGTTGTCGGTCGTGACCGTGCCGTGCACCCGGCCGCGTCGCGTCGTGATGTCGCTGAGCACATCGCCCTGCAGCGACATCGGCACCCGGACCTGCAGCCTCGACACCGGCTCCAACACGATGGACCCGGCCGTGGCGATCGCCTCCTTGAACCCGATTGCCGCGGCAGTCTTGAACGCCATCTCCGACGAGTCGACAGCGTGGAACTTGCCGTCGAAGCACTCGACGTGCACGTCGACCACCGGGAATCCGTGGACTCCACCGTTCACCATGGCCTCCTCGATGCCCTTGTGCACCGCGGCGACGTAGTTGCGCGGAATCGCGCCACCGACGATCTTGTCCACGAACACGAAGTGCTCACCACGGGGCAGCGGCGCCACCCGGAGATTCGCGACTGCGTATTGGCCGTGACCACCGGATTGCTTCTTGATCTTCCCCTCCGCCTCGGCCTTGCCGTTGATGGTCTCGCGGTAGGGGACCTTCACGTCCTCGGTGTCGACGTTGAGGCCGAACTTCCGTGACAGCCGTTCGAGGGTGACGGTGAGGTGTGTCTCCCCGGTACCCGAGAGCAACTGCTGATGCGTCTCGGCGTTGCGGGTCAGCGAGAGCGTCGGGTCCTCGGCCCGCAGACGTTGGATCGCCACCCCCAACTTGTCGTCGTCGGCCTGGGTCCGGGCCTTGATGGCCACCGACATCACGGCCCGCGGCGTGAGGAGCGGCGCGCATGTGACCGGCATGCCCTTCGGCGCGAGGGTGTGCCCGGTGCCCGTGTTCGTCAGCTTGGCGACCGCGGCGATGTCGCCGGCGACCACTTGCGCGACCGGTGTCTGCTCCTTCCCCCGCAGCTGGAACAGCCCGTGGAGTCGCTCATCGGTTCCGGTCGACGAATTCACCAGGTGATCGTCCTGGCGGATGGTGCCGGAGAGCACCTTGAACACCGACAGCTGGCCGACGTAGGGATCAGAGATGGTCTTGAACACGAGGGCCAGAGGATCGCCCTTCGGGTTCGCTTCGATGGTGATCTCCGAAGGACCGGCCGTGACGACGACGCCGCCGCGGTCGATCGGGGACGGCCCGAGCAGACAGATGAAGTCGGCGAGCCGATCGATGCCGACACCGGTCAGCGCCGATCCGAGCAGCACCGGGAACTCGACGTTGTCGCGGACCTCGACGGCAAGCGTGCGTTCGAGTTGATCGACCGACGGCGTGTCACCGCTGAGGTAGCGCTCGAGTTGCTCGTCGTCGCCGGCAACGATCTCCTCCACCAACTGGTCATGAAGGGCGTGCTCCTCGTCGACGATGTCTGACGGCAGCGGCTCCACATGGCCCGTTCCCTCGCGGTCATACTCGTGGGCCTCCTCGTGCAACACGTCGGCAACACCGTGCAAACGGGACTGCTCGCCCAGCGGAAGCTCCAAGGGCGCGATCCCCGAACCAAACGCGGCGCGAAGGTCACCAAGGACGCGGTGGAAGTCGGCGCGCTCCTTGTCTTCCTTGTTCACGAACACCAACCGTGGCATCCCGAGCTCGGCACACCGTCGCCACATCGACTCCGTCTGCACTTCGATGCCCTCGACGGCACTCACGACGATCACCGCGAGATCGGCAACGCGCAGGGCGGCCTCCACGTCGCCGACGAAGTCGGGGTATCCCGGCGCGTCGAGGAGATTGATGCGATACACGTTGCCGTCGTCGGCCTTCCAGTCGAACGGGGCCAGCGCCAGTGACAGCGACATCTTGCGCTTCTGTTCCTCCGGCTCGAAGTCACACGTCGACGTGCCGTCGTCGACTCGACCGAGCCGCGAGGTCACCCGGGCCCGGTTCAGCAGGGCTTCGGCGACCGAGGTCTTCCCCGACCCCGACTGCCCGACAAGCACGACGTTTCTGATCCGCTCGGTAGTGACGGAACCATTGGACACCTGCGCTGCAGCCATCTCGTCCACCTCGTTCACAAGCTTGTGCGGTCGTGCTCGCATGGTAGACCTCCGACCCGCCCGCTGGCCTATCCGGCACGTTGCAGCGCACCTGCCACGGCGGGGTGGCCCGTCCGGCAGCGCAGAAACTCCTCGCGGCCAAGATTCGGACGGTGTGTACCAAACACCGCGTCCGTGCCGTGGAGGCCCTTCTCGCCGATCCCGTCTCTGGACAAGCCGAGAGACACGCGGCCGACGAAAGGATGGGAACACCATGCCGACCGTTCCTTCCGCTGAGGTCGACTTCACGAAAGTCGAAGGCCTCGTAGGCCATCGCGTCGGCCCCATGACCGGAGCAGCAGTCTCCGCTGCCGTCGCAGTCGGTGACCGGCTCGGCTTGTACCGGGCCATGAACGGCAGCGGACCGCACGGGTTCGACATCCATGAACCCGCCAGACTCAACGCCGGAGGGCGGCCAGTCGTTCGCGCACGTCGGCGCGTTCGAGACGACGCAGCGTTGATGCATGAATCTGGTCGGCGATCTGGGCCCGCCGGTCGGGGTCCATGGCATTGAGGCCCATCACCGCGACGTCATCGGCCGTCGGCTGGAACGCGATGACCGGGATACGGCGCCGCCGCAGCCGGAGCGCCTCCGCGTCGAGCAGCAGACGCGACCACTGACGCGAGGGTTGGGCCATCCGCATACGGCTGCCCGTGTACGACATCGGCGAACTCACGATCACCAGGTCGAGAGCCAACGAGCCCTCGGCCAGGAGGTCGGCGTTCGTTGGTGCATGGACGCCGCCGTCGATGTACTGCTCGCCGTCGATCTCCATCGGCCGGAAGAATCCCGGTATCGCACAGGAGGCGGCGACCGCGTCGGCCAGTCGAGGGCGCTTGTCGCGCCCGAAGACCTCGAGCACACCGTCGGAGCGACGGACCGCGCAGACCCACAACGGCTTGGCCGGCCAGCCGTGGGGGTGCAGCATCGCCATGGCATCGGCGATGAACTCGCTCGCCACCTGGCCTTCGGGAAGCAACCCGGCGAGCAGCGCCGCGGGACGGGCTGCAAAGGGACGAGCCGCTGCCCGCGCCAACGTCGCCGCGAGCTCACCGGCCGAAGGCAGCCCGGGACGCGTCCCGCGAAACGACGGCGGCCGCATCGGCGGACCGACCGCGGACATCAGCCGTGCCCCCGACGGAGACAGCGGCCGACCGAGTGAACGGGCCAACAGGTCCGGCGCCGACAGACCGGCCCGCAGTGACGCCCCGGCGATGCTCCCGGCCGACGTGCCGACGATCACCTCGGCCGTGCGCGGATCCCAACCGGTGACCTCGTACAGCGCCGAAAGGACACCGGCGTGGAACGCGCCACCCGCCACTCCCCCGGCCCCGAGCACGAGCCCGATGCGCGCGCCATCACGGGGTCGGGTGGTGTCAGCAGCAGGCGTCTCACGAATGCCCGCCAACCTACTCACCCCAAGCGTGTGTTGGGAGAGAGGTTGCCCCCATATCCCCCGGCGCTGCGCCGCTCGCTCCGCTCGACTGCTCGCAACACGAGTGACCTGCGTGTGTTGGGAGAGAGGTTGCCCCCATATATGGGGGCTATCCACCTCCTAACGCCGTTCGGAGGTGGATAGCCGCAAGTCGTCTGCGGCCAGAAGGCGGCGCTACCGGCCGGTGAACGACGCCGGTCGACGTTCCAGGAACGCGGCGACGCCCTCGCGGTGGTCGTCGCTCTTGAAGCACCCGGCCAGCGCGGTGGTGTGTGCCGCCATGTGCGCGGGAAGGTCCCGCCCGAAGCCTTCGTAGACGAGCTCCTTGATGAGCCGCAGCGACATCGGTGATCCCTGCAGGAACCGCTCGGCCTCAGCCTGCGCGGCGGCGGCCAAGTCTTCCGGCGGGACGACGGCGCTGAGGAGGCCGAGCCGCAGCGCTTCGTCGGACCCGATCATGTCGCCCGAGTAGAGCAACCGCAGCGCCGGCTGCACACCGATCAATCGAGGGAGCAGCCACGAACCGGCCCCGGTGTCGGGGACCAGACCGCGATGGGCGAAGTTCCACGCGAAGCGCGCGTTCGGAGTTCCTATGCGTACATCACAATGCGAGCTGTACTCCGCGCCCATCCCGACCGCGGGTCCGTCGATCGCGGCGATCACCGGCTTCGGGCATGCAACCGCGGGCCACCACACGTCATGGGCACCGGACTCCCCGCGCAGACCGCGCTCGGTTCCGGGAATCGTCGCGAGGTCTGCGAGATCGGTGCCCGCACAGAACGAGCCGGGCACTCCGGTGAAGATGATCACCCGAGACCGGTCGTCGGCCCCTGCTTCGCGAAACGTGTTGATGAGGTCGTTCAACATCGCGTACGTGATGGCGTTGCGCTTCTCGGGACGGTCGATCGTGATCGTACCTACACTGCCGGAGACTTCGTAGCGGATGTGCTTGCCCATGCGACCACCGTAGCGATCCGAGGTCGGCGCGCACAGATCGACGGTGGACCCGCGGCCCGAATCGGCCGACGTCAGCTCCCGGGATGAATGGCTCGATCGACGGCGACAAGGGCGTCGGCGGCGTTGCGAACTGCATGCGCGCCGTCGACGACCTCGACGTAGGCCGCCAACTCCCCCGCTCCCAATGCCCACGCCGCCTCGGGCTCGGGTGACCACCACAAAATCGTGGCCCGACGACGCGCCAGCCGGCGAAGCGCCGCCGGTCCTCGCCCCAACCGATCCGGCACGACGCTTCGACCGTCGCCGATGATGAGCACCGTCGTCCACCGATCCACCCGTGACCCGAAGCGGGCCACGATACGGGCGAACGCGGCCGGGTAGTCGCTGTCGACATCGGTATCGACGACCGCGCCGGTGACGAGCGCAGCGATCGCGCCGTCGATGGGCAGATGGCGGAGCAGTGGCGTCGCATCGTCGGCATCGTCCACGAATGCCACGACCTGGGTGCGGCGGTGCTGAGCCAGCGTGTGGGCAATCGCCAACGTGAAGCGTGTGGACGGACGCACTGATCGACTCACGTCCAGAAGCACCAGCAGTCGACCGGTCTGCGTCCGCTTCGTGACACCGGTCGGGCGCAAGCCGACGAAGGGGTGCCGCAGCGCCGCCCGGAGCGTCTCGGTGAGGTCGACGGGGCCCTCGTCGGAGGCTCGCCGCAACGGGCCGGGCCCACGGAGACGTGCGTTGAGGATGGCCGACGCAACCACCGCCGCTTCCCGAAGCTCGCGGGGCTGGTAGGGGAGCTTGAGGATCGCCGGGACATCGTCGACCCGTTCCGGGGGACGAGCCGCGCCGCCAACCGCCGGTGTCGCACCGGAGGCGTCGACGGGCCCATCGTCGTCGGCCGTCGTGACGACAGCGGCGGAGTGGTCGGCAGGTAGTTCGACCATGGCCACCCCATCGGGCGGGCCGTCCAACACGGACTCATCAGCGGCGGAGACGACCTCGGTGTCGGACGTCCGCGTCGACGGATCCGCGGCCCGGAGGTCGGCACTGCGCGGGTCGATCGCGGAGGGGTCGCTCGGTCGGTTCGCCGCCGACGGATCACGCGCGTCGTTCTCGGCCGACGACGTGGAGGTCGTCGACGCCTCGTTCAGGTCGGCGACTGCGGGCTCGTCGGCCGCTTCGGGATCGAGCCACCGGGCATCGTCCTCGGCGACCCATCGCTCCACGATCTCCGCCACACCCGAGCCGAGGAGACCGGTGCGATGCTTCACCAGGCACGCCTGGATCACGTCGGCGATCGCCGAAGCGTCGCGCAGATCGACCAGCGAAAGGGCCTCCGTGGTGAGGGCGATCTCGTCGGGCGACACATACGCGCCCGCCCGGCGGAGCTCCGTGGCGAGAGCCCGTACAGCCCCGGCGAGCTGGGCCGATGACGTCTCCGACGTCACCGGAGCGAGCGCCGCCATCGCCGATCAGTCCGGGCGCGAGCCGCTTCGGGCTGCCGCCCAGCGATCGGCGGCCGAGCCGAGACCGGTCGCCGATGGCGGCTCAGACGGACGCGCGACCTGAGGAGTTGCGGGGGCGCGTCCTCCAACCGGTTGTTCAACAGCCCCGACCACGGCACCGATCAGGCGCTCCGCGGCGACGGCGTCCTCGTTGCGCTTCACCAGCGCGCTCAGCGTCGCTGCGACGACATCGGCATCAAGCTTGGTCGTGCCGAGGGCCTCCAGGCAACGGGCCCAGTCGAGCGTCTCGCTGACACCAGGCGGCCTTGTCAGCGCGTCGCTGGCCCGAAGGGCGCGAACCGCGGCCACGATCGACTCCGCCAGACGTTCGACGAGCCCCGGGACGAACCGGGCGATCATGGCCAGCTCCCGATCACGGTCGGGGTAGGAGAACCGCAGATGCAGACACCGCCGACGCAGCGCGTCGGACAGCTCGCGGCTGCCGTTCGACGTGAGGATCGCCAGCATCGGCTTACGGCGATGCAGGGTGCCGAGTTCCGGAATCGTCAGCTGATCCTCACCGAGCAGCTCCAGCAAGAGCGCCTCGAACGCCTCGCCCGACCGGTCGATCTCGTCGACGAGGAGCACGGTGGGCTCGTCGGACCGGACCGCGGCGAGAAGCGGGCGTTCCACCAGGAACTCCTCGGAGAAGAGCAGGTCGTGGGCACCCCGCGTCGCCTCGAGCGCTTCCTCCCACGAGTGCGACTCGCCAACCGCAGCGTCGACGCGACTGCGGATCAATTGCACCGCGAGGAGCTGGCGGGCCGACGCCCAGTCGTAGACCGAGCGGCGCTCGTCGAGCTCCTCGTGACACTGCAGACGCAGCAGTCGACGACCCGTGAGTGAGGCCATTGACCGTGCCAAATGGGTCTTGCCGGTCCCCGGCGGTCCCTCGCACAGGATCGGCCGTCCGAGCCGGAGAGCCAGGAAGACGGTGGTGGCTGTGACCCGATCGGCGAGGTAGCCGTGCTCATCGAGCGCGGCGCTGAGTTCGTCGGGAGTCGACCAGTGTTGGGTCACCACGACCCGTTCATGCTCCACGGCCCGTTCGGGTGACCGGTCCGGTCCACTCACCACGACCCGTTCATGCAATTGTCGATGAGCTTCGTGAACGTGGGGACGGACAACTGGCGAGGGTTGGTGAAGGAGCACACGTCGCCGATGGCATGCTCGGCGAGGCGGAGGCAGTCGGCAGCATCGCCAGCGATGGTGGCGGAGTTCGCGTAGCGGCCCATACCGATGCGGCTCTTCGTATAGGGCGGCGCCGCGTTGAGCGACGTGAAATTCTCCGGAGCGCCGACGTCCTTGGCGAGACGCAGCGCTGCTTCGAGGGCGGCGTCGGCCGCTTCCACGTCGGACATCCTCGGTGTGGCCACACCCATCGCGCGGGCGACGCGTGCGAACTTCTTGTACGCCGTCGGCAGGTTGTACTCCCACACTCGCGGCAGCGAGATGGAGAGGCCGAGCCCGTGGTGGGTGTCGTAGTACGCGCTCACCGCGTGGCTGATCGAGTGCACGGCGTCGAGACCGGCCGAGTTGAACGCCTGACCGGCGATGTACGACGCGTACATCATCTTCTCGCGGGCGACGGAGTCGTAGCCGTTGCCAACGGCGAGGCGCAGGTTCTCGGCGAGGAGCTCGATCGCCTGCAGCGCAGGTCCGTGTGACACGAGGTTGTCGAGGATCGACACGTACGCGCCAACGGCATGGGCGAGCACATCGAAGCCGCAGTAAGCCGTGAGATCTGAAGGCAGCGAGTAGTACAGAACCGGATCGTCGATCGCCACGTTCGGGGACAGCGCGTGGGCGAAGGTGTTGAACTTCTCGGGCCTGTTCGGATCGGTCGTGGTGTCGGTCACGACGAAGGCGAAGCTCGTCTCGGAACCGGTACCTGCTGTGGTGCACACCGCGATGTGCTTGGGCAGCGTGGTGTGCCCGAGGTCCAACGGACCCTTGAACTCGGTGACGAGGCGCCCGTCGTGAGCAGCGACGAGACGCGTGGCCTTGGTGCAGTCGTGGCTGGATCCGCCGCCGACACTGATGAACGAGTCGCACCCGGTCTCGGCGTAGACCGCATGTGCGTCCATCACGTTGGCGTCCTTCGGGTTGGACTCGACTCGGTCGAACACTTCGACGGCCAGCCCGGCGTGGCGCACCTGGGCGGCGATCTCCTCAACGATGCCCGTGCCGCGAAGACCGGTGCTCATGAGCAGCACCTTCTTCATGCCGAGCGACACTGCCGTCGGCCCGACCATCTCGTGCGCGCCCGGCCCCATGAGGGCGTGCGGGAGTGGGTGGACGTTCTTGATGGGGAAGAGGGTGTAGCGACCGAAATCCATGCCCGTCACCCTAGGGTCACGCGTTCTGTTCCGAGCAATTCACCGCGCCCGTCCCACCGTCTTTCAACGCCGCCGACGGGCGTTCGCGGCAGCGCCCGTCCGGTCACCTCGGCATCGTCTTTGCTCGGACGCGAACATCGGTCCGGCCCTGGGAGGCCGGGCCGATGCGGGACGTGTGACTGCCTGACGGCGGTCAGGACAACAGCTGCTAGAGGTAGGTGCGCTTCGTCTTGCTGATACGGAACCCCCGCCGGCTCGGGTTCCGGCACGTCACGCCGGACTTCGCCGATGTACACGTGAACACCCCACGCTTCCACGTAGCTCCATAGGCGAGAACCGGGAAGTTGCCCTCGATCGAGTCGCCCGCACACACCGTGAACGACTTGCCTGTCGCACTCACGGCAACGTCCTCCCAGTCGAAATCACACGTCGCCGGACGCTTCGGCAACTTCGCCGTCGAACCGATCGCCGTGCACCGAACCGACTGTGCACCCGCCGTGAGATTCGACACCCACTGACACTTGATTCCACCTGTCGGAGTCTGGAACGCATCCGCACCAGCGGGCAAAGCCGTTGGCGGAGGTGCGGCCGTCGTTGCGACGGTGGGGGCCGCGGTGGCGGGCACCGTCGTCGTCGCGGCAATCGTCGTCGCGACCGCGGTCGTCGTCGTCGACGCGACGGTCGTCGTGGTGGCCGGCGGGTTGATCGACGTGGTGTCGGCGGCCTGGTTGTTCGCCGAGTTGTTGTCGCCGAAGCTCACGGGCGGCACGATCGTCACGGTGCTGTTGATCGTGCCGGTCGCCGTCGGGACAACGGCTGCGCTCACGGTGAACACCGCCGACTTCCCGGCACCGAGATTGATGGATCGGCTGATTGCTCCGCTTCCGCTCGTCGACCCACCGCACGAGTCTCCCGGGCTGACCGTACAGGCCCAGATGCTGCCGGTGTGGCTCAACGGCGGTGAGTAGAGGACGTTGATGCCCGTCGCGGTGACGTTCCACTTGTTCGTGATCGTGATGACGGTGACGACTGCGCTTCCCTGATCGAGCGCGCTGACGTTGTCGGTGATACCGACGGAGATGTCCTGAACGGCGATCGGAACCAGCGTGGGCAGGACGATCGTGCCGAGCGGGATGGTGATGATCGGGATGGTCGGGAGGACCGCCGAAGCTGGCTGTGGCGATGCGAGTCCGAGCAGCGTCCCCCCGGCAACCGTTGCGGCGAGCGCTCGAAGCGAGCGCGACCGATTCTGCGTGAACAAGGTCATTTCCGTCTCCTTGATGCATTGGGTACGAGTGAGTATCGACGCCTCGTCACCAGATCCTACGGACGCCAGCGCTGCCCGAGCTGTTATCGCCCCCTCGCGCGGTGGCGCGCCGCGTTTGCGGCAGAACACCTCCCAAGTGCGTTCGGAGGTGTTCTGCCCCCATAGATGGGGGCAACCTCTCTCCTAACCGACCGGCGCGCCGCGTTGTGCGGCGAGCAGTCGAGCGAAGCGAGCGGCGCAGCACCAGACAAGCAGAGGGGCAACCTCTCCCCTAACCGACCGGCGCGCCGCGTTGTGGGAGTGGTGGGAGGAGGAGGCGGGGAAGGGAGATATGGACGAGGGGGCCGATGCCGGCGAGGAAGATGACGGTGCCGACGCCGATCTTGCCGCCGAGGAGCCAGCCGACGAGCAACGTCGAGAGCTCGACGAGCGTCCGAGCCGCACGTATCGACAGGCCGAGGCGGTTGAGGCCCATCATCAGACCGTCGCGCGGGCCTGATCCGAGCCCGGACCCGAGGTAGAGCCCGGAGCCGAGGGCGATGACCACGACGCCCAGCACGGCGAGCGCTACGCGCCCGGCAAGGAGATCCGTGGCGGGCAGCTGCGGGCGCACCAGGTCGAGGACGAAGCCGATCTCCAACGCGTTCAGCGCAGTGCCGAGGCCGATCGGTTCCTTGAGCGGCAACCAAAGCGGCAGGATCGCCAACCCGACCAGGTTGATGATCACGCCGACGGGCAGATGAAAGCGCTCGGCCAGGCCGGCGTGGAGGACGTCCCAGGGCCCGGTGCCGAGGCGCGACGCGAAAAACAGGCCGATCCCCACGCCGAAGCAGGCCAACCCGGCGACGCACCTCGGCAAACGCCGCACGAGCTCGCGACGCGGAATCGGATTGCTCCTCAATCGAACGATCGTAAGCCCGCTTATCACGACGACCACCAGCAGTCGCCACAGGGAGGTTGATGACAAGGAAAACTCCGAACGGCGATACGTCAGACAGGGTCGCCGGCTGACGGTTCCTGTGCAGGAGGCTCAGGCGCGACCGGCGGTTGCACCGTAATCGTGGTCGTGCCGGCGGTGGGAACCGTCGACGAGGTCGGGGGAACCGTGGTCGCTGGCCCACTCCGGTTGTTCGTCGTCGACGAGGCAGTTCCCGGTCGGCCCGGTCTGGTCGATGTCGTCCTCGCCACGGAGGTCGAGGAACCAATCGACGAGGATGTCGTCGCCCCGAAGACAGTCGTCGACGTGGTGGTCGTGCTCGTTGTCGACGTTGTGGTTGTCGAGGTCGTCGTGGTCGACGACGGCAACGCACCGCCGACGACGCGCGCAGGACCCACGAGCTCGAAGTGCATGCCGTCGGGGATGCTCCAGGTGCCTCCCCACGCAAACCCATTTCGACGGAACACGTAGATCAGTCGGATGTCCATGATCGGCTTCGAGCCGAAGCGATTGGCGCTCGGGTTGATGTCGATCGCCGCCGCCCAGGCGTGGCGTGAGAGGTTCCGCCCGCTCGTCCCGGTCGGCGTCCGAACCTCACGTGCGCTGAAGCATCCGCCGGACCGTTGGGTGTCGCGCACGTCGATGAGGTCCTGCAGGCCGGCCGCCACCAGTTCGGTCATGACACGTTCGAGCGGCTCGACCATCGCGCGATGGCAGGCAACGGTTCCGATGATGGGATACGTATGTTTGACGACGTTCTTCTTCACCCACTGCGGGTCGCTCTCCAACTGGCCTCGGTCGCGCCGGACCATGAATTCCCCGTAGGTCATCTTCAGCTCCGCCTGACTCAACACGCTGTCGATCGTCGGTGGAGTAGTCGATCGCCGGAGATAGGACTCCGGGACGAGCTTCGTCCATGCTTTGTCGACCTTGGCGATGTCGCCCCATGCCGCCAATCGCGATGGACGGCTGAAGCCCAGCTGTTGGGCGCTCACCCGTGAGATCACCGCTTCGGCGTTACCGGCATCGGCGTCGGGCACGATGGCACCGACGCGGAGGCGTACGAGCGTCTTCGGACGATCCCAGTGCCGCAACACCAGCACGTCACCAACACGAGCTTTTCGTAAGCGCGCAGATGTTGATCCCAACACCGCTTCCTCGTTCTGTATCGCCGTGGCGGTTGCGTCCCCGAACAGCGAACGCGCCGCTACCGGTCCGAGCGAGAGCGTCGAGAGCGGAATGGAGAAGGGGAACTTGGTGATCTGCACGATGCGCGGACCTCGTTCGACTCCAACGAGTTCCAGCGTCGCCTGATCGATCACCGTGTTCGCCGTGCCGAAGCGATTGGCGGCGATCCGGGCGGCAACGAGTAGATCACGTTGCAGACCACGCGGACCGGTGAGCGTGATGCTGTTCGCCCGACCCTTTCGTGACTCGGCGCGGGGCGCGTTCTTCGTGAGCTTGGTCGTCTGGGTGAGGGCGTCGATGTCGG
>JANPFX010000253.1:0-4759 GCA_031423635.1 Acidimicrobiia bacterium | reverse complement strand
CCAGGGCTTGGACTGCTCGAGCGGCCCCATCGACATCTCGTAGAGCCTCAGTGTGTCGGCACCGTAGCTCTCTCACATGTCGTCCGGCGACACCATGTTCTTCAGGCTCTTGCCGATCTTCCCGTATTCGCGGTTGACCCTCTCCCCATGGTGGAAGAACTCGCCATCGCGTTCTTCGACCTCGCTCGCCTCCACGTAGATTCCCCGTGAGTCGGTGTAGGCGAAGGCTTGGATGTAACCCTGGTTGAACAAACGGGCGAACGGCTCGGGAGTGCCGACGACGCCGAGGTCGAAGAGGACCTTGTGCCAGAACCGGCTGTAGAGCAGATGCAGCACAGCATGCTCGACGCCGCCGACGTAGAGATCGACACCGCGATCGCCCATCCAGTAGCGCTCGTTCTCCTCCACCGTGATCCCCTCGACCAGGGTCGGATCGATGTAGCGCAGGTAGTACGTGCACGAACCGGCCCACTGCGGCATGACGTTCGTCTCGCGCACATATGTGCGCATACCTCTTCCGTCGCCGAGGTCGAGCGTGGCGTTCTTCCACTCGACGAGACGGTCGAGCGGACGTTCCGGCTCGCTTTGCGAGTCGTCGGGATCGAAGCTTCGCGGGGCGAACTGATCTGTGTCGGGCAGGTCGACCGGCAGCATCGACTCGGGCACACCGATCGGACCGATCTCGTCGTGGACGATCGGGAACGGCTCGCCCCAGTAGCGCTGCCGGCTGAACAACCAGTCGCGCAGCTTCGTCTGCACGGTGCCGTGCCCTCGGCCGTTCGCTTCGAGCCATCCGATCGTTGCGGCGATGGCGGCGGCCTTGCCCATGCCGTCGAGGGTGAGAGTCTCATTCACACCGTTCACGGCCGCGCCGTCACCGGTGTAGGCCATCGGCCAGGTGTCGCAGTCGAGTGACGGCTCCGCGTTGTGTTCGGCGAACCATGCGTCAGGAGGACGGATGGTCGCCTCGATCGGCAGTCCGAACTGCCGGGCGAATTCGAAATCTCGCTGATCCCCGCTCGGCACCGCCATGATCGCTCCGGTGCCGTAGCCCATCAGCACGTAGTCGGCGATGAACACCGGGACGGCGCGGCCGTTGACCGGATTCACCGCGAACGAACCGGTGAAGACCCCGGTTTTCGTCTTCGTCTCCACCTGACGGTCGACTTCCGACCTCGATGCCGCCGCAGCCTGATACGCGGCGGTCGCGGCAGCGGGAGTTTCGTGGCCCTCGGTCCATCTCGGGTCCGTACCTGCCGGCCAAGCGGGCACAGTAAGCGCGCTGACCAACTCGTGCTCGGGGGCGAGCACCATGAAGGTCGCTCCGAACAAGGTGTCGGGGCGGGTGGTGAAGACCTCGATGTCGCCGGCGCTGCTGGCGAAGCTCACCCGTGCGCCAAGGCTCCGTCCGATCCAGTTGCGCTGCATCAGCCGGACCGGTTCGGGCCAGTCGACGAGATCGAGGTCGTCGATCAACCGTTCGGCATAGGCCGTAATCCGCATCAGCCACTGCGTCATGTTGCGCTTGAAGACGGGGAAGTTGCCGCGGTCGCTGCGACCGTCGGCGGTGACCTCCTCGTTGGCGACGATCGTGCCGAGACCCGGACACCAGTTCACCGGCACCTCGGCCGAATAGACGAGTCGATGCGAGTCGACCAGTGTCCGCTGTTCCCGTTCGGTCAGCGCAGCCCACGGCCGACCATCAGCGGTCGGGCGGGTGCCGTCGGCGAATGAGGCGATGAGGGTGTCGATGTGGCGAGCCGCCCCCGGTCCGCCGAGCGGGTTGGTCGCCTCCGGATCGAACCAGGCGTTGAAGATCCGCAGGAAGATGCGCTGGGTGAACTCGAGGAAGTCGCGATCCGTGGTCGACACGGCGCGCCGAGGATCGTGGCCCAGGCCGAGGCGCCGCAGTTGGCGACGGTAGGTGACGACGTTGTTCTCGGTGTTGATCCGCGGGTGCTGACCGGTGGCCACGGCGTGCTGTTCGGCAGGCAGACCGTAGGCATCGAATCCCATCGTGTGAAGCACGTTGTGGCCGGTCATCCGCTTGAACCGGGCGAATACGTCGGTGGCGATGAAGCCCAGCGGGTGGCCGACATGGAGTCCGGCACCAGATGGGTACGGGAACATGTCCATCACGAAGAGCTTCTTGGCGTCGGCGACGGCGTCGAACCCCTCGCTCAAGGGACCCGTCGGATTCGGGGTGTGGAACGTGCCCTCGGCGTCCCAGCGGTCCTGCCAGCGCGCCTCGATCTCCCCCGCAAGCGTGGCGGTGTAGCGGAAGGAGGGACCGCCTGTGGCGGGTGTGGAGGACTGCGGACCGGCGTCAGACATGGCCTACCAGGCTACAAGCCCCCTCCCGCCAGTGGCCCGCACTTCCCCTCCTGCCGTCGCCCGCACGCCCGGCTGCCGTCCCGCCGCACTTCAATCCGCCGAGGCGGAGTGATGTGCGGTACCGAAGCCGTCTCACGCGCACTTCGACCGATTTGGCGCGCAGACCAGCTCAGAACAGCGAGTCGACGTCAGAATTCGGTCGAGGTGCGCGCGAAATCAGGCGAACTGCGCGCCAGGCCGCCGGGAGCCGAGGAACAACGCCCTCGACGCTCGACGCGCCCTTTCACGATCGGCGAGGGTTGCGGCTCCTTCCCCGCTCAGCCGAACGACACATCGGAGAGCGAAATGGCGAGAGCTATCGCACCACCACCCGTCCTCACCGGCCCTTTTGCCGCCCGCCTGCTCCATCTCGACGGGTTTCGTGACGTCGACTGGCTGCCCCAGCTGTGTCTGCCCGTCGGCTATCGGTCCGAACCGGGCATTCTCCGCACACGGTGCTGGTTGCCGGCCATTCGAATCGGCGACGTCGAGGTCGCCCACCCGGCTACCGTCCTCCGCCACCTCGCGAACGATCAACACGCTCTGCGCCGGGCCGCCACGATCGACGGCATCGATCCCGTCGATCGGGTCGAGTTCGCCGTCGAGCACGCCCTCCGGGCGGGGATGATCACGATCGAACAACTACGCATCCGCGGGTCCTCGGCTCCGGGCGACCGGGCGATCCATGCCGTTCTGGATCGACGCGGTTGGGTCCCGCCGACCGAGAGCTTCGCCGAGACGTCCGCCGTGCAGTGCTTTCGAACAAAGGGATGGGTTCCGTGGCGCCAAGTCGCCATCATCGGGCCAAACGGGCGGATTCTGCAGCGTAGTGACTTCCTCCTGCCGTTCCGACCCATGCAGCGGCCGCCGATCGCACTGCCTCACCACGGCTTGCTCATCGAGATCGATGGCCGGACCTACCACGAAGGTTCCTTCGAAGCGGATCATTCCCGACAGACGACCTACGACGAGCTCGGCTTTCACTGGGTGACGTTTTCGGCCCACCAGGTCCTGCATCGGCCAGACCAGATGCTGCGCGCGGTCGAGTCGGCCCTTCGCCGGGCCGGGGCAGGTGATGCCCACCCCCGCCGGTCCAGGTCGACCTGAACGGAACGACGACGGCCGGAGGTTCGCGCCGTTCTGGCGCGCACATCCGGCCGTTTGACGCGCGCCTCGGGAAAATGAGAGCCGCAAACCTGTCCTTTCGGCCGAGGTGCACGCGGAATCGACTGGGGTGCGCGTGGCCGGGGGATCGTCGGAAAGGGGAAGAGCGGTGTCCGTCATCGAATGCGGGCGGCGGGCGTACGATGGGGAACCCCGCTATGACCACCATCACCCGACCTTCCGTGCTGCCGAAATCGAACGATGCCTGCTGGTGCGGGAGCGGACGGAAATTCAAGCGCTGCCACAAGGCCTCGGCCAACGCCATGGTCGTGACCGAGCCCACGGTGCTGCCGGGGACCGTCTCGCCCCGCCGCCCCGTGCCCGACACCATCGCCGCTCCCGACTACGTCGCGAACGGGGGTCGGCCGAGGAAGACGAACGTCTCGCTCGTCAAGGACGCCGACACCATCGCCCGGATGCGACTGGCGGGCCGCGCTGTCGCCGAAGTCCTGTCGGAGTTGGGCCCCCGAGTCGAAGTGGGAATGACCACCGACGCGATCGACGCCATCGCCCACGAGCTCTACATCGCCAAGGGCGGCTACCCGAGCTGTGTCGGCTACGGCTCGCCGGCGTACATCAAGAGCCTGTGCACGTCCGTCAACGAGGTCATCTGCCACGGCATCCCCGATGATCGGCCGCTTCGCGACGGCGACATCGTCAACATCGACGCAACGATCTTCCTCAACGGTGTCCACGGCGACTCGTCGATCATGGTCGGCGTGGGCAACGTCGACGAAGCCTCGCAGCAGCTCATGCGGGTCACCCGTGAGTGCATGGAACTCGGCATCGACGCAGTCAAGCCGGGGCGGGCCATCAACGTGATCGGCCAGGCCATCGAAGGCCACGCCAACCGCTACGGCTACGGGGTCGTCCGGGCGTTCGTCGGCCACGGCATCGGTGAGGTCTTCCACATGGCGCCGAACGTTCCGCACTACTTCGACCGCAACGCCCGCATGATCATGCAGCCCGGCATGACCTTCACGATCGAACCGATGATCAATGTCGGCAAGGCCGCTATTAAGCAGCTCGGCGATGGTTGGACCGTGGTTACCAAAGACCACAGTCTGTCGGCACAATACGAGCACACCATCCTTGTCACTGATTCCGGTTTTGAGGTGTTAACTGTTTCCGATGGTTGCCCTCCCCCATCCCCTCTCTAAACCCTTGCCGGATGGGCAAAGTTCTATTGCTGAATTGCGCGAAGCTCTGCGCAATGATCGTC
>JANPFX010000252.1:0-5269 GCA_031423635.1 Acidimicrobiia bacterium | reverse complement strand
GTAGACGAGCACCTGGGTGACGGCGACGAACTCGGCGGCAAGGAGAATGTATTGCGCGGCCATGCCGGCCAGCACGATGACGAGGTAGAGCGCAGCATGCACCACGTTCTTCGTGGTGACGAGCTTGATCGCCGATAGCGCCATGGCGACGGCAAGGAGCCCGAAGGTGAGGTTCTGGGCAAGCACGGCGGGCGAGGCTACTTCTTCTTCGATTCCGCGCCGACTTCGAGAGCCGGCTTGGCGGGCACCGTGTCCATCCACTCGCCGAGGCGGGTCTTGTCGTGGAGGAGATCGGCGATGGACGGGACGGAATACTCGTACTCGGGGCTCCAGAACAGGGCGTCGAACGGACAAACTTCGACGCAGATGCCGCAGTACATGCACAGGCCGTAGTCGATGTCGAAGCGATCGAGCGCCTGGACCGTGCGGGGCTTGCCGCCCTCGCGACGAGGCGGTGCCTTGTCCTTGTGGCCTTCGATGTAAATGCACCAGTCCGGGCAGCTGCGCGAGCAGAGCATGCAGACGGTGCAGTTCTCCTCCTTGAGGGCGATGACCCCGCGCGCACGGACAGGCGGGTTCTCCCGCTCGTGCGGGTACTGCACGGTCTCCGCACCCTTCAAGAAGGTCTTCATGGTGACCCGCAGGCCACCGGTGAGGGAATCGAAGACCTCTTTGCCCTTGTCGAGCGCCGCAGATTTCGGGAGAGCCATGACCTAGAACACAACTCTGCTGTTGGTTGCCGGAGTGTCAATCACATGTTCCATTCAGAACGCCACCTTCAGGACGGCAGTAGCAACGATGTTCGCCAGCGAGATCGGAATCAGATACTTCCAGGCCAACGCCTGCAATTGATCCTCGCGGAATCGGGGGTAGGAGAACCGGAACCAGAAGATCAGGAAGGACACGAACATGATCTTGGCGAGAAGAATGCCAGGCCCGACGACGTTGGCGATGTTGTTGTCGATCCACCGGTCCGGCATCGGGAGGTACCAGCCACCGAGGAACATCGTGGCGGCGATGGCGGCGAACGCGAACGTCGACGCGACTTCGCCGAGGAAGAACGACAGGAACCGGAACCCGGAGTATTCCGTCATGTAGCCGGTGACGAGTTCGGACTCAGCGACCGGCATGTCGAACGGGGCCTGCGTGAGCTCGGCCTGCGTGGCGATCATGAACACCACGAAGCCGACGAATTGCGTGGCCACGAACGGCATACCGGCGATGTTGAGGCCGAAGACCTCGAACTGGCGCTGCTTCTCGACGATCGTGGTGAAGCTCATCGAGCCGGCCTGGACGATCACGCCGACGACGGCGAGAACCATCGGCAGTTCGTAGGCGATCAGCTGGCCGGCGGCACGCAGCGAGCCCATGAGGGAGTACTTGTTCGCCGAGGCCCACCCGGCCATCAGCACGCCCAGGACACCGATGGACGACACCGCCAGGGCGTAGAACACGCCGACCTGGAGATCCGAGATCACGAGGTCGGGACCGGCGGGGATGACCAGGAACAGCAGGAACGTGGACATCACGACCACGTAGGGCGCAAGTGAGAACACCCACTTGTCGGCCTTCGTCGGGATGATGTCTTCTTTTTGGATGAACTTGATGGCGTCGCCGATGTTCTGGAACCAACCATGGAATCCACCGGATTCCATGGGGCCGAGACGCGACTGCATGTGGGCCATCATCTTCAACAGGAACGTGTAGCCGAGGAGTAGTCCACCGACCGGAATCACCACCAGAACAGCGATGAGCTTGATAATGGACTGCTGCCAGTAGGCGAGCGTGATCGCGAGCATTCCCATGGTCCCGTCGGTGCTCAGCGGTCGATGTCGCCGAGGATGAAATACAGCGACGCCAGGATCGTGATGATGTCCGGCACGAACACGCCCTTCATGATCCACGGCACGATCGAAATGTTGTTGAAGCTCGCCGTGCGGATCTTCACCCGGAAGGGTCCGAGGCCACCCTTCGAGACGACGTAGTAGCCCATCTCACCGAGGGGGTTCTCGGTGGCGACGTAGGTCTCGCCCGCAGTCACCTTGATGATGCGTGGGACCTTCGCCATGATCGGACCAGACGGCAGACCGTCGAGCATCTGGTCGACCATCTTGGCGGCCTCGCGAGTTTCCTGGAGACGCACCCAGTAGCGGGCGAACGAGTCGCCGTCCGGGTGAGTGATGACGTTCCAGTCGAGCTTGTTCCACACCAGGGGCGACGGCTGGTCGCGTCGGATGTCCCAGTCGATCCCCGACGCACGGGCGTTGGCGCCGGAGAGCCCGTAGTCCATGGCCTTGTCGACGGGGATCACACCCACGCCACGGCACCGCTCCTGGAAGATCCGGTTGCCCATGAGGAGCTGCTCGAGCTCGTCGCAGAAGGAGCGGACCTTGTTCATGACGGTCTTGGCCTCGGCGATCCATCCCTTCGGAAGGTCTTCCTTGAGGCCGCCGATGCGGTCATAGTTCGGGTGGAAGCGTCCACCGGTGGCGGCCTCGATGAGGTTGAGCACGTGCTCCCGGTCGCGAAAGGCGAAAAACACGGGGGTGATGGCGCCAAGCTGCACACCCATGTCACCGAGGAAGAGGGCAACGTTCGCGATGCGGGCCATCTCGAACAGGCAGGTGCGGATCCACTGCGCTCGGGGAGGAGCCTCGATGCCCATCAGCTGCTCGGCGGCGAGGATGAAGGGAACCTCGTTGGCGAAGCTCGACAGCCAGTCGATCCGGTTCACGAGGGTCGTGATCTGCGGATACGTGCGGACTTCGGTGAGCTTCTCGTAGCCACGGTGCATGTAGCCCATGTAGGGCTCGCACTCGACGACCTGCTCGCCGTCCAGCTTGGCGATGATCCGCAGGGTCCCGTGGGTCGCCGGGTGCTGGGGGCCGATGTTGACGGTCATGCCGTCGTCGGTGGCAACTTCGACGTTGACCCGCATATCGGACGCCTGGGCGGCGATGTACGCGGCCTGCTTCAGCTGTTCGGGGCTGCTCGCGCTGAACGCAGCGGCGGCCGTTCCCGGTTCGATGGTTGCGGTCACGCGCCCGCTCCTTGCGTTCGGCGATCGGGTGTCGTCGATCCAACAGCCGTCAGGGCGATGGATTGGCCGGGCTCAGTCATGGCGCCGAGCACGATAGTTCTCCGCTCCGTCATCACTCGGCCGCTTCCTCGTCGGCTTCACCGGAAATGGGTTCAACGTTGGTCAGCCCTGGCCACGGTTTCACTTCACGGGCGAGGAGGGGAAAGTCCTTGCGGAGCGGGTACCCCTCGAAGCCCATCGGGAGGTACAGATGGACGAGGTGGGGGTGTCCCTCGAACCAGAAGCCGAACATCTCCCAGGTTTCCCGCTCGTGCCAGTCGGCTCCGGCATAGACACCGGTGCTCGTCGGGACGGTGGGCTCGTTCTCGTCCAGGTCGGCCTTGATCACCATGCCCCGGCGGGTCTGGGTCGAATACACCCGTGCGAAGACCTGGAATCGGGTGTCCCCTCCGGCCAGGCCGGTGACGAAGCCGGCATCGGTCTGGACCGGTTCCGCCGCGACAGGGGCCGAGTCTTCGTCGTCGGCAGCATCGTCTTCGACGGAGCCCCAGACGTTTTCGTATCGCGTGGTCTGGAGAGGTGAGTCGAGCCAATCGAGGCCGGACAGGAAGCAGAAGTACGTGAGACCGAGCTTGTGCTTGGCCGCGGTGAGCGCGGCGATCCACGAGGAGCGCGACACCCGGACCACCACGTCGTGGCCTTGGACAACACCGTCGAGCACGGCGTCGCCGAGCTCCGACCGAAGAGCGTCGAGGTACTGCTCGGCGATGGAATCAACTGGCGCAGCAGTGGGGGGAGCTTCGACAGACACGAGCGATCAGCCTACTCAGGAGATGAGAGGACCAACCACACCACCGGGGACTTCTGGGCACTGTCCACCGGGTGCAGCGGGCGATCGAACGCCTGCGGGGCGGCACCCACCGAACCATCGGCTTGCGGCTACGGTCGTTCGCGATGTCCGCCGTTGCCTCGCCGGGAGCCACCGCACCGCTCGCTTTGCCAGCGCCCCGGACCGCATCGGGGCATTGGATCCACGATCGCCGAACCGACGCCGTCATCACGTTTCTCTGGGTCCCGTTCAGCCTGGCCGCAGCCGCGACGTACTCCTCGCCGGTCGCGCTTGCCGTGGTCGTGGCACTCACGTTGCTCACGTCGTTGGTACACCAACCGCTCACGCTCGGCCTCATCTACGGCGACCCAGCGCAGTTCGCCGTCGCCCGGCGGGTGTTCACCGTGTTCCCGTTCGTGTTGCTCGGCGCAGTCATCGTGGCTCGTTCGTTCAGCCTCACCCTGGTGGCCGTGATCGCCGGGTTGTGGAACGCCGAGCACACCCTCATGCAGCGTTATGGGATCTCGCGCATCTACGCCCGGAAGGCCGGCGAGACAGGACCGGCCCGGGAACGACCGATGCTGATCAGTTGGCTGGTGTTCGCGTTGTCGTTCGCTGCGGCCGACCCACGGACGACGCGCCTCCTCGACCGCGTCGAGCTCGGAGCGACCAACGAAGAAGGCGTACGGGTGCTCCAGACCTTTCGCCCGTGGGCGGTCGGGGCGGTGATCGTGGCCGGCCTGTTCGTGGTTTGGGCCACAAGCCGTTGGTGGCTCGGCGAGCGACAGCTGGGGCGGATCGGCTGGAGCCCGAAGCGGCGCTACCTCTTCGGCACCGCGCTTCTGTTCGCGGCGATCCTCGTCAATCCGATCGTCGGCCTCATCGGCTACGTGGGCTCGCACGCCCTGGAGTACTTCGTGATCGTCCACGGCGCGCTCGGCCGTCGCTACTCCGGTCCCCAGGCGCAGCCGGGCGGCATCGTCGGCCGAGTGGTGCGGAGTCCGCTCCGGGCGTCGGGGTGCGTCGTCGTCTATGTGGTTCTCGTCGGGATCTTCCTGGTCTCGGTGCAGAAGCTGGTCGACGCGGACATCGGCAACACCGTGCTGCTCACCGTCGGCGGCATGCACGTGTTCTTCGACGGCTTCATCTGGAAGCTCCGTCGACCGGTCGTCGCCCACAGCGTCGCCGCCGGCTGACCTCGGGCGAACGGCCGCTCTGGTGGCGACACAGTTCGACCTCGTCACGCTCAACTGCGGCGATCCCCGCTCGGTGGCGGAGTTCTGGTGTGCCGCGTTGCGTCTCCACGTCACCGAGGACGAAGACGACGGGCGCTGGTTGGTGCTGTCCGACGTCGACTCGATCCGGCGCCTCGGCCTCCAACGCACCGACGACGAGCTGCG
>JANPFX010000251.1:0-34843 GCA_031423635.1 Acidimicrobiia bacterium | reverse complement strand
CACGACGGTCGGACGATCCTCGACGTTCGCACGGTGCTGCCGGCAGACGACGCACACGTGCGCGAGTCCATCGCGCGCCGTCCATGAGGGTGATCGGCACGGCGGGCCACGTCGACCACGGCAAGTCGTCACTCGTCCTCGCGCTCACCGGGAGCGACCCCGACCGCTGGGCCGAGGAGAAGGCACGTGGCCTCACCATCGACCTCGGGTTCGCCCACACGACGCTCCCGACGGGAATGGGGATCAGCTTCGTCGACGTGCCGGGACACGTCCGCTTTCTGCGCAACATGCTGGCCGGGGTCGGCGCGGTCGACGCGTGCCTCTTCGTCGTGGCCGCCACCGAGGGTTGGAAGGAGCAGTCCGAGGAGCATCTGCGAATCACCCAGGTGCTCGGCATCCGCCACGGCATCGTCGCCCTGACGAAGGTCGGGCTCGTCGACGACGAATGGCGTCAGCTCGCCCGGCTCGACGTCGAAGACCGAGTGGCAGGAACGTTCCTCGACGGCGCTCCGATCATCGATGTCGACTCCGTCACGGGCCGAGGAATCGATGAGCTCCAGGCGGGGCTGGGCGCGCTGCTCACGTCGATTCCCCCGCCCGATGACATCGGTCGGCCCCGGTTGTGGATCGATCGGGTCTTTGCCGCCAAAGGTTCTGGCACGGTGGTGACCGGCACGTTGACCTGCGGCTCCCTCGTCGTCGACGACCAGGTGGCACTGGTCGGGGCCGCCTCCATTCGGCATGCGCGCATACGATCACTCCAGGCACACGGGAGGCTGCGGGATCGCGTCGGACCGGGAACGCGCGTGGCCGTGAACCTCGTGGGCGTCGGCCACGAGGACGTCGAACGCGGCGATGCGCTCGTGCACCCGAAGGACTGGCACACGACCAAGCGGTTCGACGCCACGCTCCATGTCCTCGAAGCGCTCGACCACGAGGTGTCGCGGCGAGGGGCATACGCCGTGCACATCGGTTCGGGCGAGTATCCGGCCAAAGTCCGAATCCTCGGGACCTCGACACTCGAACCGGGCACCGCTGGCGCGGTGCGCCTCCACCTTCCCCACGAGCTCCCACTGCTGCCCGGAGATCGCTTCGTACTGCGCGAACACGGGCGGGAGGAGACGGTGGGCGGTGGGGTCGTCCTCGACGTCGACCCGACGCGGCCGGCGAGCAAAGCGGCACCGTCGGACGACGTGGCCCGTCTCGTGCGGGAGCGCAGGTGGATCCGTCTCGCCGACCTCCGTGTGCGGAGTCGCCAGCCATGGACCGGACCGATCCTTGACGAGTGGGCGGTCGATCCCGTGGAGCTCGAAGCGGCGAGCGTCCGCATCCTCGACGCGGTCGACAGCGCCGGACCGTTAGGGCTCGATGCCGCCTCCCTCGGCGCACGCGATCGTCTCGTCGTCGCACACGTCCTCGCCGAGGGCCTGCGGGTGGACGGCGGCCGTGTGGTGCGGGTCGCCCAGATCGACCCCCTGGCCGATCATCCTTTCGTCCGCGCGCTTATCGATGGCGGCTTCACTCCGCCCGATGCGAGCGGTGTCGACCGATCCGAACTACGCGAACTCATCCGACGCAAGCTGATCGTGGAACAAGACGGTGTCTGGTTCGCCCCCGACGCCATCGAGGAGGCGTCTCGACGCGTCGCCGCGCTGCTGTCCGAGCAACCTGACGGGATCACGGTTTCGGTGATCCGCGAAGCGCTCGGCACGTCACGGAAATACGCTCTGCCGCTTCTCGCCGTGCTTGACACGACTGGCGTGCTGCGCCGACGCGGCGACCTCCGGATCGCTGGCCCACGGCTCCCCGAGTTCTGAGCCGTTGCGGCCGTCGATCAGCTCAGGGCCTGCGCCCGTGCGTCGATCAGTGCCCGCTTCACGGTGATCTCACCGGCCTGCACGGCGTCATCGGCGGGTGCCTCGACCCCGGTGATGTCGAAGGTCACGGTGACCGGCGACTCGTCCGTCGATGGTCCCGGTTGCGCCACCGATGTCAGCCCGAGCAGCGAGACCCGGGGTGGGCTGTCGTCCCCGCCCGGACTCCGGAGCCTTGCTTCCGCTGCTTCGAACAGCTCGTCGTCGACCTCATCGGGGGCGAGTCCCCACGCTGTCCGAACGTCCACCTCGGGACCGACGAACCCGTTGGACCGGAAGGACTCGTGCAACGCCCGGCGCTCGTCGACGGCGGCGACGAACTGCGTACGGTGCAGGCGCCAGAACCTCCTGGTCGGCGCATCCTCGACGAAGACCGCGTGGGGCACCGCCGACTGGAGTTCGCGGATGACCGTGCGGCGCTCCTTGCGAGAGCTCATCGGAATCCGGGTCTGCGTGCCGTAGCGGTCGTGAACGAACAACGCATTCGACAGGAGGGAGCGGGTCAGCGCAATCGGAAAGCACAGCACTCCGAGAATCGTGTGCTCTGGAGAAGTCTGCTCCCGGACCCACATGACGTCCTTGCTCGGTAGCAGCGAGAAGCCGTTGCGCGTTCGGAAGGCGACGAACCCGTCGGGGAGGTGGAGCCGTCCGGACACGGTGTGGTCGGTGCGCATCGCCGTGTCAAAGGTGGCTCGAACCGCCTCAGGATTTCCAAACCGGGCAAGTGCCCGGCCGGCCGGGCCCCGCATCGGATGACGGGCGTGACGCAGAGCCCGGATCATCGTGACGCCGGCGGCGAGCGCAGCGGCCGCCGCCGCAGTCACCGTGATCTGCAGTTGGGTGCGGGTCGGCGAACCCGTGTCCAGGATGAATCGGGGTGCATCGTCGCCGGTCGCACCCAGCCCGGCCGATGGCTGGACCGGAAGGCGGACCTCCTCGAGAAGGGTCAGCGGTCGGAGCCGTCCCCAGAAGACCTCGCCCGGTTGCGCGACGGCCCCGTCGAGGGCGACGAGTCGCTGCGAGGACGAGACCACGACGAGCGCGTCCGGCGGTGACTGCGGGGTCCGCTCCACGATGCCGTCGACCACGACCCGCACCGGCCCACGATGTCCGTTGACCAGGTCCGCAGGCGTGACCACCGGTGCGCCCCGGACGACGCTTTCGGCGTACGGCCACCATGCCTGGCCTGCCACCCCGAGCACGGAAAGGATCAGCAACGACGAGAGCATCGGGACGCGTGCGCCGACTCGGACAGCTCCCGCAAAGCTCAACTGCGAAGACGTTGCACCCATTGACATGAACTATCGGCACACCACAGCAAGAAGTTGAGGCCTGATCAGTTTTCCGGTGAGGGATCGTCCGACCGGCGGGGCACGGTCAGGCAGGAAGCTTCTGACCCATGCCGCACGCTTTGGTCTGCCCACCTTCGGGAAACGTGAGTACGTACTCGTTGCGCGGGTCGGCCATGTTCACGAACACCGGGTTGCTCGCCGACACCGGGATCGGACGGGCGGTCGCCGACCGACCGTCACGGCGAACGGTGATCAGCAGCGTCCCTTCGACGAGGGGGACGACCTTGACCGATGCCGGCTGGCGCGGCAGAAGCGAGACCTGCGGACTGGGCCCCTGCGGGAAGAAGCCCAGACACCCGCTCTCGACCGGCTCCGCGGTCATTCGTCCCAACGACGCAATGGTGATCCGGCGACCGTCGAGCGGCACACGCGGTTCGGGAGTCACGTCGACGGAGCTCTGCGCGAGCACTGTCGTCAGCGATTGCGGATCCGGCCGACCCGGCGGGATCTTGCCCTGGACCAGCAGGGCACGCAGTCCGGTGATCCGGAGATCGACACTCTGCGGATCGGGAATGGCGTCGGGCGCGGCGAAACTCGAGTTGGCCACTGCGAAGGCGGCAACGATCGATCGTTTCGTCACCTTCTCGGTGCGTCCCTCCACGGCAGCAGCGTCGGAGAGCATGCCGACAGACGTGACGACTGCGACCACACCGGCGACCGCGGCAAGCGTCTGCCATTGGCGCGCGCTGAGTGGACCGACAAGCGGATCACCTCCGGACCGGTCTCTCGTTCCGAAGGTGCGGGCCATCGCCACGAACGTGAGCGGCGCGAGGAGGACGAACAGCACGTAGGAGTACCGCGACGCGTTCGGGTTGTCGACCTCGACCCGTCCGACGGCAACCAGGCCGAGGAACGGCAGCGCCGCCGCCGCCAGGCCGAGCACGCTCGCGTGGGTGTGGCGGATCGTTGTCGCTTCACGGGCCACGAAGATCAGCAACGCGACGACCGCCAGGACACCGAGTCCGGGAAGGCCGAGGGTCCGGTCGAACGTGCTGGTGATGGCCCGCCAGGAGTACCCCGCGGCTTTGTGCGCCACCGACGTCCATGGCGTCTCCACCGGCTGGGCGTTGCGTCCGTAGGCGATGGTCCACGCCACCTGGGTGACGGCCGGGACGACACCGACCAATGCGGCTCGCCGCCATCCGTGGCGGAGGAGCGCGACGACAACACCCGCCGCCACCATCGACACGCCGACACCTGCACACATCAGTCCCGCGATCCCGACGAGCCAGGCGAGCACCAGACGGGAACGGGTGAACGAACCGGGCGCGACGTCGACGATCTCGGCCAGCAGCAGGCCGGCGATGCACGCACCCATCCAGGCGAACTGGAAGGCCCACAGCAGATTCTCCGCGCCGGCGCCGTAGACCACGAAGATGGCAACGGCGAAACAGCGCATCACGACCGGTACGCCGGTGCGGCGCATCAACCGCACCAGCAACGCCAGGACCGTGAGGTGAAAGGCGTAGAGCACGACGAGGTACGGCCAGTACGCCCGCAACCCGACCACGCCGAACACCGCTCGGTACACGAGGATCGGCAGGGTCGACCAGTGCTCGTTGTGCGGCGTGAGCAACATGTCGGCGACCGCTCCCGGGTTGGAGAGCGGTGGCCGGGACCTCGTGGCGATGAAGTCCCATTCGTCGGCGAAGAACCACTGTCCACTCGACACCGCAAGCCAGAACAACCATGCGATGCCGCCTACGGCGATGGGCGCCTCCGGCCACTGTCGTAGCCGCGACCAGCGGCTCGCGGCGTGCGCGCCGCGAGCGTCGGAAACGACGGTGTCGGAGGTGGCGATCAGCGCGAGCCGCCCGCGTTCGTCGACAGAGGTGGAATCGTCAGGAGGCGGTGCATCAGAGTCCCGCCCGCGGCGGTCGAGGGGTCAGGAATCGTCAGGAGGCGGTGCATCAGATGGTGCCGGCCTTGATGGCGTCGTCGATCCACGGAATCACGATGTCGAGCATGTCGCTGAGACCGGTCGTGGCCTCGTAGCCGAGCAGTCGCTTGGCCTTCGACACGTCGGGTACGCGCTTTTGCACGTCGTACTCGTACGCCTCGTCGGACACGTAGGCAAAGGGCTTCGCTCCCTTGTGGACCTTGTCCCAGATCATCTCGGCGAGCGCCAGCACGGTGGTGGACTCGGCCGTGGAGATGTTGAAATTCTCGTTCAGCGCCGCCGGGTGCTCCATGCACGTCACGATGCCGCGGGCCAGGTCGGCGCCGTAGGTGTAGTGGCGGACCTGGTGACCTTCGCCGAGGATGTGCAGTGGATCCTGGCCCTTCAGGACCTTCTGCACGATGTCGGGAACCACGTGGCTCATCGCCAACTCGACGTTGCCCGAGAGCACCAGGTGCTCCCCCTTCGCCCGCGATTCGCCGATGCCGACGCAGTTGAACGGACGCACGATCGTGTACGGGAGGCCGTACTGGTCGAAGGCGGCCTTGGCGAAGTACTCGACGGCCAGCTTCTGGAAGCCGTACGACGAAAGTGGCGGCGGGATCTTCCGCTCGTCCCCTTCGGCCGACGGCCAATGCGGCGTCGACTCGAAGACCATCGACGACGACAGGTACGTGACCTTCTGCAGCCGACCGGTGCCGCGGGCATACGCCTTGAGCGCCGCATCGCACGATGCTGCCATGATGCGCTCGTTCGTCGCCAGCAGATCGTATGCGTACGCATGGAAATACGTGATCCCGCCGATGAGCGCAGCCCCGGCGATGAAGTGGTCGACGTCGGAGCAGAGCTCCGTCATCAGCGCGACGTCGGTGCAGTCGGCCTCCACGAACGTGTAGCGGGGGTCGTCGTCGTAGCTCTTGGTGACCTTGCCGTACTTCGAGTAGTTGTCGATGCCGACGACCTCATGGCCGCGGCTGAGAAGTTCCTCGACGATGTAGCCACCGATGAAGCCGGCCGAACCGGAGAGCAGAACACGAGCCATGAGCGTTACGAACCTTTTGTTGAGGGGGAGGGTGAAGCAGCCGATGCCGGGGGCGATGTCGGCGGGTAGGGCAGACGGGCGCCGTAGGCGTAGCGGTACCAGCGGAGGTACTTCGGCAGCCACTTGGCCATCTTGAAATTGGAGATCCCGTAGGCCCGATCGAGCCAAATCGTTGGCAGCTCGGCCACCGGCTGACGGTGACGGCGGGCCTTCGCCACGAGTTCGAGGCCGACTTCGAAGCCGGCGTCCGACTCGATCCCGACGTGACGGACGAACGAAACGTCGTAGGCCTTGAACGAGTTTGTCGCGTCATGCGTGCCGACTCGAGCGAACAGGTGGAGCGACTGCCCGGCGAGTCGGGACAGCGTCGATTTGAACCACGGGCCGCCCACCTGCTGGCCACCACGCATGTACCGCGACGCCGCCGCAACGACGACCCCTCGCTCGACCAGTTTCGTGAGCGGATCGATCTGGGCCGGGTCGTCGCAACCGTCGGCCATCGTGACGACGACGACCGGCGCACTCGCGTGGTCGATGCCGTAGCGGATGGCGAACGCCGGACCTCGGCCGTAGGTGTTGAGCGTCGGCTTGATGCGCGGGTCGTGCGCGGCAAACGCTTCGGCGAATGGTCGTGACGTGTCCTCCATCGAGTCGAAGACCACGAGGACCTCGCACGGGAGGCGCACGGCCTCGACGATCCGGGCGAGGCACTCCGTGACCATCCCGCCCTCGTTGTACACGGTGACGACCACGGAGACACGCGGGTGCGCGTCGATATTGGGTGGGTCGGACAACCGTCCGGGCGAGTTCATCGGGTCAGACCCGCACGCCGTTGCCGGTGACGCCCCAGATGTCGATGATCGGTTTGTCGGTCGCCAGTGCCCGGTAGCGCTCGTGCGGTGCACCGATCACGATGACGTCGGCGGTGGCCATCAACTCGTCGTGAGGCATGAGCTTCGGGTCGGTGGTGACGTACGGGTCGGCGCAGACCACCGTCGCGGCGCGGAAGCGGAGGATACGGCGGAGCTTGTAGGACAGCGACGAGCGGGTGTCGTCGGACTCGGACTTGAATGCCATGCCCAGAATCCCGACGGTCATCCTCGACAGGTCCGGGAAGCGCTCACCCATCTTCGTGACCACGTAGAGCGGAAGGCCTTCGTTGACGAGCATGGCCGAGTGGCCGAGCACGAACTTGTTGTCGGTGAAGGCCGCAAGCTGCATCGTGTCTTTGAACAGGCACGGCCCGGCCGCAAACCCGGCGCGGGGGATGTCGTTGGCCCGCGGGTACTCGAAGGCCAGCGCGCTGCGTATGCGTTCGTAGTCGAGCCCGAAGTCGTTCGCCATCATGAACAGCTGGTTCGAGGCGGCGAACTTGATGTAGCGCCACACGTTGGTGAAGAGCTTGGCGAGCTCCGCCTCTTCCGGGTTCAGACGAACGGTCACGCCAGTGAGATTCGAGAACAGCTTGTCGGCCCTTGCCGCTACGGCATCGGTACGCCCGCTGATGATCTGGGGAAGCGAGAAGAGCTCGGTCATCGCCTTGCCCTCGGCAATGCGCTCCGGGCAGAACGACACGTCGACCGCGACACCGACTCGCGCCAGCTCCGATTCGACGAGCGACGTGACGCCGGGGAACACCGTGGAGCGGAGGACCATCAGCTGTCCGGGACGGAGCCGGTCGGCGATCGCCAGGACGGCATCAGGTACCGCGCGGGCGTCGGGGTTCAGATGCTCGTCGACCGGGGTGCCGATGACCACGATCACGTGCTCGGCCTCGCTGATCACCGCGGGATCGTCCGATGCCCGGAGCATCCCGGAAGCAATGACCCGCTCGATGACCGGAGCGGCGCCCGGCTCGTCGAAGGGAAGTTCGGCCCGGTTGACCATGGCCACCGACGCGGAGTTGATGTCATAGACCGCCGTCTTCAATCCCCGGTCGGCGAAGCCGATCCCGAGCGGTAGCCCGACATGACCGCAACCGCCGACAACGACGACGTCAAGGGAAAAAGCCACCGCAGCAGGCTACAAGAACGCCCCCCGCTGCCCGGGCGACCGGTCGGTCCGAACCGGCGGCGCCCGGGGAGTCAGTACGATCGCCACGTGCAGGGACGTGCCAACTGGACTCTGTCGACCACCGGCCGTTTCCGTCGGGCGCACTTCGGCCTCGGGGTCCGCGTCAGTGTTCTCGTCTTCACTTCGGCACTTCTTCTCACATCGGTGATCACCACCGCGAAGGGCGAATGGCGGCCTGCTTTTCCCGAGAGCAGGCGGACCTTCGGCCCCGCTGTCCGCGATTCGGTCGAGCATGACCTTCGGGCGCAGGGCGTGCGGGTCAGTCCGTCGATCCACCGCATGCTCGGGCCACTGCTCACGGCATGGGAGGACCGACCGGAGCTTCGCAAGCTCTTCTCCGATGCGAGCGGGCGGCCGGATCTTCCCCGCCTCCTCGACTGGTCCGAGCCCCTGCCGGATTCGTTCTCCTCGGCGATCGTTGCCCATCTCGGCGCGATCATCGAACTCCGCTCGCGACTCGGCCTTCTCGGTCCGGACCAGCAGATCCTGCCCGTTCTCTATTGGACGCTGGACAACCGTGAGCGGAAGTTCTCGGGTCTCGGCGCGGTGATCACTCGCATGGCCGACGTATGGCGTGAGCGACCGGAGATCCGGGAGCGATTCACCACGGGCAACCGCGTCGATGTGCGTGGCTTGCTGCAATGGGTGAACACGCTGCCCAGGAGCGACCCCCGGTTCCCCGAGTTCTACGGGCAGTACCTCGAGATCCGTCAGGCAATCCTCGAGCTCGATCGGATGCAGCATGTCAACGCCCGCGGCTGAGCCGGTCGCCTCCGAACGGGTGCGAACCCGAGTCGGTATCCTCGGTTTCCTTGCCGTGGCTCCTGTCGTCGTGGCGGCGACCTGCTCGCTCGCCACCCGTCTCGCGATGCAGGCGGACTTGTCGCTCGAGGCGTCAATCGGCGTCTCGGCCCTCGCCGTTGCTGGCTTGGCGGTGACGTCGTTCGGACTGCACGGCTTGCGCGACCTGATTCCCATGAGGCCGCACCGGGTCGAGTTCATCGTTGTCGTGATCCTGTTGGTCATGTTGGTCGTTCTGTGGGACCGAGCGGCTGACCGAACGCTCATGTGGCCGCACATCTTCGGCGCGGACCCCGCTCATCACGGCGCGCTCGTGAGCTGGATTACGGATACAGGCAGGCTGCCGCAACCCGGGCCGCGATTGGAAGGCTTGGCGTCATACCCGGTCGGTGCTCACTTGATCGCCGCCGTACTGACGACGCTGAGCGGACAGACCCCCATCTCCGGGATGTGGTGGACGGCGCTTGGCGCGGCGGCTTCCCAGCTCTTGGCGATCGCCTGGTTGACGAGGATCTGCTCACCACGTCGGTCCTACACCGGTCTAGGTGTTGCGGTCATTCTTTGGCTGGGCGCATGGCACTTCGGGATCGGTGCCGTGACGATCTCGTTCTTCTTCGCCCAGGCGGTCGCCGTGTCGTTCTCCCTTGTGGGAGTCGGACTGGTCGCACTCGGGGCGGCAGGACTCGAGCTACGGAAGTGGCTTCCGGCAACGCTCGTTCTCCTCGTCGCAACGGTCCTCGCCTACCCGCAGAACGCCGTCGTGATTCCCGTTGCGCTCGCCGTAGTGGCCCTTCTCCGGACCGGGCCCCGACTTCGGGCGATGTCGACGAAGAGGCGAACACGGGGGCTGCTCGGCCTCGGAGCGTTGACGCTTGTCTTGGGCGCCGTCATCTACCGTCGGGCATCGAGCTCGCCATATCTCACGAGGCAGGCGTTGTATGGACTAGGAGAAGGCGGCCTTCCGCCCTTGACCATCACTGCCGTAGGCGGACTGCTGGCCATCGCCATGTTCGTGGCAGGGGGCGTCGAGATCATCGCCCGGGCCTGGCGAGGCGACCGTCCGGCGCTGGTGCTCAGTGCAGCGCTCGCCGCGCCGGGCTCCGTACTAGCGGGGCTGGCGGCACTCCGCTGGGTCGGCGAACCCGTGACGATCTACCGGATCACCAAGAATTTCTACGTGATCCTTCCGCTTCTGTGCGTCGCCGCCGGAGTCGCCGTCGCCTCCACGCAGTTCGAGGTTGCCGCAGCCCTTGGCCGATGGCGAAGGAGGATCCCTTCGCTGACCGGCGAAACGGCACTGCGCCGCGGCCGCGCTCGTTCCGTGTTCACTGTTGCTGCGCTACTCGTCGCTCTCGGCGTCGCGCTGCGACCGAGCCCGCTCCGTTTGACGTCGGAACCGCTGGTCAACCAGGACGCGTACCGGCTCGGCACCTACGCGGCAAACACCTACGACGTGCGCGACATCGGTGTAGCCGGCGAAGGCCTCAGCACCTATGTGCTGTGGTACGTGCTGTTCCACGAGAACACGCTCCCTCCGGCCGACCAGCTTGCGCTACGCCTCACTGCGTGGGACGACTGGCCCAACGGTGGCCGTGACGAGCGGTATCTGCTCGTCGACGCCAGCGCCGCCCGGCGGTTCGAGGCCAGGCCCGGCGTGAAAGTCATTGCCCGGAGCGGGGGCGCCAGGTTGTTGGAGCGCGCGTGAACGGCGACAGATGTCAGCAATCTCCTGGCGACGCTCATCCTCCTCGTCGCGACGGTGTTGACCTACCAACGAGGCGGTGCGCGCCTGCTGGAGCGATCGAGCGCCGGTCGACCTGGCACGACCTGATGTCACCGGACCAATGCCCGCCGACAACTGAGCGGGGTTCCCTGAGCGTCAAGGCGGCAGCGATGGGTTCTTCTCCGGCGTGGGCGAACTCCGCCCCGACGTAGCGGTCCGGTTCGGCTCAGAGCAGTTACTCCGTGCGGCTCCATCGCCCGCCAAGGGTGACAACACCGTCAGCGCCTCGATCGAGTCCAGGAGACACATCGAATCGCACGGCTTGGAGGTGTTGATCGTAGATGTGGGCATTCGTCTTGTCGGTGACGTCCACTCGCACCACGAAGGTCGCCGGGAGGAGTGGGAGTCGATCGACACTGAAATCCAACCGTCCCGCCGTGCTCACGTACCCAAGGTCCAGTTGGCCTACCTTCGAACTGGATCCCGCGACCACAACTCCGTCTGTTCGAGACACCGAGATGGCGATCACGGGCTGTTCCACCGGCGCGTCGCAGAACCACCAAACACGGAAGATGACATCGTCACCGGTCTTGACTCGATCGACCGACTTGCCGGTCGAGTCAAGAATCTCCACTCGCTCGACCCGGATCTCCCCGGACCCGAGGCGGCCCGGAGCATCAGGGGTGACCAAGCCGCTCCCCACTCCCTGACCGGTAGATTCAAGGTATGCATCGACGACGTCGTTGACGAGACCGAGTTTCGCGACTTCGCCGTGGTGTATCCAGGCTGCCCGGTCACACAGATTTCGCAGCGTTCCCAGTGCATGCGACACGATCACGACCGTCTTGCCGCTCGTGCGGAACTCGTAGATCTTCTCCATGCAGCGCCGCTGAAACTGCTCATCGCCAACGGCCAGAACTTCGTCGATCAACAGCACGTCTGGATCGACATTGATCATTACGGAGAAGCCCAGTCTGGCGTACATCCCGGATGAATAGTTCTTCACCGGATGATCGATAAACTGCTCGAGGCCTGCGAAGCCGACAATATCGTCAAATCGACGCTTCAGTTCGCGCTGGGACAGCCCGAGAATTGCCCCGTTGAGGAAGACATTCTCCCGGCCGGACAGATCAGGATGAAATCCCGCTCCGAGCTCAAGAAGCGCCGAGACTTTCCCGATCACTTTCAGGGAGCCTCGATCAGGGTCCATGATTCCGGCGATGCACTTCAAGAGGGTCGACTTCCCTGAGCCGTTATGGCCCACAAGAGCGAAACTTTCTCCCTGTTGGACTGACAGTGAAACGTCTCGCAGGGCCCAGAACTCTTCGAAACGAGTCCGCCGACCCCGATGGAGAACGATCGACTTGATCGAGGTGTTTCGTTCATGAAAGATCTTGAAGCGTTTTGAAACATCAGAGACTTCGATTCCTGTCGTCATCAAATCTCCTCGGCGAATCGTCCTTGTAGGCGATTGAACACTGACATTCCAACGACATAGCTCACTACCGCTGCGGTGCCCATGCCCAACCACATCGAGAACGTCGGGAGGCGAAGGTCATACAGGCAAGACTTGTACGCTTGCACAAATGACGTCATCGGATTGATCTCAATGATTCTTCGGAGTCCGATCGTCCGCCCAAATACCATGATCCTCTCCGGGACAAACGAGATCGGGTAGACCACCGGAGTGAGGTACATCCAGGCCATCAAGCCGAGGTTGGTGAGGTACTGCAGGTCCCTCAGGAAGACATTTGCGGCAGAGAACAGCAGTCCAAGTCCGAGTACGAAAACGAACTGAACCGCGATCACCACGGCGATGACAGGAAGATAGGCAAAAGGAACTTGGTTTCCGAAAATCCAAATTCCGAGAGAAAGGACGCCCAGCTCGATAATCAAGGTGACTCCACATGCCGCGACCGTCGCCACAATTATCGTCTCACGGCAGAACTTCACTTTCGTGATGAGAGATGCGTTTCCGAGCAGCCCGACCATCGAGCCGGAGAGGCCGGCTGCCAGCATGTTCCAGGGCAACAGTCCGGAGAGGAGGAACAGAGTGAAGTTCTCCAAACCTGACGGATTCCCGATCGGTGGTTTCGCCTGAAAGAACTTGCTGAACACCAAGGTGTAGATGAGCGCCGTAACAATCGGGTTGAGCATCGACCAAGCCCACCCCAAGGCCGTGCGCCGGTATTTTGATCGCACCTCTCGAAGGGTGAGATTCCGAAGGAGTTCCAGTTCGTGAACCCAAGCAAAGAGTTTCATCAGCGATTTCCCGTGTCAGGCCGAGATGTGATTCATGGACGAACAGGACTTGTCGTGCTGGATTGGTAGATCTGCATGTCGCTCTGGTTCTGGAAACGGACCTCGTCGTAGGCCGAGGACAGCGCACGGCGTCTCGTCTCACGCGATCGAACATGAACGGGTGTTCGGTAGATCGATGTTACTCGGGGAATGTAGACGAATCGATTCCCCGCGGCGAACCGGACCCAAAGGTTCCAGTCCTCGAGAACGTCGAGCTTCTCATTGAAACCGCCTCGCTCTTCGAAGAGACTCCTCCTGAAAAGCACCGACTGAATCGTCATGAAGTTGCGATGAGCAAGAATTTCGTGATCGAAGTGCTGATTGTGCTGTCTGTGAAGTTCGTGACCGGATTCTGGGCCGTCGCCGCCGGGGGACTCGCTGAGGAATGCCTCCCACGACAGCGAGTACGCCGCAACGCAACTCGGGTGCGACAAGAGACGTCTCGAGAGCATCTCGATGTGATCAGCGAACAGCAGATCGTCGTCGTCGAGGAAAAGAAGAAACTCACCCGTTGCTGCCTGCATGCCCGCGTTTCCTGCGGCGCATCGTCCGGATTTCGCGGTTGGGAGGTACCGGAGCCGGTGTCCTGTCCGGCCGACGAAACCCTCGACGACTCCTCGCAGCCTTTCACCGCCGTCCTCGACCACGATGTGCTCGACGTGTGGATAGGTCTGGTTGGCCACCGTCGCCATTGCCTCGAGCAAGAGGTCGGGCCGATTGCCTACCGTTCTGGTCACGATCGAGACAAGGGGGAGATCAGGAGGGACGTCCGTGCCGCCGAGGTCGACCGCGGCCCCGAAGCGTTCGAGCTCGTAGTTCCAGCCCCGGATGGGGAAGCCGGGGCGCAGATCGGGGCACGGTCTGAAGTGCCTGGCGGTCCCTACGAACTCGGCGACCAACCGGAGGATCGCCAGGCGATAGGCGGGCGAAACACCCCGTCGGAACGCCAGCCTCAAGATGCGGATCGGTGCCAGCAGTCGTGCGGGCGGGTCACCGAAGCGACGCCGGATCAACCCGTTGCTGAGCACACCCCCAAAGTGCTGTTTGCTGACATCACGCGTTTCCGAGTCGAGTGCAACGTGGAAAACTCGCGCGCTCGGGACGTAACCAAGCCGGAAGCCGTAGCTACGAAGCCGGTACGACAGGTCGACGTCCTCTCCGTACAGGAAGATCCGCTCGTCGTACCCCTCGACCCGTTCGAATGCGGACCGGCGCATGAGGACACAGCAACTCGACGACCAGGTCACTTCCAGCGAGACCGGGTCGTAGTACTTCGGGTGTTCGTAGGGAAACTGTCTCGCCTCCCAGCTCGCGAACTCGGCGGGATCTGACTGCGCGCGACCGACCAGGGCGCGCAGCGCTGACGGTTCGAAACTCAGATCGACGTTGGTGATCAGGATGAAGGGTGCCGAACCCCTTGCCGCGGCGAAGTTCTGTCCTGTTCCAAAGCCGAGATTCGGTCGTCGCTCAACGGTCACCGATCGAAGGAGAGATCGGAGATCTTCTATCCGTCGTTCGATCAGGGCAAGTGTGTCGTCAGTCGAGGCATTGTCGACCAAGCAAAGAGACAGGTGGCCCATCGGATAGTCGAGCTCGAGAAGCGAGTCGAGGAATTCATCGATCGAACGAGCGCTGTTGAACGTGACGGCGGTGACGTCGACGTCGGGCAGATTGGCACTCGGCGGGACGTCCCATGGTCTGTGGGAACCATCCCGGACTGCCGCCCGACTTCGCCAGAGCGATTGAGCCGCTTCGGTCGTGCCGCTGGTTTCACCGACGCGGAGCTCAACTCGACCAAGTGTTGCCTGCACTTTCTGCGCGCTGAGAAAGACGGCCGAGCGCACAGCGGGCGGGAAGCTCTTCCCTATGCGGAGAACGAGAGGATGGACCATGAGGGATCGGGTGTACTCACGAAGAACCCTCTGAGCCGACACGCGGGGATCTTTGAGCTGAGGTTCTGAGCCACAAGCCGCCGCCTGGATTCGGTTTCGTCTGAGGCAGCGCCGAAGCAAGCTCGGCCGGCCGAACAGAGGCGAGGTGGTGATTCCAGAAGAGGACCTCGAACCGGTCGTTGAACTGAAGGAAGCTCTTGACCGCGTAGAGCTCGTTCCAGTTCCGCCCCTGCACGACCCAGTTCTTCGGGTACTCGAACGGAAAGAACATGTCATGAATGTGGACAACGACTCCTGGCTGTAAACGAGGCAATACCTCACCGAGAAGGAACTGGACGTCGCTTCCCGCCTTCATGATGTGGGTCGAGTCGATAAAGAGAATGTCGTTTCGAGATAACTGGTCGAAGACTGTGAGATCAACAGATTGCACCGCGGCGCGAATGATCGTTGTTGACGACAGATCGTCTGCCTTGATCGCTCGCATCAAGCGGCTCGGGTAGGGTTCTATGAAGGTGAAATGCGTGTTGGTGTCGTGAGCTTGTTTCGCATCAAGTCCGACCGCAGATGACCAACCGGATCCGATTTCCACAACTCGCTCGGGCCGAAGCATCCCCAGCATTGAGAAGTAACAGATCGCATCACCGAGGCCGAACTGATCGTTGTCCGGGTCGAACCGGAGCGAACGTTCGTCGCGGCCGGATGGCCATTTCGACGACAGCACCCGCAACGATTCGAGCGTCTCGAGTTGCGCATCGAGACGAAGATCGATGCCCGGGATCTCCCGCTTCGACGCGACCGAGTTCAAGTACACGCCGATCTCGGTGGGCTGAACGATCGGCGAGTAGAAGTGACCCGGAGGAAACAACTGCGGGACCTCGTCAGCCGACGAATTCCCTTTGGCGGTGCGGCGCCACAGCGGGCCAACAAGCCGTTTGACCAGTTTCGATGCGAAGTGCGCACCAGCGCCCACAACGGATCTTCCTTCGCTTTCCATCGGCGAGGAACCTAGTCCAACGACGCCGTCGCCCTGGTTCGTGGAGTCGAGGGACCCGTCCGAAGGCACCGGCCCATCGATTGTCCCAAAGGCTCGCGCGATGTCCTGCCACGTCGGTCCGATCCCGATCTCTCGATAGCTCGAATCGCGAGAAAGCGAGGCACGAAGGCCTTGAGCGAGCGCCGTAGGTGTCGGAGCAACGATCAAGTCGCTTTCGGAGTTCACCTGGTCGACAAGACCACCCACCCGCGTGCACAGCACAGGCACACTGAACGCATGGGCAATTCCGATAACGCCGCTCTGGCTCGCCTCAATGTAGGGCAGGACAAGAAGTTCCGAGCTTGCCATCAGGTCAATGATCTTTTGGTCATCCAACCAATGGTTCACCACTTCGATGCTCGGAGATTGAAGCCACAGCGCGTACGGAGAGAGATCTCCTTCTCCAGCGACGACCAACCTTGCATCAGGAAACTCGTCGTGGATGTCGGTCCATGCTTGGAGCAAGAGAGCGAGACCCTTGTAGGGGAGTATTCGCCCGAGAAAGAGGACCTGACGAGTGATCCGCTCTTCGCCGAACTCCCCGGCATCCCGCAAGATCTCGGCCTCAGCTGCGTAGAACGGCCCATGCGGGATAACCGTCACCCGGCCAGCCGGAACGTGCCAGTTGATTGTCAGACGATTCCGCACATCAGCAGAGAGCGCAACGACGTTGGTTGCCAGGCGCGCCGCCCAGCGAACACTCAGATGCATCAGCGAAGATCGCTCGCCATGATGTCGCACTGCGTCATGCACGACATGCGTCAGGGGGACACCCGAAGCCTTCAGCGTCAGCGCTACAGGAAAGGAGAGGGGGTTACCCATGGTGACGATGACGCGCCCGCTTCTTCGCCGACACCAGTTGCCGAACGAAAAGGGTCCCGGGAAGAGCGCGAACCAGGCCTTCGCACTGCCGGGACCGGCGAAGCGGCGTACGTCGAGCTCAATGCCTTTCTCGCTCGCCAACTCCCGGAACTGTCCGAGCAGTTCGTTCCGTGCGTTCAGCGACACGATCACGATGCATTCGTCGTTCTCGGCCAAGGCGCGTGCCAGCTCAAAGGTGTAGCGCGCACCTCCCCCGCGGATCCCCCAGTACAGGAGGACGAGCGTCGGACGGACTGGTCGCACAGGTCCAACCGTACGACGAAGCGGCAGTCGGGGTTGTGCGACAGTGGGTGCCGTGGCTCGATCCGTGGACCCGTCGGCGTGCACAGTGCCGAACGTCGGGGCGGTCATCGTGCAGTACGGGAACAGTGATGTGTCTTCGCTGCTGTCGACGCTCCTGCGAGAGGCTCGGATCGGCGCGGTGGTCGTTGTTCGGAACCCGAAGACGGGTTTCGTGAATGACGACGAATCACTGCCGGTTCCGACGGTGGTCCTTCCGGAGAATCTCGGATACGGAGCAGCGGCCAACGAGGGAAGATCTCATCTGCTGATCGCTCAGCTCCCCTTCCATCTCCTACTGACCCACGATGTCGAACTTGCCGAGGGTGCCGTTGATCGCCTCGTCCGGACCCTGGAGGATCACCAGCGAATAGCAATTGCCGGACCGCTGTTGGGAGACGGAGTCACTCGGCGCCGGATAGCTGGCGGGACGCGCACGCGTTGGGGACACGTTCGTCACCAGTACGACGACGAGGAGGAAGACGCTGGGCGGGCCGCGATCATCGACGTGACCTGGCTGGACGGAGCCGTCATGCTCATCCGAAGGGATTCGGTGCCGCTGTTCGACACTCGATACTTCCTCTACGTCGAGGATGTTGCTCTGTGCTTGAGCGTTCAACCGAGGTTCCGTGTCGTGGTCGTTCGATCAGCCCTCGCCACTCAGCGTTCCGGTATGACGGCGCGTCCGGGAGCTCATGCTTACCTGCTGACGCGCAATCACATCCTCCTCGCCCGCTCACGGGACGAGCCCGGGGCCCGCTCCTCGGCAACGCTTCGCGCCGCGCTCTCGATCTCGGCCCATGCCCTCCGGTGGATGACCTCGCTTCGCCGACACCACCTCCGCCAACTGGCAGGCGTTGCGTGGGGATTTGTCGACGGAATCCGCGGGATCACCGGAGCGCCACCGCCCCGACTTCAGCGGTGGGGTGACATCGCTACGAGCAAAGGCGCGGACGTGCTCTCGTCGGGCGGGTGTGAATCGACGACTGTGGTCTAGGGCGCTGCGGGTCCCCACAGGCCGGCGAGGGGTTGGTCGCCGGTGGTCCCGAAGCTGAAGGTGGTGTCGGGTGCTCCGGCAGTGTTGCTGTTTCGCAGGTAGATCGTGCCGTTTCGGAACAGTCCGGTGGAGTGGACGGCGTCGTTGTCCCAGTCACCGATGAACGGGATGTCGGTTGATGATCCGAACACGAAGTTGATGTCGGAGAATGTGATGCCTTGGGTGTTGCGGTTGGTGAAGTAGAACTGCGCCTGAGACGGCCGGAAGATGCCGGTGGAGTCGGCGCCGTCGCCATTCCAGTCACCGGCGAGGCCGGTGTCGGAGGGGTTGCCGAGGACCATGTTGTACTGGGAGAAACCGGTGGTCTTCTCGTTGCGGAGGTAGAGGATGCCGTTGGAGGGCCGGTAGACGCCGACCGAGTCGCGGCCGTCGCCGTCCCAGTCACCGGCGTAGGGCTGATCGCCAGGGTTACCGAGGAGAACGAGATAGTCGGGGCTGGACATGGAGAGGTTGTTGGTGCGGTCCCAGAGGTAGAAGAACCCGCTGGAGGAACGGTAGACACCGGGGGTGTCGATGCCGTCGCCGTTCCAGTCACCGACGATGCCCTGGTCGGAGGGAAGGGCGAATTGGATGGGTGAGGTGATTTCAGGGGCGCCCGTGGTGTTGGACTTGCGGAGATAGAACGTCGTGTCCGACGCCCGCCACAACCCGATCGTGTCCGACTTTCCTGCCGCTGCAGAAAACCGTGTCACGGTGTACGGCGAGCCGATGGCGCCGACCCAGAGCTGTCCGTTCTTCGGGTTCACACCCACCGCGTTCGCACCCGTGAACGCGAAGCTGGTCAGGAACGTGCCGTTGTCGGAGTACTGGACCACCCGATTGTTCCCTCTGTCAGCGACGTACAGGTTGCCACGCTGATCGGTACTTACCGAAACGGACCCCGAGAGCGCAGTCGAGGGAGCCGGGAACACCGTCAGAAAGTCACCGAACACGCTGAACTGCTGGACACGATTCCCGCCGAACTCCGAGACGTAGACCTGGTTACGGGAACGGTCAACGGCGATCCCTGTCGGGAACAAGAATTGTCCGTTGCCGCTTCCGGATGTGCCCCACTGCCGGACATAACCGCCAGCCAACGAGAACTTCTGCACTCTGGTGTTCCCCGGATCGGCAACGTAGAGCCACAAACCGTCCGTAGTGATCCCGGCCGGGTTGTTGAACTGGCCGTTCCCAGTACCGGCCGTGCCGAATTGGGAAAGGTAGGCACCTGAAAAACTGAACTTCTGGACCCGGGAATTGCCGTAGTCCGTTACGTAGACGTTGTCGCTGTCATCAATCGTGATGCCATCCGGCCCGTTGAACTGACCGTTCCCGGTTCCGGCAGATCCCCACGACGTGATGAGCGCCCCGAACTTCGAATACTTGTAGACCTTGTTTTCGCCGAAAGACGTGACGTAGACGTTCTCGGCGGAGTCGAACGCGATTCCGAACGGCGCGCCGGCGCGGGCTGGTAGATCGGTAATGGTTGTGTGAGAGGTCGTCTGGCGAGTCTCGGTGAACAGTTGCACCCCCGACGTGTCACTCAGAATGACAACCGGCGCACCGTTATACGGAGGGGCGGAGATCGGCGCCATGACCGCTACGCCTCGGAGGGTGCTGAAATACCCTTCTGTCCCGGCCGCCACCCCCGTTCCCGTGCCGTAGTAGTAGGCCTTGTAGTTGCCGGCGCTGTCGTACGCATAGACGTCATTGCTGGTCGTGACCCACACCTTGTCGGCGCCATCGACGGTTACTGCGAGGGGACTCGTCGCCCCGATCGCCAGGTTGCGGATCCAGGTCCCGGTAGACGAGAACTTTGCTACCCGGTTGTTACCGCTGTCCGCCACATAGATGTTTCCGAACGAATCGACTCCGAGACCAAAGGGATTGTTCACCTGCCCATTCCCGCTGCCGAGGCTCGCGAACGAGCCCTGGTAGACGCCGGCCGTCGTGAAGTACTGGACACGATCATTGCCAATGTCAGAAACATACAGAAACCCGTTGACCGGGTTATAGACAAGACCCGAAGGCAGGCTGAACTGGCCGGCTCCGCTCCCCGTGGATCCGAAAGTTGACTGGAATGCGCCGGAAGAAAGATTGAAGCGTTGTACCCGGTTATTGTTGAAGTCGGCAACAAACAGGTCATTGCCAATAATTGCGGTCTGTTCAGGACCGCTGAACTGCCCATTCCCGGAACCCGCCGAACCAAACGTACGAACAAAGGTCGCGATACCGGTCGAAAGATCGTAGAGCTTCACGTTGTTGTTCACACCTACATCGCTGACCGTGAACTGGGTGCCCTTCGCCGTCACATGAAACGCGAAACCGAGGCCGGCATCAACCTTTTGTTCGAAATGGATGCTGCGATACCCGCCCGACACGAACGCTTGCGCGACCACCGGGTCACTGCCGGACTGGGTTACCGGGCCCGACGCCCCTGAGGTATAGGCAGAATTATCTGTAGAAACCGCGGGCCGCGAACTCGCGACGCTTGCTCCCCTGGGAGGGGCATCAGGGGGCGTTGCCCCGGCGCTTGTCGGTGCTCCCCCGCTCGCTGGACCGACCTCCGACGGGGCCGCTGCGGCCTTCACCGGCCGGGTGGCGCCATCGTCGGGGAGCGGGTCCGCCCGAACGGAAGAGGCGACGCCGACCAGAAGCAACACTGATGCCACGGCGACCTTTCGGCCACGGCTCGCCAATCGGGACGTGGAATCGATTCGTCGGTCGTGCATACCGGCTCCCTTCAACCGCTCCGCGCGTTCGCGGCGCTAAATAGAAAGCCTCGCAGGCGGGCTCCACTTTGGCAACCGTCACACGAAACTTCACGAGAAAAGCGAGTCGCGGAGGGCCGATGAACGCTCGGTCAGGTGACGTGAGCCTCGGCCAGATGCTTTTTCGCTGACATGGAGCAATCACTTCGGCGAAGTCGTGGCCTCGTCCCAAGGGCAACCTCGGCGGGGTTACGATGGCGGATCGGACCGCTTCACTTCTTCACCGCTCCGCACGCCCAGCAAAAGTCGGACTCCTCTTCATGCGTTTCGCCATCGGCGTCGTCACGTTCAACACCGAAACACGCCTGCTGGAGCGACTTCGTCGTTCGATCGATGCGTTGACTCCTGGTGCCAGCGGTGAACAGTCCGATCCGCTCCTTCTCGTCATCCACAATGGGGACCGTCCGGAAACGAGTGCACTTGATCGTTTCGAAGAACTGCCGAGTCAGGGGAACATCGGGTTCGGGCCGGCGATGAACCTCATCTTTCGCAAAGCGTTCGATGACCCGTCCATCGATGGTGTGGTGTGTACGAACCCAGACGGCGCATTTCACCCAGACTGCCTGCTCGAACTCGAAAGAGTCGCCCTTCGCCACCCGGGGAGTCTCGTCGAAGCGCGGCAGTTTCCCGAGGAGCACCCGAAGGCCTACGACGAGCGAACGCTTTCCACGCCCTGGGCATCGGGTGCGTGTCTCCTCGTCACCCGCTCGGCTTTTGACGTCACCGGCGGATTCGACGAGCATTTCTTCCTCTATATGGAGGATATCGACCTCTCATGGAGAGCTCGGGTGGCCGGCATGGGCGTTCGGATCGCTCCTCGTGCGCTCTTTGCGCATGACGTGCTGAATCGCGCGGCCTCACACAACACAACCCGCCACATGTTGCTTGGCCGTCGCTACCTGGCCCACAAGTGGGGAAACGCGTCGGAAGTTCACGAAGTGGAGAGGGAGCTGATCGTCCAGCAGTTCGTCCGCAACCGCGACGACCTCCCAGTGTTGCCACCAGTTGATCCCGTCGGCCCCGAACACTTTCATGTTGCAGATTTCTCTTTCCGAACGCACCTGGCTCCGGGTCGCTGGTGAAATCGAATCCGAACGTCGTGCCCGGCGTTCTGAGCGTCGTGATCCGCTCAGCCTCGGTCGACAGACTGATGCTGCTCGAAGAGACCCTGTTCTCCCTCGCCGTTCAGCAATGGGCTCGCTTGGACGTCGTCGTCGTCCTCCAAGAACCCTCGCCGTCTTTCCTTGCGGCCGTGCAGACGGCATGTCGTCGTCTCCCCTGGGGCGACGGTATGGCGACTCGGGTGATTCCCGTGCCGTGCGCCGCAGGTTTCGATGGACGAGCCCAACTGCTCGTTCGGGGAGTCGAAGAATCCAACGGGCAGTACCTAGCGTTTCTCGACGATGACGATGTCGTCTACCACGACGCGTACGTCCGCCTGATCGGTCGACTGATGACCCGGCGTGATGCGGTGATCGCTGTCGGTGGCACGCGAGTCGCAATCCTCGAGGATGCTGATGACTACTACGTCGTACGACAGAAGAGCAGTGGCCTTTTCCCGAAAGGCACCCATCGTTTCGAGTTGTTCGACTACAACATCACGCCGATACACAGTTACGTCGTTGATCGGACCCGTGTCCCGGAACACGTCTTCACCTTCTCCGATGAACATGTGCCGCTCGAGGACTACGAGTTTCTCCTGCGTCTCGCTGAAATCGGACCATTTGATTTTGCCGAGGCATCGGCAGACGTCGCCGAGTACCGCTTCCACAAGAACGGGACGGTCAGTCCGCAGGCGGATGGCACGGCAGTCATCAGCGAACAGTTGGCACTCGCAAGGGGCAGAATAGACCGATCGGCAGACCTCGCCCAGATGACAATCACCAAGCGAGAGTGGAACGAACTGAAAGCAAGATTCGATGTGACGCGGCCGTACACGTCCGGAGCTCTTGCGGCGGAGCGGAGTCGGGGAACAGCATCGCTGAAGGCGCCGCACCCGGGTGGGCCGTTCCTTGTTCGTGGCGCGGTGCGGCTGAACGCCCGTATCCACTCACGCCCCGCGCTCGTCCGTCCCCTGCACTCGCTCTATCGCCGCTTTCGTCGTCTGTGACGGAGCTGGGTGCCTTGACCGCCATTCTCCAGTGCGAGAACGAGGCGGGGCTGCATGGACTCTTCGGTATCGCGCTCCGCATGGCGCCGCGACCCTCGGACGGAGTGCGCCACGAGCATGTGCGCGTGGGTCTTTCGTAGGCCGGCTCGATGAGTGACATCGCCATCTCCATCCTCATGCCCTGCTACAACGCAGAGCGGACGGTGGCGGAAGCGATCGCTAGCGTGCTTGCGCAAACCGTTCCCGTCGCCGAGATCGTCGCAGTCGACGACGGCTCCACCGACAGGACCTACGACGTTCTGAGCAATCTTGCCCGGATTCACTCCGGGGTCATCACCCTCGTGAGACAAACGCACGGTGGCATTGCGAACGCCCGGACGGCGGCACTGCGAGCCGCGCGAAGTCCGTGGGTCCTTCCGGTTGACGCCGACGATCGCCTGCTGCCAGAGGCACTCCGTCTGCTCACGGAGTATGTCCTCGACCACCCTCACGTCGCCGTGGTCTACGGGGACTACCGGCTGATGGATTCCGGGGGGACACCGGGAGAGGTGGTGTCGATAAGTTCGCGGCGCATAGATCCGCTCGATGGGGCAATTCTCGCCACGGTGATGTGGGAGAACGTCGCGTCGGCCACCTCGCTGATTCGACGCAGCGATGCGCTCGCTGCTGATGGCTACGATTTGTTCTCGGCGGAAGCGGGTCGCGAAGTCGATGGTTTCGAGGACGTGTATCTGTGGCTGCGTCTCCTCGCCCAAGGTGCCCACTTCGGGTATCTCGCCCAGCCGCTCTACGAGTACCGCGTTCATCCGGGCAGTTTGAGCAACAATACGTCCCGCGTCCGCGCGGCGAAGGTCGCTTCCTTCGCAGGGCTGTTTTCGCACTTTCCAGGGCCTGCGGCCGAGGCGTTCGTCGCTATGATCCAGCGCCGAGCGGAACAACTTCGCGACGCTTTTGAGACGATCGTTGTGCGAGACCGCCAAGTCGAGTCACTTCTCCGAGAGATCGACCTTGCCAGAGAGTTCCAAGATGGCCAGGAGAAGACGATCGAGTCACTTCGGAGCTTGTTGGAGGAGCGTTCGAGAGATTGAAGTCCTTGGTTGCGCTCCTACATTCGCAGCGTGCTGGTGAGCCCGCGACGAGTCCTGATCTCAGCGGTAGTACCCCACGACATCGATGAGGAAGTTCGTCGAGTTGTACGGACACAGCACAGCGATTTGCGCGCTTGCGTTCACGGCGGAAGTGACGAATCCGGGAATGGTCTCCCCGGATGAACTCCAGTTCGTGGTCGACGCTCGTGACCATGCGGTTCCGGCGGCGATCACCGAGAGATAGCCGAACCCCGACGTGCCCGTGATCGTCAGGTTGAAGAGCGCGCCCAACGCTCCTGCGGGTACGGCAGGCTTCGAGATCCCGTTGTCCGTCCCGTTCAACAAGCTGATCACCCGGGTCGTCGGACTCGTCGGGCTCACGGCGACGATGGGTCCGTCACCCCCGGTCGAAGCGGGTTCACCCGGCCGTGAGTCGTACGCACGCAACGGGGTCGACAGAAGGTGGAGTTGTCCCGACGTAGAGCGGCCGCCGATCTTGCGCCACTCGCCGGGAGTGCCGGCCGTAACGCACAAGGCGACGTTCCCTGATGAGTCGAGAACGAGGTCACCGATCCGATACTCACCACTGGTCGGAGGAACAGCAACGACGTGCACCGCCATTCCGATCCTGCCGTTGCCGCCCGAGTACAGGGCATAGCCGGAAGTGCTCGCTCCGTAGATTCCGTACCCCGTATCGGATGAGCCCTGGACGCCGGCCGAAGCCGATCCCGTTGATTGGCCCAAGAGGCCGACTCTGTTCGCTGGCCCGACGCCGCGCACGGCGGCCGTGTCGGCGGGGTCCGATCCCGACGTCGAACCGTTCGTCACTGTCGTCTGCAGAACACCCGAGTTGTTCACGCCCTGAAGAATGGCCGCGCCGTCCGTGGCCGCCGCCGAGTCGGCACCCACGACCATCGTCGCCGCAGCCCCGGCCGCGGCCGCTCCCGCCAACCGAAGAAAGCCACGCCGGCTCGGAGTCGAGTCGACATCGGCGGGTGTGTCGGGTTCCGGTGCCGACGCTGACTCGAGCCGATCCAGGCGTGCTTTCAACTCCATGAGTGTCCGCATTTGCTCGTCGATCTCTCGGCGAAGCTTCGCATGCTCATTCGTCATTCCACGGATCCCCTTACGTCGACTTGCCTATCTTGGCAGGCGAATCAGCAGAAATACGACAACCGAGGAAGACCCCGCACGAAGCGCAGGTGGGCGACGGGTATCCGACCTAATCGCCGAAGTTGGCTCGCGGCTGAACACCATCCGGGAGCGGCAGCGACGAAGGAGCTTCTCCGTCGATCTGCAGGCGATGTTTTGGCGTCGTGCCCGCACAGGTTTCGACCTCAGAAACCGCGTCACCGCTCCGTCAAGGGCGTTCGATGATTCGAACGCTTTATCCCAAATCTCATCGCGAGCGCGGCGCCGGTCCGCCAGAGCACGATCGGCAGCCTCGCCCGGAGAGCCAAGGCCCGCAGCCGAAACGTCGAGCTCGACTCCAAGCGCAACAGCTTCGCAGTCCTCTCCACCAAGAGACTCCCGAGTTCACTGACCTCGGCCGCCAGTTCCTCGAGTTCTTGGTTCGCGAGCAGGAGATCTTCTCTGCTCGCCAGAAAGTCGAGTCGCAGCCAGTCACGTTCCTCCTCGGCCTTCTGCAAGCGGGTTTCGCAACGTTCGACCTCGGCCGCCCACCGTGAGTCGGAACCGCTCAGATGCTCGATCAGTTGCTGCTGCTGGACGATCTGAGCTTCCAGGAACGACCGGTGTCGCTCATCCGCCGCGCGGTGGGCCTCCCATCGGCCGACCATTTCCTCGAACCGACCCAGTACCTCGGCCTGGGTTCGCCCTCTGGTCCATTCCGTCCTCGGCACGGTTCCGACGCGTCGGAACCTCGATGCTTCCGACTGATTCCCGAAGACGTCGGGTGAGCGGTTCTCGAGTTCGCAGAGGATCGAAGCGAACGCTTCCTTTGGAACAAGATTCAACAGGTCCACGCGATGTTGATCGAGAGCACAGAACCGATCGCCGTCAGGCGGGATACTGTCCCAAATAGCGCGGCCGACCGGGGTCATCGGCTTGAACTGCGATTCGAAGGGATGACCTCCGCACCGGTTGCCGTCTTTCCTGATCACACCGATGCCGTAGTCGGCGTCGATCGTGAAGTACGGAAGTTCGTCGCACCGTACGAAGTCGAGGAATGCCTCAAACGTCCTTCCGCACCAGATCCCCTCGGTCTCCAGCGGCGACGCGTGCTGCGCGGTGGCGGGATTGCAGTCGTGGACGACGAGTGTCCCACCCGGGACGAGCAACCTCCAGGCACTTCGCAGGTCATCGAGTGAACCCGCATAGGAGTGATAGGGATCGGCAAGGATCACGTCGTAGCCCGGCCGGTCCCCGATCAGACGAAGAATCGATTCGACCAGGACCCCCGAGGTGGGGGAGGCGTCCTCGATGTGCGCCTTGTCGGCACCACGGAGGCCTTCCCGATCAGCGTGAACTCTGTACTTCGCGAGGTCCGCCCGGGCACACAGTTCCGTTCTTGTCCGATTGAACTCATAACCGGTCCGCGGCGTACTCAGTTCGAGGAATCGCGCGGGGTAGAACGCTCGCAGGAGGGCGTTGACAACCGTCATCTTCGAAAGTTCGCTCATCGAACCGCTCATCGGTCAGCCACTGGTCGTTCTCGGCTCACCAGTGGTACTCGGCGCGATGGAGGAACTGGGGGATGTCCGCGACCTCTTCGTGAAGGCCGCCAGCCGCGTGGATCCATCGACCGCCAACGCGGCGACTCGATTTCGGCAACGCTGGAGGGGTCGTGCGCCGCGTCCTTCACTTCGTCTTCCTTCCGGGAATCGCCAGCCTCGTGGTGGCGCTGGGCGTCGTGCACTCCCATCTCGGCGATCGCCCTTACCGCTTCGGCTCCCAGAACAGCATCTGGGCCTACCTTGCCCTTGGCTTCCTCCACTGGCTCACGGCACACACCGCCGGATTGCCGGACGAAGCCGAGGACATGCAGCCGGCGTTCGGGGCTGCGATCATCGCCTCTGCCGTCGCCACCGGGTCCTGGCTGCTTGTGCAGACAGTCTTCCCGGGCCTCCTACCCCGATGGGTGATCCTTGTCGCGAACGGCACCGTTCCGGCGTTCACCTTTGCCCTAGGGGCATTCAGCGTGCTCGGCCGGCGACGGCAGCGCCGTCGAGACCGAGTCCTCGCGGTGCTTTCGCCTGAAGACGCCGAGACACTGCTCCTCGATGCATCCACATCGTTCCCGGTTCCCGAAGTCGCGTTCTCCCTCGTCGACACCGTCACCACCGACTCCGGCCGTCTCGACGCCCTGACGGACATCGCCGGCGAGTGCGAGGCCACGCTCGTCGTTCTCAGCGAGTCGGCGGCCCGCCTCGACGACGTGTACCGAGCCGCCGCCACCCTTCACCGTTCCGGCGTTGCCATAGCCACTCTGACCGACTTCTACGCTCGGCACTTCGGGAAGTTGCCGGTGGCCGAGCTGTCCCGCATGGCGCTGCTGTTCGACGTTCGGGATCGGCTCCACCCGACGTATCGCCACACCAAACGAGCCATCGACATCCTCGGCGCACTCTTGGCCCTAGTAGTCTGTGTACTTAGCATGCCGTTCATCGTTGTCGGCAACGCAATCGGGAACCGAGGCCCCCTCCTCTACCGCCAGAAGCGGGTTGGGCGCAACGGCGCGGAGTTCACGATCATGAAGTTCCGGACCATGCGACCCGACCTCGCAGGCGCAGACTCACCTGCCAACCTGTCTTGGACACGGCCCGACGATCCGCGAATAACCCCTTTCGGTCGAGTCCTCCGACGTACCCATTTCGACGAGCTTCCCCAAGCGCTTTCCATCTTGCGCGGCGAGCTCTCCATCGTCGGTCCACGTCCCGAACAACCGCACTACGTCGACGAGCTGCGGAGCAAGGAGCCCGCCTACGACCTTCGCCATCTCGTGACGCCCGGGCTCACCGGATGGGCGCAGATCAAGTACCGCTACGCGGCGAGCGAGGCCGCAGCGATGGAGAAGCTCCAGTACGACCTCTTCTACATCTCGCGGCAGTCCCTCACCTTGGATCTCCGAATCCTCAGCCGGACCATTCGGTCGGTGCTTCGCCGCCAGGGCCGCTAGTGCATCGGTGCACCAGCCGACCATGAGGATCGTGCACGTCATCACCAAGTGCGACTACGGCGGTGCGCAGACCGTCGTTCGCGAGCTGGCCCTCGAACAGCAGCGACGCGGTCATCAGGTGTCGGTGATCACCGGCTTGCTCGGTCCCGTGGCGACCGAACTCAGCTCCGCCGGAATCCCGGTTGCGGTGGAACCTCTCCTGATCCATGCCATCGCACCGAGAACGGATCGGCTCGCCGTCCGGGGCCTCTTTGCCCTGCTGCGCGCGCTGGATCCCGACCTCGTACACGCGCATTCCTCGAAGGGTGGGTTGGTCGGCCGGCTCGCCGCGTCCCGACTCGATCTTGCGGCGGTGTACACGGCGCACGGATGGCCATTTCAGCGCGGCGCATCGATCGGGCAGCGGATCACGTCGTTCGCCGGCGAGTGGGCGGCCGGACGAACTGACGCCCATGTTGTCTGTGTCGCCGCGTCCGAACGACGACTTGCCCGGCGACTTCGGGTCGTTCCGAAGAGACGACTGCATCTCGTGGCGAACGGAATCGGCCCGCGCGACGAGTCGCCGCGGTCCCCGGCTGCGAAGACCAACGGACTCGAGTTGGTGATGGTGGCGAGGCTTTCGTCGCCCAAACGACAGGACCTGCTCATCGACGCCCTCCGAGAGCTTCCGGACGTGAGGGTCACCTTCGTCGGCGACGGCTCCAGGCGAGAGCAGCTGGCCGACCGGGCGAGACCACTCGGCGACCGGGTTCGATTCGTCGGATACGCAAGTTCCGACTCCTACCTCGCTTCCGCCCACGCAGCGGTTCTTCTCTCCGAGTACGAGGGCCTTCCGCTCTCGGTGATCGAAGCGATGCGCCAGGGGCTCCCGGTGATCACCAATCGGCTTCCCGGCCTCGTTGACGCGATCGAGCACGGACGCAACGGCCTGACGTGTGAACTCTCGGACGCGAGCGTCGGCGCAGCCATCGAGAAACTCCGCGACGACGGAGTCCGATCACGGCTTGGTGCCGCCGCCCAGGCAGACTGGCGCGCCCACTTCACGGCCGAGGCGATGGCCGACGGCTATGAGCAGGTGTACGAGTCAGCGCGTTCCGATCGGTCGGAATCCTGACGAGACCTCCGCTACGGGAGCACCACGTCGTTGCGGGCTCCTGGGGGTTGGCCAGGTGGACGAAGGCCGCGCGAAAGCCACCGGGCGGAGGGGAACCTCGACGACGGCGTGCGGCACTCCACTGACCCAGGGCACCTCGTCCCCACGGCGAGCGGCCGGAGTTACGCGGATACTGCGGCGCGACCGCGCAACGGGGCGGCGGCTTCGGCGACAAGCGTGGCAAAGAGCGCCGGATTCGTGAGCGGCCACGAATGTATGCCCCGGACCGTGCGGCCTTCCACCTTCGCCGCCGCGCACAGGGAGTCGAAACTCGACTGCGGGATGACCCCGTCGCGGTCACTGTGGACCACCGTGATCGGGACGCGGCGCTCGGCGACGGTTCGGAGTGCGGCGACAAGGTCGGCGTTTCGCGCGAGGCGCCCGACCTTGGCCACGCCGAAGGGATTGCGGAGCACATTCGGCACGAGATCCTGGAACACGCTGGGCAGCATCGAACCGGCACTCCCGAGAAGTCCCACGACGTCGACGGGGATGGCTCGCCCCCAATCCCACATCGGGCGTTCGGCCATCGGCTTCTCGCCGGCACCGTCGTTCCTCCAGGCACCCCCGACGCTGTTGATCAGCACCAGCGCCTGGGCATAGCCCGGGTTGTCGGCCAAGACCCGGATCCCGACCCCGGCGCCGAACGAATGGCCGACGATGATCGTCGGCGCGATGTCGGTCGACTTGACGAACCGGGTCAGCCACCGCGCGTAGCCGACGAACGTTCGATTGCCCGGTTCGAGGTCGGGGGTGCCCCCGAAGCCGGGGAGGGCCGGTGCGACGACATGGAAGCCGAGTTGAGCGAGGCGGCGGAGACCGCCGCGATAGGCGTGATGGCCAAGCCCCCAGCCGTGGAGGAACAACACGGTGGGACCCGTTCCACCGACGGTGTAGTGCACGAGCTTGGTGTCGACCCGGACCTCGGCGACCGACACGATGTCCTGTCCGGACACTGCCTTCGGCAGTGGGTCACCGGAGGTGGTGTCGATGGTCACACCACGAGCGTAGAAGATGGCGCGCCGTGCCGGAAAGACGGCGCCCACCGCGGTGCGCGCGAAATGGGCGGCCGACCCCCACCGGGCGCCACGTTCTCAGCCGGCGAGGCGGCTGATGAGCGCTCGGCGCTCCCCTTCGGTGAGCCCGCCCCAGATGCCGTGGGGCTCGCGGATCGAGATGGCGTAGTCAAGACAGTCCTGGCGCACGGAACAACCGGCGCAGATGCCCTTGGCGTTGTACTCACGACGGTCCTTGTCGTCTTTTCGCTCGAACGTGTTCGGCGGAAAGAACATCGACGATTGCGGTCCCCGACACGCAGCGCGTGCTTGCCAGGTAGCAACGGACTGCACGGTCATAGCGCTCTGCAGCATGTGGACCCTCTCCCCAGATCGGTCACTGAACAGCGTAACGCTGGTGTGACGCCCGACACAAGGGGCGATGAGAGAAATCCCGAATTCGACCACGCAGCGGCGTTCCTGCTGCCAGAAGGCCGTCTGCAGCCAGTTGACCACCATCACTCGGCTCGGCTCAGTGGCCCGCGTCTTTGGCCCCGCCTTCGAGGGGCTCGACCTCCAGCAGGAGCCCGTCGACGGCCACGACCCGGACCGGGGCACCGGCGGCGATCGGTGTGGCCCGATTGGTCCGGGCTCTCCACGGTGCGCCCAGCACGCGCACGACGCCTTCCGGGCCGATCCCGTCGACGGCGGTGCCGACCTCGCCGATCATCGCCTCACGACCGATCGTCGGGGTGGCGAAACGGGTACGGACCATGGTCGGCATGCCGTTGACCATGAAGAGCACCGTCATGAGCACCATCACCCCGATCATGTACAGCGGGACTCGAATACCGTCGGTGAAGAGGGTGAACGACCCGGCAACGAGACCGACGGTTCCCACGCCGGTCCAAAAACGCGGGGAGCCGGCCTGCACGTCGATGGCGAATCCGAGCATGGCGATGGCGATCATGATCACGCCGAGCGGGCGTGTCGGGAGGTTCCCCAGGCCGGCCGCGGCGAGTACGAACGCGGCGAGCCCCACGAACGCGGCGATGCCGATGCCCCCGGTGAAGAACTCGAACACGAACAGCGCGAGCGCGATCACGAAGAGCAAGTACGCCACGGACGGGTTCACCGCGGTGTGGAGCAGTCGATCGAGCAGGCCGAGTTTGGCGAAGCGGACCGCGTTGACCTTGGCGGTCAGTTTGCCGTCGGCCTCCGTCGCCGGGAAGGCGGTGTCGAGCGTTCGTCCGCCGATGGTCCGACCGTCCAGTTCGCCTACGAACTGCACGAGCACCGGCGCGTTGCTCTGCGCCAGCCCGGCTTTCACCGCTTCGTTCTGGGTATACCGCCGTCCGACAAGCGGGTCGCCGGCGGACGCGGGCGTGGAGTTGCCGATTCGGGTGCTGGGCGCCATCCCGACCACGTCGGCCGCGGCGACGAGGCGGTTCGCACCGCCGTTGGCCCGGGCCCCGAGCGGTCCGACCCACACGGCGATGGGAACGCGTTGCTCATTGCGCAGTGATTTCTCGAGTGCGTCGAGCTGGCGCTGGGGCAGCAACGAACCCGGTGAGTCGAGCTGGATGACCAGCGCCTCGACGCCATCGGACACCGCTTTGTCGACCGACGAAAGAATGAAGCGCTTCATGATCGGATCGATATAGCCGGTCACCTCGATCACGTTGACGCCTTTCGACGACGGCGCGCTGGTGTCGGCGGCGGCCGTGTCGGCCGGTGGAGTCGTCGTGGCGGAGGACGCCGGGCCGGCGAACGCCGAGCACGCGGCGAGGAGCGCCAGGGTGCCGAGCGCCACGCGTCCGATCCGGACGATGGGCATCGTGACCACGCCGGCTCCCCGAACGGGGCGACCCGAACGGAGGTTGCGGTGTGGGGCACGTAGCGTGAAGGAGCGCACGGGGAGGCTTTCGGGTCGGTCAGTAGGCATCGGGCGTCGCACGAGACGGCGCGGTTCAACCGAAGAGGATGAGGCACGGAGAAACATGGAGGTCGAGCAATTCTTCAGCACCGTGCGCCTCCTGCTGATCGTCGGCAAGGGCGGAGTCGGCAAGACCAGTGTGGCCGCCACGATCGCCAACGTCGCGTCGGCGACCGGCAGGACCGTCCTGATCGCCGATGTCGACGGCCGCCACGGTGCCGCTGCCGCGTTCGGTGTGACCGATCTCTCCTACGACGAACAGGTTCTCGTGCCCGGTGATCCGGCCTCCGGACGCGCAACGGTGTCCGGTCGGACCCTGACTGCCGACGACGCGCTCGTCGAATACCTCGCCGACCACGGCATGGGACGGCTGGCCCGCAAGCTGGCGTCCAACGGAGTGGTCGATGTGATTGCCACGGCGACCCCGGGGATCAAGGACCTCCTCGTGCTCGGGAAGGTCAAGCAGCTCGTCACCGAGGCCAGGCACGACCTCGTCATCTTGGACACCCCCGCTTCGGGACACGCCGTCACCTTCCTGCGGAGCGCCCGGGCCCTCGCCGACTCGGTGGCCAGCGGGCGAATTCGCCGCCAAGCCGACGAAGTGATGACCGTGCTCGGTGACCACGATCGCTGCCGCGTCGTCCTGGTCACACTGGCCGAGGAGACACCGGTCAACGAAACGATCGAAACGGCGTTCACGCTCGAGGACGACGTCGGTGTCGCCCTGACACCCATCGTGGTCAACGCCGTACTTGACATCCCGCCCGTGGTGCCGGCGGGGGCGCTGGCCCGGCTCGACCCCGCTGAACGAGAGGCGGTTTCGGTCGCCCTCGGCCTGGAACGAACGCGCGCCGAGGCCCAACACGAGCAGCTGACCCGTCTCGCAGAGGCGCTCCCGCTCCCGCAGATCGTCCTTCCCGAGCGCGTCGGAACCCGTCTGGACGCCGTCGATTTCGCCGGGCTGGCCGAGGCCTTCGTCGCGTCGCTCGCCGAGATCAGGGGCGAGTCATGACCGGCTCCCTGGCGGATCTCACGTCAACTCGACGCGTCCTCGTCACCTGTGGTGCGGGAGGCGTCGGCAAGACCACCACGGCCGCCGCGCTCGGCCTCGCCGCGGCACTCGGTGGACGGCGGGTGGCCGTCGTGACGATCGACCCCGCCCGGCGCCTCGCCGACGCGCTCGGTCTCGACTCGCTCGCCAACCAGCCCCAGCGCGTCGATCTCGACGCCATGCGGAACGCCGTGGCGGCGGGAGGTCGCAGGGCGAACTGGTGGGCGCCCATCGACGCAACGTCGGCCCAGGCCGCCGCTGCGGGTTCAGGTGAGCTCTGGGCGCTCATGCTCGACGCCCGGGCGACGTTCGACGATCTGATCCGCCGGCACGCACCGTCGACCGAGCAGGCCGAACGGATCCTCGCCAACCGGCTGTACCGCAACATCTCCGGAGCGCTGTCCGGCACCCAGGAGTACATGGCGGTCGAGAAGCTGCACGAACTGGTGACGGCTCCGCGTGGCCTCGATGGCGACCCGATCGAGCCGTTCGACTGCGTGATCGTCGACACCCCGCCGACACGCAACGCGCTCGACGTGCTCGCCGCTCCGGAACGCTTGACCCGCTTTCTCGACAACCGCGTCTTCCGGGCCATGATGGCGCCGGCGCGGCGCGGTCTGCGTGTCGTCGGCGTCGCCACCCAGGCCGCTCTCGCGGCACTCGGGAAGGTCGTCGGCACCGAGGTGATCGGCGATGCCGTCGCGTTCTTCCGGGCCTTCGACGGAATGGAGGAGGGCTTCCGCGAGCGGGCGCAGGAATCATTGGCGCTCTTGCGCGATGAGCAGACCGCGTGGATTCTCGTGACGACGCCGCGGGCCGAGACGGTCGAGGAGGCCGTCTTCTTCGCCGGCGCGCTGAAAGAGATGGGGCTCCGGGTCGACGCCGTGGTGGCCAACAGGATGCAACCCCGCATCGATCCGCTGCCCGCCGTCCCGCCGACGCCCGGTCCCCTTCGCACGGCGGTCATGCGGGCGCACGCCATCGACGCCCGCGCCGACGCCCATCGACGCGTGCTCGTGCCGCTGCGGGCAGCCGTCGGTCCGAATGCCGTGTTCGCCGATGTCCCCCTCGCCCCCGTCGACGTCCACGACCTCCAAGGCCTGGCATCCATCGCCCGATCTCTCTGCCACCCCGCGTAGCCACGTTGGGAGAGAGGTTGCCCCTCGGCCTGTTCGGTGCTGCGCCGCTCGCTTCGCTCGACTTCTCGCAACACGGGTGACCCTTCCACGTTGGGAGAGAGGTTGCCCTCGGCCTGTTCGGTGCTGCGCCGCTCGCTTCGCTCGACTGCTCGCAACACGGGTGACCCTTCCACGTCGGGAGAGAGGTTGCCCCCGTATATGGGGGCAGAACACCTCCCAACGCCGTTGGGAGGTGTTCTGCCGCAATGCACCGCCGCGGACTGCCGACCGGTAG
>JANPFX010000250.1:0-2772 GCA_031423635.1 Acidimicrobiia bacterium | reverse complement strand
CCTTCGCGCTCGGTTCGCCGCCATGGCAGACGTTCGACCCGTTCCTGTTCTGCGTGCACCACGACGACGCCTACCCGGCCGGCAACGGTGAGCTCGGACCGGATTCCAGCCGCCTCCAGGGCCGTACGATCGGCAGCGATTTCACCGGCACCGACGGCTGGAGCATGTACCACGGCTCCACCGTCCCCGGGTTCCCCCAGCATCCCCACCGCGGCTTCGAGACCGTCACGTTCGTCCGCCGCGGCTTTGTCGACCACGCCGATTCGCTCCGGGCCGCAGCGCGCTACGGCGCCGGTGACGTGCAGTGGCTGACAGCCGGCGCGGGGATCGTCCACGCCGAAATGTTCCCCCTCCTTCGTGAGGACGAGGGGAACCACATGGAGCTTTTCCAGATCTGGATGAACCTGCCCGCGGCCGACAAGATGGCCGACCCGCACTTCGCCATGCTCTGGGCCGAGGACATCCCCATCTTCTCCGAAGTCGACGCGAACGGCCGTCGGGCCACCATCACCGTCGTCGCCGGGGCGATCGGCACGCACGTGCCACCGAGCCCGCCGCCCGCCTCGTGGGCGTCGAAAGCCCAGGCCAACGTGGCCATCTGGCGCGTCGCCCTGGAGCCCGGCGCGTCGTGGACGATGCCGACCGCGCCCGTCGGGACCATCCGCACCGTCTACGTGTTCGAAGGTGGCGGCATCGAACTCAGCAGCCATGCGGCGGCGCTCGGCACGGGTACCGTCCTCGACGCCAACCGTTCGGTGACAGCGACCGCGGGCGACGACGAGGCCGTCACCTTCCTGGTGCTCCAGGGACGGCCCATCGGCGAGCCGGTCGCGCAATATGGGCCGTTCGTGATGAACGACCGGGCCGGCATCGAGAAGGCCTTCCAGGATTACCAGCGGACCCAGTTCGGCGGCTGGCCCTGGCCGTCGGACGCCCCCACCCACGGTCACGTGACCGCCCGTTTCGCACGCCGCCCCGACGGCTCACTCGAGCTCCCACCCGACACCAGCGCCGTCGGCTAGCCCCCCTTTGGCCTGGGTCAGCCCCGGTTCACTGGGTCAGCTCCGGTTCACTGGATCCGCTCCGACGCATGGATGAACAGATCCCGACCCAGTGCACGAATCCCGACCCAAGAACGAACGGCCGAGCTCGTTGGCGCTCCGTGCTGTGCTGTCCCCTTTTTTGGACGGTTCGCGACTACCGGCCGAGCTCGTTCGCGATCGAGGTGAGCATGCCGTTCACGTAGCGGTGCGAGTCGTCGGTGGAGAAGCGCTTCGCCAGCTCGACGGCTTCGTTCAGGATGATGCCGCGGTCCACGTCGGGTTGATCGAGCAGCTCGTAGATCGCCATGCGCATCACGATGCGGTCGAGCATCGGCATCCGGGAGATGGGCCAGTCGGGACGGGCGAACTTGCCTATCAGCTCGTCAGCGCGTTCGGCGCAGTGCGCCGCACCGATCGCCAGGGTCGACGCGTACTCCGCCGGTGGGAGCGGAAGCTCGTCGATGATCGTGGCCACGGAGGCACTCTTGGTCTCCGCTTCGTAGAGCAGCTCCATCGCCCGCTCTCTGGCGTCGCGCCGCCGCGACGGCGTGGCGCTCACACTCGGGTCAAGTAATCGCCCGTGCGGGTGTCGACTTTGACCTTCTCACCCTGATTCACGAACAGAGGGACCTGGATGACCAGGCCGGTTTCGAGTGTGGCCGGCTTCTTCGCGCCTGACACACGGTCTCCCTGGATGCCCGGCTCGCACTCCGTGATGACCAGCTCGACCGCAGCGGGCAGGTCGATGCCGACGATCTCATCGTCGTAAGAGTTGATGATCGCGTTGTCCTGTTCCTTCAGGTAGTTCACCGCGTCGCCGAGCTTCTTCGGATCGACTTCGATCTGGTCGTAGGTCCGGTTGTCCATGAACACGTAGTTGCCGCCATCGCGGTACAGGAACTGCATCTCGTTCTTCTCGATGATCGCCTGCTCCATCTTCTCGCCCGCCGTGTAGGTGCGGTCGATGACGGCGCCGGTGCGCACGTTACGGAGCTTGGTCCGCACGAACGCGCCACCCTTGCCCGGCTTCACATGCTGGAAGTCGATGATCTGCATGAGTCCCTCGGGGATGTCGAGGGTGATGCCGTTCTTGAAATCAGACGTGGAAACGGGAGGCATGGCGTGTACTCCTGGGCGCGGGGCTCTTCGAGGTGAGGGATCAGTCGGCCAGCTCAGTTGGGCAGCGAACGAGCCGACCCGCCCGACGGGCCGACCAAGATTACTCGGCCCGCCGATCCGCCTCGACCCCGCACCAACCCCTCTCGAAACCGGCACGGCCGGCGGGCGCGAGCGGGTGGAACGGGTGTTCCACCCGCGACCTCGCCGATCAACATCCAGATTTCCGCCAAACGACGCTCTGACACGCGAAAACCACGGGTCCGGGATCCGACGCCCCCGCATCTGGGATGCCTGGAGGCCGCGCTCCGGTCCGCCGCAAGTGGGCCGTTTGGCGCGAGACGGTTGACACCGTGAGGGCAAGGCGAAAGGCTCGCCGCATGCGATCGCGGCGCAGACTCCTCGTGCTCCTCGGGCTCCTCGTGCCGGTGGCCGTCCTGTCGGCCTGCGGAAGCAGCGACAACCGGGCCGACCGGACTCCCGCCGCATCGACCACGACCGTTGGCCGGGCGCCCCAGCTGACCACGACTCCGACGTCCGCTCCGACCTCGGCGCCGACGCCCACAAAGGTTGCCCCGACAGTGCTTGCCCCGACAACCGCGGCGCCGACGAC
>JANPFX010000249.1:0-16948 GCA_031423635.1 Acidimicrobiia bacterium | reverse complement strand
TCGCCGACCGCATCGGCGAGATAAGCGAAGCGAACTCCGCGCTCGATGAGGCGCAGCCCGAATTCGTAGTCTTCCCAGCCGGCCCGCGTGAAGGTCTCGTCGAATCCACCGACGTCCCGGAACAGGCCTGCGTCGATGCCGAAGTTACCGCTGAGGAAGTCGGTGTACCGGAACCGATGACCGGGCTCGGCGAGCCCGCGCCTGAACTGATCTTCCCACCAGCGCCACGCCTCCCGATTGACGTGGTCACCGTCGGGCGTCTTGATCGGTCTGGCGTAGCCAAGATTGACCGTCTGATGGCACCTCTCGGAGGAGTGCGCCGCCAGGAATCCCGGAGCCGGCCGGATGTCGTCGTCGAGAAACACCAACCACGAGCCACGAGCCGCTGCTGCTCCGAGGTTCCGGGTTGCCGACGCTTTGGCGCCGGTGTGCTCGACGACACGGACCCTGATCGGCCACGATGACGCTCGAGCTTCGACCGCGTCGCGTGTCCCGTCGGTGCACGAATCCGCTGACACCACGATTTCGAACGATCCCTCCGGGTTCGACTGCTCGGCGAGGGCGTCGAGCGTCTCGAGAAGAACCGTCCGGCGGTTGTGCGTCGCGACGATGACAGAAACGTCGACACCCTCGCGGTCATCGAGCGTCGTTCGTGACGCGACCGTCGTTGGCGGGGGTCGCTTCACCGGCTCACCGTCGCCAGGAACGGCGACGTCACCGGCTCTGCGGCCACCGAGCTTGACCATGGTGCGTCGCGAGCGCACGTAGGCGGCGGGGGCGCCGAGCGCGCCCCGTACGCTGGCGACAGAAAGATCGATCGGAGCGCTGCCCGGTCGCCGGAGCACAGAACGGGCGAGGTTGCGGATTTCGTTGTGGAGGAACCACCAACAGGCAGCGCGCACGGCACTGAAGTCGCGTTCTTCAACGATCGCGTGGCACCACCAGGCGTACACGGCTGTGCCGTAGGAATGCGCCGCCCGTTCCAAGGCCGCCCAGTCGCGTCGGTGACAATGACGGATGATGGCCCGAGGCTCGTACACGATGCGGTGCCCGGCACGGATCGCTCGATAGAAGAACTCGTGATCGTCGCCGGCCTTCGCCGGCGTGCCCGGACCGAACGTCTCGTCGAAGAGACCGATCTCCACCAGAGCATCGCGTCGAACGGCCATGTTGACTCCAGCTCCGGCGTTTCCGACACTGAGAGGCGACGTCAAGGGTGCACTGAATTCCTTGCGCTCGTAGCCCTTGATGAAGCTGCTCAGTCGTTCGAACCACTCTTGGGAAGGAGAGTTCATCTCGAGCGGAAGGCCCAGGCCGGTCACGACGGAGACCGTCGGATCGTTGAAGGGCTGGAGCAGCTCCTCGAGCCAGCGCGGCTCCACCACCGCATCATCATCGGTGAACGCAATCACCGCTCCCCGCGCCGCAGCGATGCCCGTGTTGCGAGCAATCGAGAGACCGGGCCGCCGATCGTGCACGTATCGCAGGTGCGGTCGGCTCGCCACGAGGACGCGGGTTCGCTCGTCGGATGGAGCTGAGTCAACCACGATGACTTCGAGGGCATCGGGGGCGTTCTGATCAATGCTGTCGAGGCATCTGGCGAGATCCTCGGTTCTGTCACGGGTGCAGACGACGACCGAGGTTCGCGACGGTGGTATCCGGGCAACCTCGCGAGGTAACGCGTGACGCAACTGCCAGATCGGCCATGCCGCGGCCGCCAAGACCCGCTTTCGGGCCGATTCGGGGAGCTCCCCAGCGACAAGTCGTTCCCAAGCGGTCCAGACGACCCGCCGGTCCAGCCACACGATGAGGAAAGCCCGGGTTGTTCGCTCGGCTGCCACCGGCCAGGCGACTGGTGCAAAGTCGAGGAAGACCTCGAGAATTTCGATCCGATCGACGCGGGTGTTGCGTTCCATGATCACCGCTCCTGCGGATTCGCGGTCGAATTGGGGCTGAGCGACGGCGGTTCCGTCCGCTGGTTTCCGTGCTCATGCACCGACCATCTCATCGGTGGCACGAGCGGTCCGGCCTCGTGAGGCCCGTCGATCGTCAGCGGCACGGCCTCCCACGCGTAGTCAAAGCATTCCGCGAAGTCGACGCTGAAGGCCCCACCGCTGAGCCAGTAGTCGCCGTTGGCCAGGTCGAGTCGATCCAGGTCGAGCCGCAGCTCGATGGACCCGCTGTTGAGCGTGACGAGCGAGCTCACGTCGACCGGTCGGCTGTAGTCCGACGCCCGATGGATGGAGACCGCGACCCGGGCTTCGCGGTGGGCCGCCGCAGCACTGTTGCGAAGCCGGACGACGATGCTGACGGGCTGACCCGATCGCAGCACGCGAACAGGCTGGTTCGTCGTTGACCGGATGATGTCGATTCCTTCGAGTACGACGGAGGATCCGGTTCCGAATCGGCGGTGGCCCGTCGATGCTTCGCGTTCGACCGCCTCCGGAGCGTTCGAGTCTTCGTAGCGTTTCAGCACCTCAGCGGTGGGGCCGGCGAATCGCACTGCGCCGTGGTCCAGCCAGACGACCCGGTCGCAGAGTTGCTCGATCTGGGAAAGGGCGTGCGACACGATCACGAACGTCATGCCGTCGCTTCGCATCGACCGGAGGCGATCGATGCACTTCTCGCGGAATCGAGCATCGCCGACCGCGAGCACTTCATCGATGAGCAGAATCTGCGGGCTCACGTGGATCGCCGTGGAGAACGCCAGCCGAAGCTTCATGCCGTCACTGAAGGTGCGCATCGGTTCGTGGAAGACCCCCTCCAACTCGGCGAATGCGGCGATGTTCGGAAGGAGCCCGGGAATGAGCCTCCGTGGTACGCCAGCGAGGATGGCACCCGTGATCGCGTTCTCCTCGGCGGAGAGGGACGAATCCAGGCCACTGCCGAGCGCAAGGAGGCCTCCGATCACGCCCTGCGTATGAACCGTCCCTCGTGTGGCCCGTGTTGTACCGGCAATGACCCGAAGCAGCGTCGACTTCCCGCTGCCATTGAGCCCGATGAGGCCGACGCTCTCGCCGGCCCGTACGTCGAGCGACACATCTTGTAGCGCCCAGTGTTCAACCCGCTTGTGGAGGCCGACATCGCGAAGGGTTCGCGGCCCTCCCGTCGTACTTCGCCGGAAACGCTTGGAGACCTGCTGGACAGATATTGCGATCACAGTTCGTCCACGAATCCCGGACTCGCATACTTGTAGGCAGATGCGCCGACAGCGAATACTGCGAGGGCGATGGCAGCGACTCGAAAGAGCGACACGAACGAAGGAGCATGACCGAGAAGGACGATGTCGCGTTGTGTTTGCAAAAGCGTTGCCATGGGATTCCACTCGATAATCCATCGCCACTTCTGCGGTATACTCATGATTGAGTAGAATATTGGCGTCACATAAAAGCCCATAAGGAGGCTGATGTCGACCAAGAATCCAATGTCTCGCAGATACACATTCCCCGCGCACAGCAGCATCCCCAGGCCAAGGATCAGAAGCAACTCGATGCCAAGCGTGAAAGGGAGGAGAAGCAGCCAAGGTGTGAGCGATCCACCGTCGAGAACGACCACGAGGAACAACACCGGCAGGGATGCGACCAGGTCTATTCCGTCGGTCAACACGGACGTGAGGGGGATGGTCCAACGCGGCAGTCCGGGGCGAAGCAGGAGATCCGAGCGTTGAAGAACCGACTTCGTTGCTGAAGCGACACCGCTCGCGAACCACTGCCAGAAGATCAGGCCCGAGAAGAGAAATGACGCAAAGTTCGTTGTGTCGTTCTTGAGTAGCTTGCCGAACACGACGCCGAGGACGGCGAACCGGAACAACGGCACCGCTACTGACCAGAACCATCCGAGGAGAGATCGGCGATAACGGGTACGAAACTCGCGCCCGACGAGATGGAGACATAGTTCGAACGCGTACCGTTGCTTTCGAAACCGCGGCTCCATGATCAGCACAGTCATCTTTCAGTCGCCTCCGAAAGGTACTGGATCGTCGGATTGCTGTGTTGGGAAAGAACCCAGTCCGGCGTGGAGAGTGCGGCTAGCGCAGACGGTCTACGGAGGACCAGTCGTCGCAATTCGACGTGCGATGGAACAAGGAGGAAACGCACGGCCATCAACAGTGTCTTTGGCGAACGTCGTCGAATGGCGACGAGAAATTTAAGCCTCGCTGCTTTCCACCTGTCGTATGGCGCCGTCTGATCGGCGATCCATTCAAGATAGCCCAAGCGTCGCTTTTGTAACATTGCGGTGCAGTACGTTGCCGCAGCGACGTCGAATCTCATGATTTCTGACTGATGGTCGAGAAACGTTGCAGTCATGCTCGTGTTGTGTCTCAGGTAGCCGATCAACGCGTCCGGCACGATCGCGCAGTCTGAAGAGTGCGCGAGGCGGTGCCACATCTCCCAGTCGGCCGCCATCGACAGTGATTCGTCGAAGTGGCCGACCTGCTCGATCATCGATCGTTTCACCAAAACGCCTGATCCGCCGCCAGGAACGGCGTTGCGCGTGCACAGGCCAGCAAGGACGGCGGCGGCATCGGGCTCGCAGAGGTTGAAGGACTCCGTGACCGAACGCGTGTCCACGATGACTGCGGAAGCGATGCACCACGACGCATCGGCGAGGCTCGCGGCATCGAGTTGGAGTCGCAGTTTGTTCGGTGCCCACACGTCATCGTCGTCGAGGAAGGCGATCCACGACCCTTGTGACTCGGTGATCCCTCGATTACGAGCTGCCGCTACGCCTCGTGGAGTGTCGTTTCGTCGGACGTGCACCCGCGGATCGACGATGTGCCAGCGGTCGAGCAGCGGGACTCGGCCCCCGTCGTCGATCACGACAACTTCGACTCGCACATCTTGCTGACTCAGCGCCGACGCGACTGCCCGCGCGGCGTAGGCCGGACGGTCCCGCGTTGGGATGATCACGCTCACCAATGGGCGACCGTCGAAACCTTCAAGCGACATCTCAGCTTCGCTTTCCATTGAGCTGAATGCTCCTTCGACGATGAATCAACCTTGCTTGAGGGTTCCTCGGAAGTTGTTGAGCGTGTCGTTCACCAAATCCGCCAAGACGGACGTTGATGGTGACGCCAGCCAAGCCAGCACCTGACGAGCAGTCCGTCGCCGCCGCCGGTGCTGGAAGGCGCGGTCCGACGGAGCCTTCAGGAGATGATGAACGTGGGCACACCCACGGGAAGGGTCTTGGCCATCTTGGTGATACCGGCGTTGCCCACCCGGATGCACCCGCTCGAAACGGCGGTGCCGAGTTTCGTCGGCGCGTTGGTGCCGTGGATACCGAGCCGGCCATCACCGCCGGCGCCGAAGCTGAAAACGACGTCGGAGAAGCAGGACAGCCCGTAGGCGTACGGGCCGTACGCACCCTTCGGCTTTCGCGTCTTGATGAGTTCAACGGTGAAACAGGCCCCCGTGGGTGTGGGTCGGTCTGCCGTTCCGACACCGATCTTCTCTCGCTGCACTGGGCGACCGGAGTTGCAGACGGTGAGCTGCTTGCGCCCGAGTTCGATGACGATCGCCCACGGATGCTGGTACGTCTTGACGTCCTTCTTCCGGACGTAGCCCGTCGTGCCGTTCGGGCGCACCGGAGCGTTCACGTGCACCCAGTCGCCGTCGGTGCCGATGACGGTGAACGTCGGCCGGCCTTTGATCTCCTGACCCACGGCGAGGCTGGCGATGAGCTGCGAGGTCTCGTCGGGCTTCGCATACACCCGGATCACCGAGCCGAACTTGCCTTCGTTGAGGTAGGCGACGGTCGTGAGCTGCGGGTAGCCGAGGCAGGCGTTCGTGACGCCGGGCGGCACGATCGACGGCGTCGCCTGCGCCTGGGCGACAGAAGGCGCCACGACGAGTGAGGCAGCGCCGAGAGCGAACGCGGCGGCGAGGCGAGAATGGCGAAAACGGGCAGTGAGCATGTGGTGGCGGTCTCCTTCGATTGGGGAAGTCCCAGGTGGCCGGGTACGAGTCTTCGGTGCCCGCATGAGGAACCAGTGAGCGAGAAGCGATCGACTTGCGGGAAATCAGCGTAGGCGAGGCGGTCCGTCCGATCGGGTATCACCCGAAAGGGGCCACTGAGCAGCGGAAAGAGGGCGATCAGGGGCCCGGGGTCTCGTCGTAGCCCTCGAGACGATGATCGGGTGCATCGGTCTCCCACGCCGAGCTCGGCAGGGCGAGCGGGACGACCAGTTCGTCGCCGGAGCGCTGCTCGAGAACGAGTCCGTGGACCCGATCGAACGCGATGGCCGCCTCCCCGGAGATCACCCGTCGGACCCGGTCACCAAGGATCTCGTTCCTCCATCCGGACGCCAAGCGCGCCCCGGGATCGCCCCGAAGGAATGCGACGAGGTCGGACCGGGTGGCGAGGAGCGACGCCTCGACCTTGACGTCGTGGCTCAACTGCCCGACCCACGCCGAGATGAGGGTGAGAGCCGGACGCAGTCGTCGATCGAAGTCGTCCGGGTCCGGTAGCCGGAGCGAGTCCATCGACTGCTGTTCGGCACGGGTGACGCAGTCGATCAGTTCCTGCCCGCCGTGGGACCTGGTGTAGCGACCGTCCATGCCGCGCAGGCTCGAAAGTTCCGGAGTGGTCTTCGGATGGCCTTGGGCGATGGCCACGACGGCGAGGTCGGGGAGGACGAACCGGACCGGCCGATCATCGTGTTGGGCACGCCGTTCTCGCCACGCGCAGATCTCCTGGGCAAGAAGCCGGTCACGGCCGCGTAGAACCCGCCCGTCCTTCAGGCGCCACCACGCGATGTTCGGGTCGTTGTTTCCCCGCTGCCGAACGCGGAGGATCTCGCACTCCTCGTCAACCCAGCCCATCCGCCCGCTGGCCTCGAGTTCGGCGGTCAGCAGGCGCCGTATCTCGAGGAGATGCACCACGTCGGAGGCGGCGTAGCGGATCTGGGCCTCGGTCAGCGGCCGCTTCGTCCAGTCGGTGAGACGGTCCCCCTTCGAGAGCTTGACGCCAACCAGGCGTTCGACCAGGGTCATGAGCGACGGCGTGGAGAAACCGACAAATCCTGCGGCGAGCTGGGTGTCGAACATCCGACGCGGGATCGCGCCGCATTCGAGGTCGAGCACTTCGAGATCCTGGTCGGCGGCATGGAACACCGCGACGACGTCGCTCTCGAGGAGGCGCCGGAGCCGCCGGACGTCGACGATCAGCGGATCGATGATGGCGACGCGGTCCTCCCAACCGATCTGCACCAACGCGAGCTGCGGGTAATAGGTGCGCTCACGGAGGAACTCGGTGTCGATGGCGTAGGCGTCTTGACCGAGGAGCTCGTCGATCAGCCTGTCCAGGGCCTCGTCGGTGTCGATGCGGACGAGGCCGGTGACTTCGGCGTGCGCGGAACTCGGGCCGGACGACTGGCGGATCATCGTTGGTCCGTGTCCGAAGCTTCGAGTTCGCCGGGATCGGAACCACTCACGTAGGGCAGGCCGGCGCGCATCCACGCGGCCGTGCCGCCGAGCACGTTGACCGCGTCGATGCCTTGGCTGCGCAGGAAGGACGCGGCATGGTGACTGCGGCCACCGCTGAGGCAGATGACGTAGACCGGCGCATCCCCGGGGAGCTCCGCCATCACCTGGGGGACGTTCTGCAACGGCACGAGTCGCGCACTGCCCACATGGGCTTGGACGTATTCGTCGGGCTCGCGGACGTCGATCAGGATTCCACCGACGCGCAACGCAGTTCCGAGTTCGGCGACCCCGATCCCTGGCACGGGGTCGTTCATCGTCGCCAGACTACCCGGTGTGTCCTTCCCGGACACCCGCAGACTCTGACCGGTACGTCTCGAGGTCGGTCGGGTTGTCGAGGTCACGGTAGGAGCGCCGCGCCGATCCCGCGCGCGTGGTCCGCACCGTGGGGTGGGCATCAAGGGCCCGATGGAGCGATCGCTCTCCGGCTGCGAACTGCGCGGCGAGCGGTTCGGCCAACCATCGGCGATAGGCCGCGTGCAAGGTCTGGTCGCGCCCGTCGACGACCGGAATGACGGCCGCAGTCTCTGGAGAGGCGGCACGCAGCAGCGAGGCGACGAAGGCCAGCTCGCGGGGATCGTGCTCCGGGTGATCGGACGCAACGACGACGACCACGTCCCCACCCGAAGGTTCGTCTCCGTCGTTCGAATCGAGCAGATCTTGCCGGGCGAGGTGGAGGAGTCCGTCGATGATCCCGCCGAGCGGACCACTGCCGGGCATGGAGTCGGCCACGACGACGACACCTTCGGCCAGGCCGGTACGGTCCCCGTCGCGGTTCACCACGACGATCCGGTGGGCACCGGCCTGACGTACGGCGTCGATGCTGTGCTCGAGGAGCGTCCGACCTCCCAGCAGAATGCGGGTCTTGTCCGTTCCCATACGACGGCTGGCCCCGCCGGCGAGCACGATTGCATCCACCTCGTCATTCTCGCTCGCTGCCGGGCGGGGAGCGACCGCGGGTGACGGTTGATCCCGCTCGACGAGGCACGTTCCGTGAGTCAGCGGAAGTCCGTGACGAGGGCGCGGTGGTCGGAGATGGCCATGGCCACGGCACGGCTCGATGATCCCGCAGTGAGAGATGCGGTGTCGGTCAGGATGTGGTCGAACTGGATCCTGGGGTCGGGTCCGGGGTAGGTGGGCGTCTGGGCCAGTGACGTCCAGCCGCGCGAACCACGCGACACCACGGCGTGGGGCAGGTTGAGATCACCGAGGAGGACACGGGGACCCGGGAGCGAGGCGAGTGCGCGGAGCACCCGGCGGAGTTGACGGAGGTTCCATCCCGGAACGAACGAGAGGTGCGTTGTCGCGACGGTCCGGAACGGGGCAGCCCCGTCGGGCAGCACCGCGACAAGCGCCACCCGCGGTTCGTCCGGGAGCAGCATCGGACGCCGGGTTCCCGGCAGCAGGATCGGTGACCGAACCGGAGCGGCAGTCAGACGAACGACATGCCACGAGTCGACGGGCAGAAGCGAGATCATTCCGATCCCGTACGCGGGCGCAAACCCGTCGGCCGACTCCAGATCATGTCCGCTCAGGGGATCAGTTGGCCCCGCGGCCGTCCAGCGTGCTCCGGGTTCTCCGACGATCGCAGGAACGAAGCGATAGCTCGCGCCGCCGGTCACGGTTGCCATCGCCGATGCGATAGCGGCAGTCTGGTCCAGGTTTCCGGAGCGATGCTGATTCCGGTCCACCTCCTGCAGCCCGACCAGCGATGCACCGAGGTCGTGGACTGCTCGACTCATGCGCCCGGTGTCGACAAGACCATCGGTCAGCGAGCGACCGTGGAGAAGATTGACTGTTGCTATGCGCACGTAGTACCCGTCGATGGAGTTCGCGAGATCGGGCTGAAGCACCTCTGTGCATCTCGCGATGGCATCGTCAACCGTTCAGCGTGCGGAGCACGGCCTCGTGCAAGAGTCCGTTCGTCGACACTGCGCTCCCGCCGTCGGCGGTGGCGTTCCCGTCGAGATCGGTGAAGCGACCACCCGCCGCCTCGACGATCGCCTGAACGGCGGCCAAATCCCAAAGCGACACAACGGCTTCGACGGCGATATCGATCGCTCCCTCGGCAACGAGCATGTGCTGCCAGAAGTCACCGAACGCCCGCTCCCTGGTCACCGAGAGGCGCAGCGAATCAACCCCCGATCGGCGGCCCTTCGACTCCCACTCCGGACTCTCGCAGTAGCTGAGGAACGCGTCGTCGACCTCGGCGACGGCGGAGACACGGATCGCCTCTCCGTTCAGACAGGCCCCGAGCCCGATAGCGCCCCACCACCGACGCCCCAGTGGTGGGCACGACGCCACTCCGACGATGAGCTTGCCGTCACGCTCCAACGCGATGAGCGTCGCCCACAGCGGGACCCCGCGCACGTAGTTGCTCGTGCCGTCGATCGGGTCGATGATCCACCGGTAGCCCGAGGTCCCATCGACGGTGCCGTGTTCCTCCCCCAGGATTCCGTCGTCGGGGCGTTCGATCGCGATGAGCGATCGGATGGCGTCCTCCGCCCCGCGATCGGCGACGGTCACCTCGGTGCGGTCGGCCTTGCGTTCGACCACGAGGCTGAGGTTGCGGAAGTGCTCCATCGTGATCTCGTCGGCGGCGTCTGCCAGTCGGAGCGCAAAGGCGACATCTTCGGCAAGCGTGGTCATGCTGGGCTCAGTCTTCCGAGCAACCCGAGATCGAGGTTGCCGCCGCAGAGGATGGACACCACGTTCTTGCCTTGCACGTCGACCCGTCCTTCGAGCAGCGCCGAGGTGGTGAGGGCCCCCGTCGGCTCCACCACCTGCTTCATCCGCTCGAGCACGAAACGCAGTGCGCGTAGTAACTCCTCGTCCGTGACAGTCACGATGTCATCGAGCAGAGTACGAAGAATCGGAAACGTATGTGTGCCTACGGCTCGGGTTGCGACACCGTCGGCGATGGTCACCGGCTGATTGATCGTGACGATCGAGCCGGCAAGCAGCGATTGCCGGGCATCGTCGGCCGTGGTCGGTTCGACGCCGACGACCCGGATCGCCGGGAACGCGTCGACCAGGGCGATGGCGATGCCACTCGCCAGCCCTCCCCCGCCGACCGGGAGCACCGCGATGTCGGGAACGATGTCCCGGGCACGGAGTTGCTGGGCGATCTCCAGCCCGACGGTACCCTGCCCGGCAATGACCAACGGATCGTCGAATGGCGGCACGACGGTGCCGCCCCGTTCGGCGACGATGCGGGCAGCCAAGGCCTCCCGGTCTTCCGTGGCCCGGTCGTACTCCACGATCTCGGCGCCGTAGGCCGCGGTCGCCTCTCGCTTCACCTTCGGAGCGTCCGTCGGCATGACGATCGTGGCCTTCACGCCGACGAGCCGGGCCGCCAGCGCCACGCCCTGGGCGTGGTTGCCGGAGGAGAACGCAACGACCCCGGCGGCGCGTTCTGCCGCGCTGAGCCGGAGCAGACGGTGCAGCGCGCCCCGGATCTTGAATGACCCTGTGCGCTGGAGATTCTCGGCCTTGGAGAACACCGTGGCGCCGGTTCGTCCATCGAGGGTGACGGAGCGGATCAGCGGCGTGCGGTGGACCGTCCCGGTCACCATGGCGAGGGCCGCCCTGATGTCGGCCGGGCTGATGTCGAGGCCGGCGAGGCGATCGACTGTTGCGCCGGGGAGCACTGACACCTCAGTCGGCATCGGGACGGCGATCCCAGTCGGGGTCGAGCTGATGGAGGAACGTCGCACAGCGTTCGGCCTCGTCAGCCTCCCCGATCTCGCTGGCCGCCCGGCGAAGCCCATCGAGGGCCCGGAGGAAGCCTCGATTGGGAACGTTCCGCCATCGGACGAAACCGCTTCCCCGCCATCCGGAAGCCCGCAGTCGGTCCAGTCCCCGGTGGTACCCGACACGATGAGCCGCATACCGCTCGATCGGGTCCCGGCCGAGACGGCCCACCTGGGCCCACGCATCGAGCATGCGCGGGAACCGCGCGACCACGAGCGAGACCGCGTCGCGCCGTGCGGCCGGATCAGCGACGGCGAGTGCCTCGGACAGCGCCCGGAGTGCGTCCGGCGGTTCGAGGTCGAGAATCGTCTCCGGGAGGCCCGTGGTCAGCGTGACAGGACGGTCGGTCATGGCTCGATCCTGGCATCTCGGCACGCACGGTGGCGACGGACATCGTGCGGCGAGCTCTTCGACAGCCAAAGTTCCGGCCCGTGGCCCCGACTACGTAGGATTCGGGCATGAAGATCACCGTCGACTTCGATCGCTGCCAGTCCAACGCGTTGTGCATGAGCGCAGCGCCCGAGGTGTTCGAAGTCCGGGACGACGGGTTCCTCTACGTCCTCATCGAGGAGCCCGGCGAGGAGCACCGCGCCAACGTCGCCGAAGCCGCGATGCTCTGTCCGACCCAAGCGATCACCGTCGAAGGATGAGCGCTGTGCGAGCGTGATGATGTCGCGGGTAGTCATCGTCGGCGCCTCGCTCGCCGGGGTTCGCTGCGCCGAAGCACTTCGTCGAAACGGCCACGAGGGACCGATCTCGTTGCTCGGCGCCGAGTCGCACCGGCCCTACGACCGGCCACCTCTGTCCAAGCAGTTCCTCGCCGGTGTCGCCGATCGCGATCGGCTCTGGCTCACTCGTTCGGACACGGCGTTCGTCGACCAGGACATCACCCACCATCCCGGCGTGACCGCGACATCACTCGACCTCAGCACTCGAAGCGTCCACACCGACGCCGATTCCTTCGCCTTCGACTCGCTGATCATCGCCACCGGCACCTCCGTCCGTCGTCTTCCCCACACCGAGGGTGCACCGGTGTTCACCCTCCGCACCCTCGACGACGCCGAGGCGTTGGCCCCTCGGCTGGTCGAAGGAGCGCGCGTCGTCGTGGTTGGCGCCGGTTTCATCGGCGCCGAAGTCGCCTCGACCGCCCGGTCCAAGGGCTGCGAAGTGACCGTCGTCGAAGCCGCTCCGGTGCCGCTGGAACGCCAACTCGGCGAGGCCATGGGAACGGCGTGCGCCGCACTGCACGAACGGAACGGGACCAGGCTGATCCTTGGAATCGGCGTTGCGTCCATCGAAGCCGATGGCGTGCACCTCGCCGACGGCTCGGTGATCGCCGCCGATGTGATCGTCGTTGGGATCGGAGTTTCGCCGAACACCGGATGGCTGGAGGGATCCGGCGTCGCAGTAGCCGACGGGGTCCTCTGCGATTCCGCTTGTCGAGTGGTCGATACTGAACATCGCGTGGTCGGAGGTGTCGTTGCCTGTGGCGACGTCGCGCGTTGGCCGAACGACCGCTACGGCGAGGTGATGCGGATCGAGCATTGGACCAATGCGGTCGAGATGGCCGAACACGCCGCCCTGACCCTGGGCGGCGGTACCGCGCCGTTCACACCGGTCCCCTATTTCTGGAGCGACCAGTACAGCACCAAGATCCAATTCCTCGGCCGGTCGACCGGCTTCGACGAAGTGCGGGTGGTCGACGGTGACCCCGCTTCGGGCGTCGGCGTGGCGCTGTATCGCAAGGGTGACCTGCTCGTCGGTGCGCTGGGACTCAACCGGATCAAAGCGCTCATGGGATTCCGAGCGCTCCTCGTCGACAACGCGACCTGGGCGGCGGCGCTCCTCCATGCCGGAGTCGCGACATGAACGCCGTCGCCGTCAGCAGTGACCGGTGCGGTCGCGAAACTGCGACGAGATGATCGAAGCCGTGCATGCCTGACGCCAGTCCAGCGGTGTGGCGATTCCCCGCTCTCGTCGGTCTTGGATGGACAAGGGAACGTGACTCGTCGTCGGTTCTGCCCGAAGGCACGGTTGCCGGCCGGATCGTGCGACACGATCGCGGCGGTTGGACCGTGCGGACCGAGACGATCGACCTCCTGTGCGGGCTCCGAGGGAGGCTGCGCACCACGCTGCGCAACGAACACGGACTTGCCGTCGGCGACTGGGTGTTCGTAACTCCGAGATTCGAGGAAGGGAGCGGGTCGATCGAAGGTGTCCTCGAGCGCCACAGCGTGCTCGTCCGTGGTGCGAGCGGCGACCCGTCCCGAGCGCAGGTCATCGCCGCCAACGTCGACACGGTGTTCGTGTGCGTGCCCGGCGATGCCAAAGCCAACCCTCGGCGCACCGAGCGCGAGCTCACCGTCGTCGCCGCCAGCGGGGCATCACCGGTTCTCGTCCTGACCAAGTCCGACCTCGACACCGACATGTCGTGGGTCGAGCAGATCGCCCGCAGCGTTCCGGTGGTCGCCGTCAACGCCCGGACCGGTGAGGGCGTCGATCAGCTCGACAAGTGGAACGTCCGCGGCGCGACCCTCGTCGTGATCGGCCCGTCGGGAGCGGGCAAGTCGACGCTGGCCAACAGCTTCCTCGGGTACGCGCGGCTGAAGACCGGCGAAGTACGTGACTCGGACGGCCGTGGCCGACACACCACCACGTGGCGCGAACTGGTCGTGCTCCCCTCGGGTGCGATGCTCATCGACACGCCGGGGATCCGTGAAGTCGCACCTTGGAGCTCCGACGACGAGGCCGACGGTGACATGCTCGGGGAGGTGTTCGACGACGTCGCCGAGCTGGCCGACCAGTGCCGTTTGACCAACTGCTCGCACGGGACCGAGCCTGGATGCGTCATCCGTGAGGCGCTCGCAGCGGGCGACCTGACCGAGGAGCGCTACCTCGGATTCGCCAAGCTGCAGGCGGAACTCGCCGTGCAGACCCAACGTCGCAAGACCACCCCGACACCCGAGGTTTCGGTGTCCACCGGCAAGCGCCGGTACCCTCGGAACCCACCATGGAACTCCTGATCGTCCGACATGCCCTCCCACGCAAGGTGATCGTCGAGGAGGGTGCCGCCAATCCGAGGCTCGACGAGCTCGGACATCGGCAGGCTGATGCGCTCGCGGAGTACCTCGCCGCCGAAGGAATCGACGCCGTGTGGTCGTCACCGATGGCCCGTGCGAGGGAGACCGCCCAGCCTCTGCTCGACCGGACCGGTCTCGATGTCTCCGTCGACAACGATCTGGCCGAGTGGGATCGCGACTCCAACAGCTACATCCCGGTCGAGGAGCTCAAGGCCAGCAACCACCCGATGTGGCAGGCGATGATGGCCGGCGAATGGGTTGGCGCCAGCGACCCGGTCACGTTTCAGAAGAACGTCGTCGCCGCGATGAACCGGATCATCGACGCCCATCCCGGCGAGCGCGTCGCCGTGGTGTGCCACGGCGGGGTGATCGGTGCCTACCTGGCCCACATCCTCGAACTCCCGCGGCCCGGCGGCTTCTTCCACCCGGAGTACACGTCGATCCATCGCGTGATGGCCTCGTCGAGGGGGCATCGCACCTTGCGATCCATGAACGAGTTGACCCACCTCCACGGTCGCGACCTGCTGCCTCCCAACCGGTTCGTCTGAGGTCTCGCACCATTGCTCCCGGCTTGCACGAGAACGTTCACGCCGGTCCATCCGACCGACTTACGCCAAACCCTGGGCGTGCTCTGGCGTGGACGGCGGGACCGAACGATGTGGGTGCTGCGCACTGAGGTGCTCCGGGCCACGCGTACGCCCCTCGGACCGGGCACGCAGCTGCTTCGCCTGCTCGCCGGGCGGGTCGAGGTTCAGGCGTGGGGGCCGGGGGCGGAGTGGCTCTGTGAACGGGCACCCGTACTGATCGGCGGCGGCGACGACCACAGCACCTTCCCGAGCGTCAGTGCCCAGGTCGACGGGTGGCACCGCCGCTTCCCCGGGATGCGGGTGCCCTGTACGCAGGCGGTCTTCGAGATGCTCGTTCCGGTGATCCTCGAACAGAAGGTCACCGGGCTCGAATCACGGCAGTCCTTCGGATCGCTGCTCGCCCGGTTGTCCGAACCCGCTCCCGGACCCTTCGCCCAGCATCGCCTCGTCCTCCCGCTCGACCCGCAGGTGGTCGCCGGGACGCCGAGCCACGTGTTCCACGCGTGCGGTGTCGAACGGAAGCGATCCGACACCATTCGACGCGCCGCCGCGTATGCCCGGCGCCTCGAAGAAGCAGCCGAGATGCCTCTTGCCGAAGGCCGGGCACGCCTGCAGGCACTCCCGGGAATCGGCGAGTGGACCGTCTCGGAGGTTTCGCAGACCGCCCTCGGAGACGCTGACGCGGTGTCTGTCGGCGATTACCACCTGAAGAACTCGGCGAGTTGGGCGCTCGCCGGCGAGCCTCGGGGTACCGACGAGCGGATGGTGGAGCTGCTCGAGCCGTTCCGGCCCCACCGCGGACGCGTCCTCCGTCTGATCGCCGCCGCGGGAATCAGTCCCCCCAAGTACGGGCCCCGGCTGACCATTCAGCCCAAGTGGTGAACCCGCCGCGGGCTACGGTCAACGGTCCCGCTCCGCTCCGAAAGTACCGATGACTGCGAATTCTCCCGAACCTGTCCACGAGCATTCGTGGCGTCCGGCCGTTCTCGGCGTCACCGCGATGGCGCTCGCCTCGTTCGGCGGCATGGCTGCCGTCACCGCACTGGGCATCCAGGTCTTCAAGGTCGAGAAGCGCGAGTTCCATCTGGGCCTGCTCGGTCTCGCCGAGTTCCTTCCGAGCATCGCCTTCGTGCTGATCACGGGCGTCGTCGCCGACCGCTTCGATCGCCGGAGAGTCGTCGCCGTCGTGTACTCGTTCGAGATCCTGGTGTTCCTCGGTCTCGCGGTCTTCGTGCGGGATCGTCCGACGAGCGTCGTGCCGTTCTTCGTGTTCGCCGCGCTCTACGGCACGACGCGCAGCTTTGGTGCGCCGGCGATGCGAGCCCTCATTCCGGCGGCGGCACCTCCCGGCCAACTCGCCCGTGTCGTCGCCACCTTGTCGCTGGCCTGGCAGGGCAGCGCGATCATCGGACCGGTCGTAGGCGCGCTTGCGAATCGCGCAAGTCGTTCGCTCCCGTACGAGATAGCCGCCGTGTGCTTCACCGGCTCGGTCGCGCTCGTCTCGCTCATTCCCCGCTCGATCGGGCGCGCCCATCTTCTCCATCCCGAGGGTACGAAGCAGGAGCGTCCGACGCTGACCGCGGCCCTCGACGGGTTCCGGTTCATCCGTCGCACGCCGGTTCTGCTCGGCGCGATCTCTCTCGACCTCTTCGCCGTGCTCTTTGGCGGAGCTGTCGCATTGCTCCCAGCCATCGTCGAGAAGATCTTGAAAGTCGACGACGTGTGGGTCGGCTATCTGCGCGCCGCCGGCGGTGCCGGGGCGGCCGTTGTCACTCTGCTCCTGGCCGTGCGGCCCATCCGTCGACATGTCGGTCAGGTGCTGCTTGTCTCCGTCGGAGTGTTCGGTGCCGCCACGGTCCTGCTCGGGGTCACGCGAAACGTGTGGATCGCCCTCGTCGCCTTCGTGCTCCTCAACGCCGGTGACTCGGTCAGCGTGTTCGTCCGAACCACGCTCGTTCCGCTCGTGACCCCTCCCGAGCAGCGAGGGCGGGTGCTGGCCACCGAGAACGTCTTCATCGGCGCATCCAACGAGCTCGGCGCGTTCGAG
>JANPFX010000248.1:0-20760 GCA_031423635.1 Acidimicrobiia bacterium | reverse complement strand
CCGATGCCGACGATCGCCACTTCGGTGCTGTTACTCATGATCAGGATTCCTTCGTTCTCGTGGTGCGTTGGGGTGCGTTGGGGAGATGCGAGTGCGGTCAGTTGCCGGTGGGGGCGAACGCGAAGGTGACGAGGTCGTTTCCGTCGGCGTCGACGCCGATGGTCTCGAGGACCATGCCCATCTCCATGCCGATATGCAGCTTCGCCGGGTCAGACTCCGTGAGGCGGGTCTCGACCTTCACTTCACCTGGCAGTTCGACGTAGCCGACACCGAAGGGGACGAAGGTGGCCAGGTCGGCGTTGCCGCGATAGGGCGGTGACTTGGGAGGAAAGCCCTGGATCGTGAAGGTCCAGAGCTTGCCTTTATCTGCCAGCAGGGTCGGCTCGATGTTCGTGCCTGAGCACCTCTGACAGCTCTTCTGGGCCGGGAACGCAAACGTTCCGCAGTCGACGCAGCGACTGCCCTTCAAGCGGGGACCGTCGGCCGTTTCCTCCAGCACACCTTCAGCAACCGAGACACGAGTGGGCATGGCAAAGACCTCCAGAGGGGTGACAGCGGCAGCGATGCTAGGGAGAAACTAACTGCAAGATCAATTTCACCCATTCGGGACCCGTTCTGACAACTTCTGGCCTCGGCCCCGAATTCCGCGCTGTTCGCCGGGCGAGCGATCAAACGTCGGCTTCACGACTGCCGCCGAGAGATCAACCGAACCTGCGGTCTCCGACCGGCGGACCGGGCGGCGGGCCGAGCAGGTCGGCGAGGACCCGCCGGATCGCCAGCGTCGGCGCATCGGCACGGGTGTGGACCTCGGCGGTGACATCGAGCGGCAGACCCGTTGGCGTGATCCGTTCGAAAACGACACGATCCTCGGCGCCGACGAGTTCCTGGAACGCCGTGGTCTCGACTGCCGAGCAACGCCCGTCGATGATGTCGTCGCGCCAGTTGATCGCCCACAGGATCGTCTGACCGGGCGCCACCGGTTGATGGAGGAACCCTGTAGTGATGATCGTGTCCTCCTCGGGATACTCGAGTCGAAGGATCACCGAGAACGGGGTCACGAAGCGCAGCACCATCCGACGTGCGCCGGTCCCGGCATCGCGCAGCCTTTTGGTGACGTGATCGTGGATCACGTCAAATCCCGTGGAGTTACGTCGCACGTCGAGGTGCCCGATGAGTTGGTCGGCCGGGTCAGCGAAGCTCGTGGCGTGGACGAACGGGAGGTGGCCGAGGTCGCAGAAGTTGTCGGCCATCCGCCCTGCGTCCGTCCTCCATGACCACGGCTCCGAAGGAACCCGGACGAAGTGTTCGTCGTCGTCTTCGGGGACCTCCGGAAGCGGTGCGACCGGAGCGGCCGGCGCGAACCACGACAGGCCGAGGTGGCTCGTCATCGACCCGGTCGCTGTCGGGATTACCCGGCCGAACAGGCGGGCTTCGTCAGGGCATGGATCCGATGCCCTGGTGATCGGGTGCCAGAACGGTGCGAGCCGGGCGTCGCCGTTGTCGAGCAGGTCCCCGCCGATCACGGCACGCGCGGTTGCTCATTCTGACCGACCATTGTCGCCAGGAGCCGTCGGTACTCCGTGGTCATACGATCGGCGCGCGTATGAACCTCGGATGTCACGTCCGTCGGGATGTCCGGGCGGATTCCTTCGAGGACGGCCGGTCCTCGTTCGTGACAGCGCGATCCATGGCGATGATCGAGGCCCAACGCTCATCGTCGGGAGCGTCGTTGCGACCGGCGACCTGCCAGAACAGCGACCGATGGTCATCGATCGGCGATGCCCCTTTGAACAAGATGTGCTCCACGCCGTTGGCGTAGCGGAGCACCGCGGAGAAAGCCAGGGGCTGCACAAGGTCCACGAGCGTGTCGCGTTCGGCGAAGTCGGCGTCGATGCCGAGGTTGTGCTTCTGCTGCTCGTTCACCTTGCTGACGTAGCGAAGGTGGAACGCGAGATCGTGCTCGTGACGCTGGACGGTGAACCCCGAAAGGCCGGGCTGGCCCGGGTCACCGATGGTTCCCCGATGGACGAATGCAACATGTGAGATGTCGAGCGAGGTGTCGACCACGCGTGGTGCCGATGCCGACCACTCCTCGACGAACTCGACCCGCCACTCGTAGCCCGCATCATGGCCATGGGGTGGCGTCGGAGCTGGCGCAACGGGCTGATCAACGCACAACCACACCAGGCCGAACGACTCCTCGCACGCCACAGTCGCGAGTCGCGCCTTCGGCGTTATCGCCTCACTCGGGCGGTGGCCCGTCAGTAACTCGTAGCCGTGGCGGGTCTATCGGATTTGGCGGATGGAGGCACTCGCTCCCCATCCGGTGTCTGCCGTGATGACGATCGCTTCGAGCCGTTCGCCGAGGGCCAGACAGAGCCGGTCGGCGAGGGAAAGGCCTTCGCCCGATCTCCATCGTTGTGCGGCCCACTCGGCGTCGGCGACCGTCACGTGTTCAATTCGGAGGTCATAGCTCGAGAGCAAGGCGCGAACCAGTTCCCAGTCTCGACCCGCAGCGAGAACCTTTTGCGCGACCTCGGACCAATTGGCAGACCCAATGCGAGCGTCGACGAGTGATGCCTCGACCACGTCGCTGCCGTCCTCGTCCTGCACGAAGGCAAGGATGGCGGAGGCGTCAAGAACGTTCATTCGCGCTCGTCCGCTGCAGCCGCGGCGCGACGTTCGCCGAGCAGTTCACCGACGAGGTCAAGCCCGGCCAGCTCCCCCTTGACCCGCGCCCGCAGTTGGCTTCGGGTCAACAGCACCAGACCGTTGTCGGTTTCGAAGAGGACCATTGGGGTCCCCTCGACCAGTCCGGCCCGTTCCCGCACAGCCTGCGGGACGACGAATCGACCGCGATCCCCAACTACCACGAGGTGTGTCCCATTCATGGCACCACGATACCACTGGGTCGTGCCGGTGGGATTGAGCGGCGGAGTTCCAAACGGTCCCACTGCTCCGTCAGACGCCTCGGCTTACCATGCGTCGTTCCCCGAATCGATCGTCGTGCCCGGGGTGACGATCGCGTCGATGGCCTCGAGGACGGACGGCAAGAGGCGCACGTCGCGCGCGCCGATCAGGCCGTCGTACTGGGCCATCGTGCGCGGCCCGAGCAGCACGATCGAAACCGCGGGCTGCGCCAGAACCCACGCGAGGGCAAGGTGGGCGAGCGACACACCCACCGACGCGGCGAGCTCCCTGAGGGCGGCGGCGGCCGCCGTCTTCACCGGATCATCGGAGCGGACGAAGATACCCGCGCGAGCCGCGCGCGAGTCAGTCGGAGGAACGCGGCCGGCCCCGTATTTCCCGGTGAGCCATCCCCCGTTGAGCGGGCTCCACGCGATCACGTCGATCTGCAGTTCCTCGCACGCCGGGAACACATCGCGCTCACGCGACCGCACGAACAACGAGTACGGCGCCTGCTCGTAGGCAAACCCGTGGCCTGTCGCGGCGGCGCGGCGGATCGCCTCGGCTCGGAAGCACGACGAGCCGATCTTCGCGATGAGCCCTTCATCGACGAGTTCTGCCAACGCGCCGAGCGTCCGTCGTCGATCGCCCGGTTGAGGATCCGCAATCACTCCACAGGATCAGAGGTCGGACTGGCAAACGCCATGGTGCCCAGCCCGAACACGGCGTCGGCACTCACGACGCAACCTCCAGGCAGCGGGCGAGGATTCGTCGGACGGCCAAGGCGTAACGATCAGCGCGCGTATGAAGCTCGACGGTCGGGTCGGTGGGAAGGGAACGGGGCAACCTGGTCTGGAGGGCAAGGTCTTCGTCGAGGACGGCCTGTTCGAAGGCAAGTGCATCAGCCATGCCGGCGTCGTCGGGCACGAGGTCCTCACGGCCACCGCGGGCCAACACCGTGTAGAGCCGACAGCGATCGTCTGTCTCGGGCGGCACGGCGAAGAGCAACACCGTGACGAGCCCCGTGAAGAGATGTTCGAGGCGAAGTGTCGCCGTGTGGAGCGAAGCGGTGCGGGCAGCGATCCCGGGCCGCCATCACCGCACCGTCGGGGCGGCGGACGACCGCCCAGGGTTCGCCGAGGAGCCAAACCTGGTGCGGAGAACCCGTCACCTCTGCGGATTGGGCGACGGGATGCCAGAACCGTTCGAGGCCGGTCGATGTGTTGGTCACGAACATGCGGGCGGATCGTACGCCGTGGGTGTTTCCGCCGGGTTTCGGAGTGCAGGCGCGTCGACGGTGCAAACGCAGGTGGCTACACCAGCAGCGCCCGCATCGAGTCGGCACACGCCCTGACGTGCTCGGCCGGGGTCGGGCCGCCGGACAGGTCACGGCAGACCTCGAGTGACCACGGCACCGTGACGCCGAGCTTGCGCAGACACGCCACGAACTCGACAACGTCGAACTCGCCGGCCCCTGGCGGAACCCGGTTGCGGAGACAGTCGTCCTTGTAGTCGGGCAACTGGGCCATGCGAGTTCCGTCATTCATCTGGATGCCGGTCACCCGGTGACGCGGAACCTCGGCGATCAGCGAGAGGTCGTTCGCGCCCCTGGCGTGGTGCCAGATGTCGACGCACACACCCCCGTTGTCACGGTCGGCCGCCTCCACGATGCGCAGCGCATCGGTGGCAGTGACGATGTTCGTGAACGGAAGGAACTCGAGGCCGACGACGAGACCATGTTCGGCGGCGCGGTCGCAGATGCCGCCGAAGGCGCGGCCGGCATCGTCGACAGAACCGTCGTACGGACCGATCGCCTGCAGGTACCGGCACTCCCACCGGTCTGCCATCTCCCATGCAGCCGCTTCGAACCCGCGGTCGTCACTACCCGGCCTGGCCCACGAGCTCACCACTTCGATCTCGGCGACGGCGATCTGGTGCTGGTCGAGAAGCTCGTCCAGCCACGCTCCGGCCCGTCCCTCGGCTGCCAACCGCTGGTATTCACCGATGTACAGACCGATTCCGGCGAAGCCCGCAGCGGCGGCAAGCGCGATCCGGTCCTCAATCGGGTGACGCATCGGCAGGGTGAAATAGCTCATCACGAGATCATTCGCCGTGAGGTCGCGGGGACGGGTGGTCATGGCCGAGTGTCTCACCAAGGCCGAGGGTCGCACCAACGCTGGTCGGGAAAGGGTCCCGAATCGACCTGGCCGGGTGCCTCGGGCTACGTTGCGCTTTTCCAACTGCAGAGGAGCTTTTCCGTGTCTGGACGTCTCGAAGGCAAAGTCGCCGTCATCACCGGTGGAGCAAGCGGCATCGGCGAGGCCACCGTTCGACGATTCGTCGAAGAAGGCGCGTCCGTCGTCATCGCCGACCTCCAAGAGGACGCTGGCCGCGCCCTGCAATCCGAGCTCGGCGCGTCCACCCGCTTCATTCGGTGCAACGTGACCGCCGAAGCCGATGTCGCTGCGGCGGTCGATCTCGCCGTTTCCGAGTTCGGGCGGCTCGACATCATGTTCAACAACGCCGGCGTCGTGGGCGCCATCGGTCCGATCGCCGACACCACCGCCGATTCGTGGAACTTCACGATCGACGTGCTCCTCAACGGCGCGTTCTATGGCATGAAGCACGCCGCCCGGGTGATGATCCCGCAGGGCAGCGGTTCGATCCTCTCGACCTCGAGCACCGCCGGCGTGATGGGCGGCCTCGGACCGCACGCGTACACCGCGGCGAAGACAGCGATCGTCGGACTCACCAAGTCAGTGGCATCGGAACTGGCGTCGAGCGGCATCCGGGTGAACGCGATCGCCCCGGGCAACACCGTCACCGCCATGACTGCCGCCGTGATGACCGGCGATCACACCGCCCTCGAAGTTGCCGAGCAGAACATGAGCAAGACCTCCCCGCTCCGCATCGCCGGCATGCCGATCGACATCGCCAACGCGGCACTGTTTCTCGGCAGCGACGAATCTCGGGTACTCAGCGGTCAGACGATCGTCGTCGACGGCGGCCAGACCACGAACGGCGGCTCGGCCCGCTTCCACCAGTCGAAGCCGGCGCTCGTCGAAGAGGCCGGCAAGCGAACCCTTACGGGTTGAGCAATTCCCAGTAGGACGTTGTGTGGTTGAATCGGCGCCACGTTGTCGTCGACGCGACGTCGTCAACTCGACAACTCGGCGCCAACCAGCCACACGATGGTAGAGAATGCCTCAGCGTGGCGGCGTGAGCGTGTAGCCGGTGCGGAGTTCGTCGGAGGAGTCGGCGACGAGAAAACGGGTCAGGTGTTGCGCGTGGGGCGAGAGCTTGCGGTGGTCGGCCTTGGTGATGCCGGGGATGACGGGTTCGCGGAACCAGGGCGCGTAGAACTCCAGGTTCGGAATGGCCCGCAGATGGTCCGACACGTTGGGCGTGCCCCCGTGCCATGCCCGCACGTCGCGGATCTGCACCGAGCCGGCAGGTGCGGGACACACGGTGCTGAGTCGCATCCACTCGGGCTCTTCGGCGAGCGTTGGGATGGCTCCACGCGCGTGCTGTGAGCCGGGGATCTGACGCGTCGGACCGTTGAGCGGCGTGGCGTCAACCGTCAAGAAGTTGACGGCTACGTATGGACACGGAAGGTCACGAATCGAAAGGTGCCCACGCGGATCGTGGAACGAACTGAAAGGCGACGTTGTCCGATCGGCGAAGTCCCGGATGTCGGAGTGGAGTGGCTGGTACTGCGTTGCGCCGGGCAGACAGAAGTCGCCGCTCGCGGCGCGCAGCATGTAGTCCGACGATTGGAAAATCGCCGTGACGATCGGGGTCACCGTCGGCAGGTCGACGAGCATCTGCCACTCGGGCCGGTGGAGCATGCTCCGGGTCATGCTCGACCCGCCAAAGGAATAGCGGTGCGAGCCCCGGTTCCCCGAACGATCCGGGTCGAGCGCGATAATGCTCTGCATGGCTTCGTCGGAGGCGGCCCGAAGGCGAGCGAGCTGGTCTGCGTCGAGCGCGTCGCGCACCACAACGAAACCATCGCGGTGGAAGATGCGCACAGCACGTTCGACCTCCGACGGGTCAAGCACCTCGAGACCGTTGATCCCGTTATGCGCGGTGAGGTGCGCCCGCAACGCATCGACATGGACATCGGGGACGGAAGTCACGGGATCAGAACTCACCGCTGCAACGGTAGCGGCGCAGCACACACCCGATGGGTCCGCGCCCGAGTCGCTTTGCGCCGTCGGGCCGGGTGCGTCAGCGACGATGCGAACGCACCAGCAGGAAGGCCGGACGATCGGTTTCTCCGGCCCATGCCGGAGTGATCTGGACCTCCTCGGGCGTCGGTCCCCATTCGACCAGAGCGTCGACTCCGAAGCCTTCACCGATCAACGTGTTCACGTAGGTGCCAATCGTCCGATGCTGCTTCACGACACCAGGAGCGAACCAGTTCGTGACGCGAGGTCCTTCGATCAGGTAGCGGTCGACCGGCCATGTGAGCGAACCACCAGGAGACGCAACGAACTCGGGGTTGGTCGGCGCCGTGAAAAGGGGATGCTCGACCGAGAACACGAAGGCGCCGCCGGCCCGCAACGCGGTGCGGACCTTGCCGAAGATGCCCGGGAGATCTTCGAGGTAATGCAAGGTCAGCGAGCTGTAGGCCACGTCGAAGGAGTCGGGCTCGAGCACCACGAGGTCGAGGTCGTGTCGCTGATAGGTCACGTTCGAGAAGTGGGTGTCGGCATTCGCCCGGGCGAGCATGCGCGCTGACAGGTCGATGCCGAGCACTTCGCCTGCGCCGTTCTCGGCGGCCCAGCGAGAGAACCAGCCAAACCCGCACCCGAGATCAAGCACGGAGCGGCCGGCAAGATCGGGGAGCATGGCTCGGAGCTTGGGCCATTCCGGCGCACCGTCAAGCCCCTGAACCGAACGAGGAAGCGTTGAGTAGCCGGAGAAGAACGCCTCGTCGTCGTAGATGTTCTGGGCCATGCAATTGAAGGTAATCGAGCCCCCCGACGCCGCCGGTTGCCGGTGATGAGTTCGAGATAACGGTCGCCGGATGGCTTGCGGCGAGGCTTGTGCCGGCGCGGCCGGGCCGGTGGCACCGATGGAGCGAACTCGCCCACGGCGCCCAGCTCTACACCCGCAACGCCGCCGACCTCGTCGGGATCGAGCACCTCATCGAAATCGTGTCGGTCTGACCCGACGCGGCGTCGTAACCCGAAATCCCTATCGTGGGTCGACCAACACCTTGGTCTGGGTGGAGGTGCCGCTCGCGAGGTCGGCCAGGGCGTCGGCGAGCCCATCGAGTGACACCGTGGAGGAGTGCATAGGCGCAACCTTCACGCGGCCGTCGGCAATGAACTGTTGCGCCAGCGCGAACTCCTCGTGGGTGTACGCAAGCGACGCGGTGAGCGAGATCTCCTTCACGAGCCACGTGGCCGGGGAGATCGCTGCGTCGGTATCGGGGAAGCCGATCAGACACACCGCGCCGCCACGCCGGGCGTTGTCGACTGCGCCCTGCACCGCAAAGGCGCGTCCGACGCATTCGAACACGATGTCGGCGCCGAGCCCTTTCGTGTGTTCACGTATGGCGGTGGACGCCTCGTCGCCCGGAGAAACCGCGACACTCGCACCGAGCGAGAGTGCGAGGGCACGACGCTCGTCGTTCGGCTCGATCACGATCACCTGACCGGCACCGAAGGCCTTCACCCACTGCATGGTGAGCAGGCCGATGGGTCCGGCGCCCTGCACGACCGCAACGTCTCCGAGGCGAAGCAGGCTGGCCCGGACGGCATGAAACGTGACCGTCGCCGGTTCGACCTGTGCGGCCTCGTCGTCGTCGAGACCGGGATGGGCGGCGACGACCCGATTGGCTTTCACCGCAAGCTGCGGCGCGAAGCCACCGTGCTGAGGATCGCGCACGTCGCGGCCCGTGGCTGCCAGAAACACGGCGGAGCAGTAGCGCGGCTGCCCGGCGATGCAAGCCGTGCACCGACCACACGCCGGCGGCACGGCGACCACGACCCGGTCGCCCTCGCTGTGCAGCTTCACCTCGGCGCCTCGGGCCGAGACCGTTCCGACCCACTCGTGGCCGCAGATCGCCGGGTTGTACGGATGCCCGTTCTGGAAGGCATGGATGTCGGTGCCACATATCCCGCAGCGCGAGATGTCGACCACCACCCCGTCGGCGGTCGGGGTAGGAACCACGACCTCCCGGATCTCGACCTGCTGAAGACCAGTGATGACCGCTGCGCGCATGGGCGGAGCGTAGGACCCCCAGCGGCCGAAAGTGGAATTCACCGGCCGATCAATTAACCTCGGTGTCGTGATCGTCATCTCGGCAGAAATCGACCTTGACCCGGCCCAGCGAGACGCGTGCGTCGCCGCCGCCACACCCATCCAGAAGGCCACCCGCGAGGACGAGCCCGGGTGCCTGGCGTATTGCTTCGGCCCAGACCCCGTGATCGACGGACGGATCCAGGTCTATGAGCTCTGGGCCGACGAAGCGTCCTTGGCTCTGCACTTCGCTCATCCGAACTATCTCGAAATGCGCACAACGCTGGCGAAGTTCGGTCTCCGAAAAGCCGTCAGCCGCAAGTACCTCACTGTCCGCGACGAGCCGGTGTACGACAGCACCCACACCCCACGCGCCGACTTCTTCGAACCGCTCCCGTAACGCTTCGCTTCAGACCGCTGCGCCGCTCCGCTCCGCTTCATTCACTCGCAACACCCGTCCCCTCACGACGACAGGTAGTCACTCATGAACATAAGCAACGAAAAGCTCACCGCCCGCTCCCCGGGCATCACCTATCAGCAGCTGCTCGATACTGACACCCATCCCGTGCCCGACGTGTTGCGCATGGAGTCACCGCGCTACCTCGGCAGTGCCGACATCTCCAAGGACCGTTACACCACAAAGGAATTCCACGACCTCGAAGTCGAACGGATCTGGAAACGGGTATGGCAGTTCGCGTGCCGTGAGGAAGACATCCCGCGTCCGGGCGATCACACGATCTACGACATCGCCGGAATGTCGTTCCTGATCATCCGGGGCACCGACATGGCAATCAAGGCGTACCCGAACGCCTGCCTGCATCGCGGCCGCCGTCTGAAGGACTACGACGGCCACTGTGCCGAACTTCGCTGCGCCTTCCATGCCTTCACGTGGACGATCGACGGCGACCTGAAAAGCGTCCCGGCCCGATGGGACTTCCCCCACATCGAGGATGAGGCGGAGTGGAAGCTGCCGGAGCTGCGCGTCGGCACATGGGCCGGGTTCGTGTTCATCAACATGGACCCGAACTGCGGATCGCTCGAGGACTTCCTCGGCGAGTTCATCGACCACTTCTCCGTGTGGGACCTCGAGAACGCCTACACCGAGGCCCATGTGGCAAAAATCGTGCCGGCCAACTGGAAGGTCGCCCAGGAGGCGTTCTCCGAGGCGTACCACGTGAGCGGCACCCACCCCCAGATCCTCACCTACCTGGGCGACACCAACAGCCAGATCGACGTGTGGGACACCTTCTCGCGCGTGATCACGCCGGGCGGCACGCCGAGCCCGCTGATGCCGAACCAGCCGACGCAGGAGGAGATGCTTCGAGCCATGCTCGACACCCGTGTCGATGCGCCCACGCCGCTCACCCTCGCCGACGGACAGACCATGCGAGCCCTCGGTGCCGAACTCAGCCGAGCCCGATGGCGGCCGATCGTCGGCGACAAGGTCGACTCGATGTCCGACGCCGAAATGATGGACAGCCTCGACTACACGGTGTTCCCGAACTTCCATCCGTGGGGAGCGTTCAACCGCATCGTCTACCGGTTCCGTCCGAACGGCAACGATCACCGCACGGCGATCATGGAGTGCCTGTTCCTGTCGCCGTTCAAAGGCGAGCGCCCGAAGCCCGCCGAAGTGCACTGGCTTACCATCGATGAGAAATTCTCAGCCGCCCTGGAGCTCGGCATGCTCGGCAAGGTGTTCGATCAGGACCTCTTCAACATGCCCAACGTACAGATGGGTCTCGAATCCACGTTCAAGCCTGGTGTCACCCTGGCGAACTACCAGGAGTCGAAGGTCCGATGGCTCCACGACAAGATCACCGAATGGGTCGCCGACGCGCCCGTCACCGAAGGAGCAACCAGTGCACGGGATTAAGCACCCTTTCTCCGGCGCCATCTACGAACAGGACGGCAAGGGCAACATCCTGGTCACCCACAAGGGCAAGACCGGTCTGTTCAAGATCAACGGGGCGTACATCTCCGGTGAGATCGAAGAAGCCGATCCGCAGCTGTGCGGTTGGGTCGGCGGCCCGATGATCGCCAACCATCGCGTCACGAGTTCCACCAAAGTCGACGCCACGTGAGCGGTTTCGATCTTTCCGGAAAGGTCGCCCTCGTCACCGGCGGTTCCTACGGACTCGGTGTGGTGTGGGCCACGGCCCTTGCCCAGGCCGGCGCCGACATCGCGCTCACCGCCCGATCCGGCGACCTACTCGAACAGGTGGCCGCCGAACTTCGATCCTCAACCGGACGGACCGTGACCACACATACCGGTGACGTCACAAGCGACGCCGACGTCGAACGAGTCGTCGCCGATGCCGCGAAAGCGCACGGGCACATCGACATCCTCGTGAACAACGCCGGCGTGAGCGAGAACACCGGCAAGTCGAGCGAGCAAACATCGTCGGAGCACTTCCGTCACGCCGTCGATGTCGACCTCGTCGGCGTGTGGAACTACGCCCGCGAGGTCGGCCGCCACATGCTGGGTCGAGGAAGCGGTTCGATCATCAACATCGCGTCGATCTGCGGCATGGGCGCAACGGAGTTCGCCAACCCGGCGTATCACGCGTCAAAGGCTGCCGTCATCGCACTCACCCGCCAACTCGCCGCGGAATGGGCGGATCGTGGTGTGCGCGTCAACGCCATCAGCCCAGGCTTCTTCATGAGCGAGATGGTCCGCGAAGGCCTGGAACTGACGGGCACACGGCCCTGGATCGACAGCCGAAATCCGATGCGTCGCATGGGCGAGCACACCGAGCTGGTCGGCCCAATCGTGTTCCTCGCGTCCGACGCAGCAAGCTACGTGACCGGTATCAACCTCCCCGTCGACGGCGGCCACTCCACGGTGATCGGCTCGGCGCAGCTGCAGGTGCCGTGGCAGTTGTGGAACCGTCCCGGTCCGATCCGTCCCGAAGCGACCTATCAGGGCCTCACGGACCTCCCGCCGGGCATTCTCCGTGAGGGCATACCCGGGTTCCACTTCCCCGCCGACGAATAGACCGCCATGTCCGGGGACCCGCGTCTGCTGGTGTTGACGGGCGGACATCCGTATGAAGCCGAGCCCTTCTTCGCGGTGTTCGACGCCATCGCGCCGGATCGTTGGACCCACGCACCCCAGCCCGATGCGCGGCTGCTGCTCAATCCCGAGGGGTGCGCGGACTTCGACGCCATCGTGTTCTACGACATGCCCGGCATCACGTTCACCCGCGCTGATCCGCCCACGCTGACGCCTCCGCCGCCGGACTCGATGATGTCCGGTGTGCGAGCGTTGATGGAGGCCGGAAAGGGTCTGGTGTTCCTCCACCACGCCGTCGCATCGTGGCCGGCGACGGAGGAGTTCGCCGAGATCATCGGCGCGCGATTCCACTACCAGCCGGGGTCACTTCGGGGCCTCGCCTACCCCGACTCCGGCTACCGATTCAACGTCACCCACGAGGTGCGGGTGCTCGACCCGACGCATCCTGTGTGCAAAGGACTGGGAAGTTCGTTCACGCTGACCGATGAGCTCTACCTGTATCCGGTGCTGACCGACGACGTCGTGCCCCTGATGCGCACGACGTTCCCCATGGACGATCCGACGCGGTTCTTCTCGGCCGACGCGGCCATCCGCGGGCGACGCAACACCAACGAAGGGTGGACCCATCCGGCGGGGAGCGACCTCGTCGGCTGGGTGAAGCCAGCCGGCCGCTCACCCCTCGTGTATCTCCAGTTCGGCGACGGGCCGGAGACCTACGCGGACGCGTCGTTCCGTCGGGTACTCGACAACGCCGTTCGCTGGGTATCTTCCGACGAAGCCCGGGCCTGGGCCGCGCGTGAGGCGAGCACGTCCTCGGAAGCGGCACAATGAGGGTACCCGGCACGGCATTGGGGGTCGGCCTGTGTCTGCCTCAGCTCGGCGAGCACGTCACGGTCGAAGCCCTGCGCCACTTCTGCACGCGCGCTGAGGAACTGGGCTACACGAGTCTGTGGGTGCAGGATCACTTCCAATATCCGGTCGAGCCCCGGCGGGGCTACGGCGGACGCGCCGGCGCGCCGATTCCTACGCAGTACCGCGCGGTCTTCGGCCCGACCGAACTGCTCGCTGCGGTTGCGACCTGGACGACGAGAGCAACGTTGGGCACTTCGGTACTCGTTGCCGGCAACCACTGGCCCGTGCCGCTGGCCCAGCGCCTCTCGACCATCGATGTCCTCTCCGGCGGACGGCTGCTGGTTGGGCTCGGGGTGGGCTGGAACGCCGAGGAGCACGATGCCTCCGGCACCGACATCGAAACCCGTGGACGACGCATGGACGATTTCGTACCGGCACTTCTGGCCTGCTGGGGCGACGACCCCGTGGTCTACGCCGGCACGGAGTTCACCATTCCCGCCTCCTATGTCCGCCCCAAGCCGCTGCAACGACCACGGCCGCCGCTCCTCAGCGGCATGTGGTCGCCTGCCGGACTGGAGCGGACCCGCCTGCTGTTCGACGCGTGGAACCCGGCCGGCCAGCCGGTCGAACGGGTCGCCGCAACGGTGGCCGAGCTCAACAGCCGCAGGCCGGAGCAGCTCGCTCCCCTCGACGTGTACCACCGAGCGTTCGCCCAGTATCCGCTACAGCCGACACCAGCGGGCGATGTTGTCGAGCGTCTTGCCGAGGAAGCAATTGCGGCCAGCGCGGCGAACTTCAACGAGTTCATCATCGAGCACAACTTCTTTGACGCGATCACGTCGCCGGACGATTGGGCGCAGATCCCCGACCGATTCGCTGCGGTCATCACTGCCGTGGGGAAGAACCCGAAGACTTAGGCAGTACGCATATCTTTTGGCAGGTGCGGGGTCTCGAGGCTCTGCAACGCGAAGTAGATGATGCCGCTCGTTGCTCGGGCGGTGAGGCGGCCGATCGTGGTGTGGCCGTACCAGAAGCGGAACCATTCGAAGGGGACGCGATTCGCGCCGAGCAGGGCGGCCGTTACGACGGCGTTGGTTCCGCCGTGGGCCACGCAGAGGATGCGAGGGCCGGTTTCGGTGTCGGTCGGCAGGTAGTCTGTCGTCGTCCACGACGGGATGTCGTGGGTGTTGCGGCCGATGCCGAACGGTGCCAGGAACTCGGCGAGGCCGGTGTTGATCCGGTCGTGGAAGTCATCGATCCGCTCACCGCCCGGGAGCCCGATCCAACGATCCGAAAGGGGCGCGAGGTGCTCAGCCTCGAAGAGGGCCAACACATCCTTTTTCGACTGTCCTTCAACCGGTGGATCGGTGATCTCACGCAACCACGGAGCGATCTTCTCCTCACGTCCGAGTCGCTGCAGCAACGGGGCGACGGTCTGGCGGGCCCGCAACAATGGCGACACCAGGATCTCGTCGAAGTGCTCGTCGGCGAGTTCGTCGGCCAGCCGCTCGGCCTGCTCGAACCCGAGCTCGCTGAGTCTCGGATCAATTCCCTGATGGACGTCGTCGACGTACCACTGCGGTTGAGCATGACGAACCAGCACGAGTTGCATACGACACCCGAGGTTACCGGAGGCATGGTCGGGCGCCTCCGGTAACGACAGATGTTCGCCGGTTACTTTGCTTTGGCGAAGGAATAGGCGCGTGCCGCGTCCGACGTGAAGTTGAACTGCAGGGACCGGAGTCCGAACGGCGCCGCCGGGTCGACCTTGAACATCGTGCTGAAGCGCGACGGGTCACGCACCTCCGGCGGACCGTACGGGTAGTCACTGGCGAGACCGTCAAAGGTCAGCTTGTCGAGCGAGTTCATCGCCTTCACGATGCCCTCCCGGTTGAGGCTGCCCATGGCAACGGCCTTCTCTAGGAGCTGCGCCGTGGCCTGGGCCTGGAAGTAGCCGAAGGTGAAGTAGAAGTCCGGCTTCTGGTCAGGCTTGTACTGCTTCACGCGGGCGGCATACTCGGCGGCGGAGCGAACGGTCGGGTCGCCCCATTCCGGACCGACCGCCACGATCAGCACGCGTGCGGTCAGGTAGTCCTTCAGCGGGGTGAGCAGGAGCGAGTCGACCCACGATGGCGATTGGCCGATCCACTGCGGGGCGAATCCCAACTGCGCAGAGGTGCCGAGAATCTTGCCAAACTCGGTCGGGAGCGCGCCGGCGAAGACGATCTGGCATCCGGCCTTCCGGAGATCGTTGACCTGGCCGGTGAAGTCCTGATCGCCCTGCTTGTACTTGGCGACGGTCTTGACGTCGAAGTTCATCTTGTCAGCGGCGAAGTTCAGGCCCTCGAGTCCCGCTTCTCCGTACACGTCGTTCTGGATCACCGCACAGATGGTCTTGCTCTTCCCGCCCAACGACTTCATGGCGTAGTCCATCGCATTGATCGCATCCACCTGATAGGGCTCGATGATCGGAAACAGGTTCTGCTCACGCACCCACAACGCGTCCTGCGACGCCGGTGAGGCGACGACGTTGTCGGCCTTGAGCAACGGGAGAAGGGCAAGCGTCGGAGCCGTGCCCATCACCTGCGAGAGCATCACCACGTTGTCTTTGATCTTGTTGTACTTCTGCACCGTGGTGTTCGACTCGTAGAGGTTGTCCTCGAGCACGACCTCAACGGGATACTTGCCGGCAACGCCGCCCTTCTCCTCGTTGTAGTACTTCCAGAACACTTCCTGTCCCGCGGCGAGTGGTTTGCCGAGCACGGCCGCCGGGCCGCTGAGCGCAGTGATCACGCCCACCTTGATTGTCTTGCCATCAAAGCCGGCAGTCTTGGAGAGTCCTTTCGACGGAGCGGGAGCCGACGTGGCCGTGGGCGCCGCCACCGTCGACGGCGTGGTGGCGACTGCCTGCCACACCTTCTTGCCACTCTTGGTCTTGCACACGACGGCCTTGCCACTCTTGTCCTTGCCGGTGGCGTTGACCTTCGTGCACGCAGCGCCGACCTTCGGCGCGGTCGCCGCGAACAGTGTGGACGCAGGGAGGCCGACGGTGAGGAGGGCGGTGACGGCAACGGCAAGGGTCGAGGTCCGGCGTCGCCCCGAGCCGGCCGTTCTGAGTTGGGTTGATCGGGACATGGTGGAACTCCTTGTTGGTTCTGTACGTGTGGCGGTGAAGTGGTCGAAGTGAGAAGTACGTCGAAGTCAGTAGCTGAGGGGCCAGGCCCGGAAGTACGCCTTGACGCGCAGCCACAACGCGGCGAGGCCCCGGGGTTCGAGGACGAGGAAGGCAATGATGAGCGAGCCGAAGATCGCCTGATTCAGGGAGAAGATCGTGATGCCTTTCGCGCCAGGTGATGACGCCACGCCGGGGATGCGGTCGCTGAACTGCTCGATGAGCCTCGGCATGGCGGTGATGAAGAGCGCGCCGAGGATCGGTCCGAACGTGGTCCCGACACCACCCACCACGATCATGGCGATGTACTGCAGGGAGACGACCAGGCCGAAGTCTCCTGGCGCAACGAACTGCTGATACGAACCGAAAAGAGCTCCGGCCAACGCCGCCAGGGAACTCGAAACGACGAAGGCGAGCACTTTGTAACGCGCCAGTCGAATGCCGATCACCTCCGCGGCGACATCGCGGTCGCGCACGGCCTGCAGCGCCCGACCGGATCGCGAACGCACCAGGTTCTTCGACGTCAGCGCGACGAGAGCGACCAGGGCCCAGATGACGAAGAGGAACCCCTGATCGCGGCCGAACCGGTGGCCGAAGATGACCAGACGGGAGAAGTCGACCGGACCGATCCTGGGTGGGGCTGCCACCGACGTGCCGTTGAGCCCTCCGGTGACCGAGGTCCAGCTCTCGAAAACGTGCTGTCCGGTGAACACCAGGCCGACGGTGATGATGGCGAGATAGTTCCCCCGCAGACGCAGTGCGAACGGGCCCACGACCGCTCCGACGAGCGCGCCAACCGCCGCGGCAGCGAGGAGGAAGACGAGGAACGGCCAGTGTCGTTGCCCGCCGAGGTAGGCCGCGGTGTACGAGCCGGTGCCTAAGAAGAAGGCGTGGCCGAGTGAGACCTGGCCGGTGAATCCGGTGAGCAGGTTGAGGCCAATGGCACCGATCGAGGCGATTCCGGCGTAGTCGAGCACGGTGCTCTGGAAGTTCGACAGCTTCAGCGGGGCCAGCACTGCGAGCACCACGAGGAGCCCGAGAGCGACCCGGGTCTGACGCGACGCGAAGATGTGGAGATCGTCGCCGTAGTCGCGGACCATCGTTGGATTTGCGGAGTCTTTGCGAAACGGCGTCATAGCCGATGAACCTCTTTCGTGCCGAGAAGGCCATAGGGTCGGACGAGCAGGATGGCGATCATCACGACGTAGGGCATCACGACGTGGAAGTTGGTCCCGAGGAAGGCTGCGTACTCCGGTTGATACCCGGCGGTCAGCGTCTGGGTCACGCCGATGACAACGCCGCCGATCACCGCCCCGAGGGGTGAGTCGAGCCCGCCCAGGATCATCGCCGGGAACGCCGCGAGCGCGATCAGTCCGAGGCTCGGCGTGACGGCGGCCGGACCCGAACCGAGCGAGATGCCGGCGAGGGCCGCGACTGCTCCCGCGATCGCCCACGACCACCCGAAGACCCGTCGGACGCTGATGCCGCGGGCAAGTGCCGCCTCCTGATCGAACGCCGCGGCCCGCATGGCGAGCCCGATGCCCGAGAACTTGAAGAACACGAAGAACGCCAGCAGCACAACGCCGGCGAGTGCGATCCCCCAGAGGTCCTTGACCGAGAGCACGACGCCGCCGACCTTCACCGTGTCGATGCCCCACGGGTCACCGAGGTCTCGAGCGTCGTAGCCCCAGACCGATGCCATCACCTCGGTGAGCAGGAACAGCAATCCGATCGTGATCATGATCACGCCGAACACCGGACGCCCGACCATGCGCCGCAGTAGCAGCCGCTGGATGAGCGCACCGACGAGTCCCCCTGCCACGACAGCCATGACAACCGCCAACGCGAACGGAAGCCCCCAGGTCTTGTGGAAGTTGTAGGCGAAGTAGGCGCCGAGCGTCACCATGGACCCCTGCGCGAAGTTGATCACCCCGGTGGCCTTGTAGATGATGACGAAGCCCAGTGCGACGAGGGCGTAACGCGATCCGAGCGCGAGCCCGGCGAAGCAGAGCTGCAGGAAGTCGTTCATGTCGGTCTCGTTCTGCGTCGTGTCGTCATCGGTACATCTCCTCGATGAGGTCCTGGAACTCCGCAACGACAGCGGCGCGCTTCACCTTCTGTGTCGCCGTCAGTTGGCCGTTCTCGTGACCGAGCTCGCTCGGGAGCAGAGCGAAGCGCTTGATCGTCTCGGCTTGGGCCAGATCCCGGTTCACGTGCTGCACCCACTCGTCGATCAGCTGGCGGACCTCCGGCTTCGACGCCAGGTCTTCGTAGGTCGTGTACGGGAGGAATCGGCGGCTGGCCCAGTCCCCCACGGTGTCGAGCTCGATGCCGATGAGGGCCGTCAGATACTTGCGGCGGTCACCGACGAGGACTGCTTCGCGCACATACGGTGACACCTTGAGGGCATTCTCGATCTCGGACGGCGAGATCTTCTTGCCTCCTGCGGTGATGATCAGATCCTTCTTGCGGTTGGTGATCGAGAGGTACCCGTCTTCGTCGAGCGAGCCGATGTCGCCGGTGTGGAGCCATCCGTCGGCATCGAGCGTCGCCGCGGTTGCCTCCGGGTTGTTCAGGTAGCCCACGAAGTTCGCGGGAGACCGGGTCAGGATCTCCCCATCGTCTGCGAACGCGAGCTCCACCCCCGGCAAGGCCACGCCGACCTTGCCGATCCGGACGTCGTCTGCCGGCGTGAACGTTGCGAGCGCGGTGTTCTCGGTCTGTCCGTAGCCTTCTCGCACCGGCACACCGAGCGACCAGAAGTACTCGAGCACCTTCGGCGCGATCGGCGCGGAGCCCGACATGGCGATGCGTACCCGGCGCAGACCGAGCTTGTCGCGAACGCTCCGATACAGGAACAGATAGCCGAGCCCTCCCACGATCTTGTCGATCACGCCCGCCTGACCTCGCATACGACGCTTCGCGAGGCGTTCACCGCGTCGCAACCAGTACCAGTACATACGGTTCTTCAACCACGTGGCGTCGGCGACTCGAGTCTCCATCGACGCCAGCATCTTCTCCCACACACGGGGAACGCCGAGGAACAGCGTCGGCTGAACCTCTCGGAGATCAGCTGCCAACGACTCGCCGCCCTTGCCGAAGTTGACGACGTAGCCCACGTTGAGGGCATTGATCACGGAGTTCAACCGTTCGGCGATGTGGCACAGGGGAAGGTAGGAGAGGACTTCGTCCATCGGACTCGCGGTGAACGCCTGATTGAACGACTCGGTGGCGGCGAGGAGATTGGCGTGCGAGAGAACTGCACCCTTCGGGGGGCCGGTCGTTCCCGAGGTGTAGACGATCATGGCCATGGCCGTGGGGTCGATCGCGGCGACCGAAGCGGCCCACTGTTCGACCGGCTGAGCAGCTCCGAGTTCTTCCAGAGCGGCAAAGGTCATGATCATCGGGTCGTCGAGGAGGGCTCGCACTCCACGCGTCTCGATCACGACAATGCGCCGAAGCATCGGCAGGCGTTCTCTGACCTGGAGGACCTTGTCGAGCTGCTCCTCGTCCTCGGCGATGAGCACGACCGACCCGGAGTGCCCGAGGAGGTACTCGACCTCAGCAGCCGGACTGGTCGGATAGATCCCGACCGTCGCCGCGCCGATTCCTTGGACACCGACGTCGGCAATCACCCATTCAGGGCGGTTCTCACTGTGAATGGCAACGCGCTCTCCGGCGCGGACACCCAACGCCGCGAGGCCCAACCCGACCCGGGCGGCCCGCGTGGCGTAGTCCGACCAGGTTGTCTGCTCCCAACGGGAGAGGTGGTTGTGCCGCAGCGCCACCCGCAAAGGCATCGTCGACGCCTTGTCGAGGAGCAGCGCCGGCAGCGACCGCTCCGATCGATGGGCGCGCAGAGAAGGTCCCGTGGCCGCCACGACCGTTCGGGCCATTTCGGTAGCGTCGGCGCCGCTCACTGATCGCTCCCGAGGTAGGCGTCGATGACCCGCTGGTCGCTGCGCACAACGTCGGGCAGACCCATGGCGATGACCTTCCCGAACGCCAGAACCATCAGGCGATCGACGAGGTCCATCACCAGATCGAGGTGATGCTCCACGAGGATCATGGCGACACCGAGTTCGTTGCGGATCTCGAGGATGTGCGCGGCCATGTCCTCCGTCTCCTCGTTGTTCATGCCGGCGACCGGCTCATCGAGGAGGAGGACCTTCGGGTCCATCGCCAGCGCACGACCGAGCTCGATGCGCTTCTGAATGCCGTACGGAAGAAGTCCCACGGGCAACCGTCGATACGGGCCGAGATCAAGGAGATCGATGATCTCCGCGCACCGGCGGCGGTTCACGATCTCCTCGCGTCGAGCCGGCCCCCACCACAGCGCACCGGCAATCGCGCCGGAGCGCATGAGGTGGTGGCGACCCAGCATCACGTTGTCGAACGCCGACAGGTTGGCGAACAGCGCGAGGTTCTGAAACGTGCGGGCAATTCCGGCTTCGGCCGTCTCGTGCGGCCGCATCGCCAGCACCGACCGCCCGTCGAGGGTGATGTCGCCTTCCTGGGGCTTGTACACACCGTTCAGACAGTTGAGGATCGACGTCTTGCC
>JANPFX010000247.1:0-7608 GCA_031423635.1 Acidimicrobiia bacterium | reverse complement strand
CGTTGGGAGAGAGGTTGCCCCCATATATGGGGGCAGAACACCTCCGAACGTCGTTCGGAGGTGTTCTGCCGCAAGTGGGCTCCCGTTGCACGGGTGGTTTGCCGGCGGTCGACCGAGTGCGTAGTGTCATTGGACGGACTACTCGACGAGGGAAGAGACCATGACCATCACCGAACCCGACTCCAACGCCGCACCGGTCGCTGAGGTGCCCGCCGCGCACGGCGATGCCACCTGGAAGGCGACTGCCTGCATCCTGTGCGAGTCGAACTGCGGCATCGAAGTCCGGCTCGGCGAGCCCACGCGTGGCGGGGCCAGTCGCCGGTTCGAACGGATCCGGGGCGACAAGGCCCATCCCGGTTCGGGGGGGTACACCTGCGAAAAGGCGCTGCGGCTCGACCACTACCAGAACGGCGGCGAGCGACTCACGAGTCCCCTGCGGCGCCGCGCCGACGGCACGTTCGAGGAGATCGACTGGGACACGGCGATCGCCGAGGTGGCAGCGGAATTCCGTCGGATCAAGGACACGTACGGCGGTGAGGCAATCTTCGCCTACGGCGGTGGCGGACAGGGCAACCATCTCGGCGGCGGGTACAGCGGTGCGACCTTCCGTGCGCTCGGTCTGAAGTACCGCACGAATGCGCTTGCGCAGGAGAAGACCGGCGAGTTCTGGGTGAGCGGCAGGATGCTCGGCGGGATCACGCGCGCCGACTTCCTGAACGCCGAGGTGGCGCTGTTCGTCGGCAAGAACCCGTGGCAGTCGCACGGCTTTCCGCACGCTCGCACCACGCTCAAAGAGATGGCCGCCGATCCGGAGCGGTCGATCGTCGTCATCGACCCCCGCCGCACCGAGACGGCCGACCTCGCCGACTTCCATCTCCAGGTGAAGCCGGGGACCGACGCATGGTGCGTCGCCGCGTTGGGCGCCGTGCTCGTGCAGGAGAACCTCGTTGCCCGGTCGTGGGTCGACGACCACGTGTCGGGTGCTCCAGAAGTAATGGCGTCGCTGCGCTCCGTCGACGTCGCTGCCTTCGCGGCGTTGTGCGGAGTTGACGAGGACCTGATCCGCCGGACGGCGCGTCGACTCGCCTCGGCGTCGAGTGTGAGTGTGTTCGAGGACCTCGGCGTGCAGATGAGTCTTCACTCCACGCTGGTGAGCTGGCTGGAGAAGATCCTGTGGGTGCTCACGGGCAACTTCGCCAAGCCGGGCGCCCAGTTCATTCCCTCGGCTCTGATCGCGCTGGCGCGCACATCCAAGGGCGGAGCACGGTCCGAAGAGGTGAAGCGGAGCCCAGTAGTAGGCGCGCGTATCATCTCCGGTCTGGTCCCGTGCAACGTCGTGCCGGACGAGATCCTGACCGATCATCCCAAGCGCTACCGGGCCATGTTCGTGGAGTCCGGCAACCCGGCACACTCGATCGCCGACAGTCAGAGGATGCGAGAGGCGCTCAAAGCCCTTGAACTGCTCGTGGTGATCGACGTCGCCATGACGGAGACCGCCCGACTCGCGCACTACGTGCTGCCGGCCGCGTCGCAGTTCGAGAAGGCCGAGGCCACCTTCTTCAACTTCGAGTTCCCCGGCAACGTGTTCCACTTGCGACATCCGCTCCTTGATCCGCTTCCCGGCACGCTGGTCGAACCCGAGATCCATGCACGTCTGGCTGAAGCGATGGGGTATCTGGCGCCGGAGAAGCTGGCCCCGCTGCACGAGGCTGCGTCGAAGGGCCGCGTCGCCTATGCGGAGGCGTTCTTCGCGGCGACCACGGCGGATCCCGAACTCGGCGAGATGGCGCCGCTGGTCCTCTACCGCACACTCGGCCCGACGCTCCCGCCGGGTCTCGCTTCGGGAGCGCTGCTGTGGGGTGCTGCGCATCGATGCGCGCTGACGAATCCCGCCGGCGTGGCCAGGGCCGGTTTCACCGGCGAGGGGCTCGAGCCGGGCGAGAAGCTGTTCGATGCGATCCTCGAGGGGGAGCACGGTGTCACCTTCTGCCTCGATGAGTACGACGAGTCCTGGCGTCGGTTGAAGACCGACGACGGGAAGATCGCGCTCGACCTGCCCGAGATGCGATCGATGCTCGACGAACTCTCGGCCGGGGCACTGCGTCCACCGAGTGATCCGGCTTTCCCTGTGGTGCTCTCGGCGGGCGAGCGCCGGAGCTTCACCGCGAACACCATCTTCCGGGACAACACATGGCGGAAGAAGGACGCCGACGGAGCGTTGCGGGTCTCCCCGTCCGATGCCGATACCTACGGCCTCGTCGACGGAGGCCGAGCGCTGGTCACGACGCGACGGGGTTCGGCGGAGGTGCTCGTGGAGGTCAACGATCGTATGCGCGCTGGGCATATGTCGCTGCCGAACGGCATGGGCGTCGGCACGTCCGACGACGTGCGGGGTCGCGCCGAACGAGCTCACGGACTCCTCGTGGTGCGACCCGATCGCCGGGACCCCCTTCCACAAGCACGTACCCGCCCGCGTCGAAGCGGTCCCGGCGTAGGTGTCCCGGTGTCGGTGTTGCCCAGCGTCCGTCGCAGTGCGGCCGACCTGACGGATCCGGCGACCCTTGTCGGCAGCCGCAAGTCAGTACAGTCGTAGGACGATGCGTCGGACCAGATTCGATCAGGATGTCTGTCCCATCGCCCGCACGACCGACCTGCTGGGCGACTGGTGGACGCCCATGGTGTTGCGCACCGTGCTCTTCGGGGTCTGCCGATTCGAAGATCTGCAGACGAACCTCGGCGTGAGCAGGACGACGCTCACCCAGCGCCTCAATCGCCTTGTCGACGAAGGCATGCTCGATCGGGTCCAGTACCAGCCCAATCCTCCACGCTTCGAATACGTTCCGACCCAGAAGGGGCGGGAGTTCTTCGACGTGCTCGCGACCATGTGGACCTGGGGCGACCGGTGGATGTTCGACGGCGGCCCGACAGGGAGAGGCACGCCCCTGCGCATCGCCGACCGGGAGTCGGGCGAGACGATCGTGCCGATCGTCGTCGACGCCCGCACCCGCGAGCCGATCGACGTGGACCGGATCCGGGTTCGACGCAAGCACCGGCCGGGAGCCGTGAAGGACTGAGGGCGACCGGCGGGCCGATCGTCACCGGGCCCGTTGCATACTTGGGCGGTGGGAATCCTGGAAGAGGACATCGTGCGGGTGAGGGCGGCGACCGATGTCATCGCCGTCATCTCCGAGCACGTCGCCCTCAAGAGGGTCGGCCGCAACTACAGCGGGCTGTGCCCGTTCCACGGCGAGAAGTCGCCGTCGTTCTCCGTCAGCCCGGAGAAGGGCACGTACTACTGCTTCGGGTGCCAGGCGAAGGGAGACGTGATCACGTTCCTGCGGGAGATCGAGCATCTCGACTTCGGCGCGGCGATCGAGAAGCTGGCGGCGAAGGCCAACATTGCGTTGCGTTACGACTCGGAGTCGGCGTCGAAGGACCGGGTCAAGCGGACCCAGCTGCTCGAAGCCACGACAAAAGCGGCGGAGTGGTACCACGAACGCCTGCTGACGAGTCCCGACGCTGCGGCTGCCCGGAAGTACCTCCGCAGCCGCGGCTACGACGGCGAAGCGATCCGCCGGTTCAAGATCGGCTGGGCGCCGGAGGGCTGGGACACGCTCTGCCGGGCGCTGCACCTTCCGACCGATGTCGCCCGCGACACCGGTCTCGGCTACGTGTCCAAGATCGGCAAGCTCAACGACTTCTTCCAGAGCAGGATCCTCTTCCCGATCTTCGACACGCAAGGGCAGCCGATCGGCTTCGGCGGCCGGAAGATGCCCGACGCCGAGGGGCCCAAGTACAAGAACTCCTCGGAGACCAAGCTCTACTCGAAGAGCCGGGTGCTCTACGGGCTGAACTGGGCGAAGAGCCAAATCGTGGAGCAGGGCGAGGTGATCGTCTGCGAGGGCTACACGGACGTGATCGCGTTCCATCGCTGCGGGCTGCCACGGGCCGTCGCCACGTGCGGCACGGCGCTGGCCGACGAGCACTTCCAGATCCTGAAGAACTTCGCCCGGCGCATCGTGCTGGCCTACGACGCCGATGCCGCAGGCCAGAACGCGGCCGAGAAGTTCTACGCCTGGGAGCGCAAGTACGAGATCGACCTCTTCGTCGTCGCCCTTCCGCCCGGTGAGGACCCGGCTGAGCTGGCCCAACGCGATCCGGAGCGGCTTGCCGTGGCCGTCCGTGACGCGCAACCGTTCCTCCGGTTCCGGATCGAGCGTCTGCTGGCGAAGGCCAACCTGGCCACGCTCGAGGGCCGGGCGAGGGCGTTCGAGGGCGCAGTGGCGATGGTCTTCGAGCACCCGAGCGCAGTCGTGCGCGAGCAGTATCTCAACGACGTGGCGATGCGCTGCCAGGTGTCGTCGGAGACGGTTTCGGCCGTTCTCGCCGATCCCACGAAGTATCTGCCGGGGGCGTCGTCGAGTCCCAACCGTGCGGCTGCGGGACGACCGGTGTCTCGTCGTCCGTCGGGTCCCGTCCGGGCGACCCGGGACGGCCGCGAGTCCACGTTCGCCGATCGTCCGCCATCGCCACCGTCCGCCCCTCCGGGTGCACATGCCGACGGGCCCACCACCGGCGGGTCGGGTCCCGGCATGCGACCGGCCATGGGGAACAATCGTCCGCCGGACCCCTCGGAGGGGAGGGCCATCGCCAACGAACCGCCCGACGACCTCGCCCCGCCGATCGACGACAGGTTCGCACCGGGATCCGACGACTCGTGGTCACCCTCGTCGGGCGGTTCTGTCGAAATCGGTGCCCGACCGACCCGATCCCAGCCGGCCCGATCCCAGCCGGGTCGGCCCGGCCAATCGCGCTGGCCGTCGCCGCCGGGCCGGGGGAGCAGTGGGTCCGGCCGAAACCAGGGTCGGGCGTCCTCGGCGTCGCTGGTCGCCCGGGCGGCGTCCGATCACTCCGGTTCGGCGGAGCTCGAGGTGCTCCGTTGGGTGATCGCCGAGCCCGGACGCGTGTTGCCGTGGCTCGATGCCGTGCTGTTCGTCGACCCGCTGCTGCGAACGGCGTTCGAGTTGATCGTGGAGGAGCCCGACCTGCCGGCCACCACAGAGTTGGTCGAGAGCCGGGGGAGCGATCCGGCCGAGATCGCCGCCCTCAATGTCCTCTATCGGCTGGCGGTCGAGATGCCGACGCCGGACGCCGAGCCGGACGATGCGGTGTCGCGGGTGGTCGGCAATGCCACGTCACGGGCCGTCGCCGATCTGGCTGCGGCAGCCGCGGCAGGAGTCGACGACGCCCGCGTCGACGTGAGTGCGGTCGCTCACCTCAAGCATCTCCAGGCCCGTCTGCACGACGTGGATCATGCGGCGCGGGTGGAGGCGCTCGGGCTGTTGGTACCCTGGCTAGCAGCATGGGGACATCGAGCGTGAGTGAGTTCCCCGACGATGGGTCGGCCGAGAAGCGCAACGTGGACGATGGGAACGACGGAGCGTTCCGTTCGACCTACATGGGCCGGGCCAGTTCGTCCGCCGATCCGGTCCGCCAGTACCTCCGCGAGATCGGCCGCGTCTCCCTGCTCAACGCCGAGGGCGAGGTTGCGTTGGCTACTCGGATCGCCGCCGGCATCACGGCGGAGACGAAGCTGGCCGAGCTCGCTGCCGACAATGCGCTGGAGGGGCTCACGTTCGCGGCGCGCCGTCAGCTCGACCGGACCGTCAAGGACGGGCTGCGGGCCAAGGAGGAGCTCACCGAGGCCAACCTGCGGCTGGTGGTCTCGATCGCGAAGCGCTACGCCGGCCGGGGCATGACGCTGCTCGACCTGATCCAAGAGGGAAATCTCGGTCTGATGCGCGCCGTCGAGCGTTTCGATCACACCAAGGGCTTCAAGTTCTCCACGTACGCCACGTGGTGGATCCGCCAGGCCATCACCCGGGCGATCGCCGATCAGGCCCGCACCATCCGCATCCCGGTGCACATGGTCGATGTGATCCTGCTCGTCACGCGCACGCAACGCGAGATGCTCCAGGAACTGGGCCGTGAACCGACTACCGCGGAGATCGCGGCCCGCGTCGATCTCACCCCGGAACGGGTGCGTGAGCTGCAGCGCATGGCGTATGACCCGGTATCGCTGGAATCGCCGGTCGGTGAGGACGACGGCAGCACGCTCGGCGACTTCATCGAAGACGAAAGCGCGATCGCTCCGGCGGAAGAGGCGGTCAAGAAGGTCCGGCGTCAGGCGGTCGACCGGGCGCTCTCCGAGCTGAACGAACGGGAGCGTGAGGTCGTGCGCCGCCGCTTCGGCCTCGACGACGGTCAGCCCCGCACGCTCGAGCAGGTCGGCAAGGAGTTCAACGTGACCCGGGAGCGGATCCGACAGATCGAAACGAAGACCCTGGCGAAGCTGCGTCATCCGCAGCGCAGCCAGCGCCTCAAGGAGTATCTCGAGGAGTAGCCCCGAGGGCTTCGGCGTCGCTCAGTCGAGCGCGGTCCAGCGGGTGGTTGCCCGGCGTACCTCTTCCATGCCCTGCAGCGCCTCGTTGAGCAGGTCCTCGATCTGGGGGTTCCCGGACGACTTCGCCCGATGGGCGATGCCGATCCACGGATGCAGTTGCAGCGTCTGTCCGTCGAAGTAGATCGGTGACGAGAGCGATTCGGTCACGCGGTCGGCGACGTCGACGGCATACCCGCGGCCGATGTCCTGGGCCATCCCGCCGGCGACTGCCACGAGTACGTCGACATCGTGGCGTCCGCGGATGTCCTCGGTGCGGAGCGCTGTGGCCAGACGACTCGCGCTCACGCGCACGACTTCGTCGGCCACGTGGGCGCCGAACGTCTCGGCAATCGCCGAGAGCCCGTCGAGGTGGACGGCGAGGACGGCGAGGTGTTCTCCGGTGCGCTTGGCGCGGTGGAGCGCGGCGGAGCCGAGTTCGATGGTCCGCTCACGGTTGGCGAGCCCGCTGACGGGGTCGAGTGCGCCCACGTTGCTGAGGCGTTCGCGCAGGTGGTAGCGATCGGTGGCGTCGACGAGGCGGACGATGGTGCCGTCGACCGAGTCGTCGTCGGGCTGGTGGACGACGAGATCGATCGTAGGGGTGCGCCCGTCATGGAGCTGGAGCCGGACGTTCTCGGCGACCACCGGTTTCGGTCGGTCGGTGTGCCCGCGCAGAATCAGCCGTTCGAAGTCGTCCGAATCGGCGAAGGGCAGCACGACCCGGGCGTCGCCGCCGAGGAGGGCCTCAGGGCGGCAGCCGAGGAGGCGCAGGGTCGCGCCTCCCGCCTGCACGATGCGGTCGTTCGACACGATCAGCAGGACGTCGCTCGATGTGGCGTCGAGGATCGCGCTGCGGCGGGCCGCCCGCCGATCCTGGCTGATGCTCCGTGCGGAGGCAAAGACCAGGGCGGCGGCGCTTGCCGCGACCCCGCCGATCAGCACGCCGATGCGGGCGGGGCCGGCATCGAGGTGAAGCAGTGCGGCCGCGGCCGCGGCTGATCCGGCGATCCCGGCGACCACCGGCGTGGTCTCGACGGCGCGGTTGCGTGGGGGAACAGTGGGGGGGAGAACCGACACGCCTTCTCATCGGCGGTTCCACCGACGCCCTTTGTAGGCCGATCGGCTCAACCGGCCGATCGGGCCGATTGGGAGAGAGGTTGCCCCCA
>JANPFX010000246.1:0-2173 GCA_031423635.1 Acidimicrobiia bacterium | reverse complement strand
CCCGCATGGGCGAGTGGTCCCCCGAGACCACAACATGCCGGTGGATCGGCAAGGTGAAGAGGCCGCAGGTCGGTGCCCGCTTTCTCGGACAGAACCGCAACGGGATGCGACGGTGGGCGACTCCATGCGTGGTCACCGAGTGCTCGCCCGGACAGGTCTTCAGCTACCGGGTGAACGTCGGACCGATCCAGATTGCTACGTGGACATACGACATCGAACCGACCGACGACGGTGGGTGCGTCGTCACGGAGTCCACGCTCAACCTCGAGAACAAGGTCGTCGCCAAGCTCGGCGACCTCATGACCAACGTGAAGGACCGGGCCGAACACAACCGTGCCACCATGACGGTCACCCTCGACCGACTCGCAGCAGCGGCCGAGTCGGCCTAGGTGATGTGTTGCGTTCGGTCGCTTCGGAAGCGACTGAATGCAACATCCTCGAACGTCAGGAACCCGACCAGTTGGGAGCGCGCTTCTCGGCGAATGCGCGAGGGCCTTCCTTGGCATCGTTCGACGTGAAGACCTTCCCCATGAACGGACCCTGGATCGCCCAGAACTCCTCCTCGGTGGCATCGAGGCTGGCGCGCACCAGCTGCTTCGATGCCGCAACGCCCAAGGGCGCATTCCTGGCGATCCGCTCGGCCAGCTCGATGGCCATGGCGAGCGACTCGCCCTTCTCGGCGAGACGGGCCACGAGCCCGTAGCCGTGAGCCTGCTCGGCGGTGATCGGGTCGGCCGTGAGCGCCAATTCCATGGCCACGCCGTAGGGCAGAACACGCGGAAGGCGCAGGAGCCCACCGCCGGCCGCGAACAGGCCGACCCCGACTTCGGGAATGCCGATCTTCACGCCCTTCGCCGCGACGAGAAGATCGCAGGCGAGGGCCAGTTCGAGGCCGCCGGCGAGCGCAAACCCTTCGATCGCCGCGATCAGCGGCTTCTTCGAGCCGTTGCGGATGAAGACGTCCATCCCGACCGGTCCACCCTCGGTGGCGAAGGCCTTCAGATCCATCCCGGCGCAGAAACCCCGGCCGGCGCCCGTGAGCACACCGACCGTCAGGCCCGGATCACCGTCGAGCTGCTCAACCGCCCGCAGCAGGCCTTGGGCGAGTGCGGTGTTGATGGCGTTCATCGCCTCGGGACGATTGAGGGTGATCACGAGGACGCGACCACGGACTTCGGTCAGGACAGCGGGGGCAGTTTCGTCAGACATGGCGCCGACAGTAGGCCAGCGCCGCGCCGCGCAGGCAGTCCGGCGGCGCCCGGTTGGCGTCGATCGCGGCTGGGCGCGCCGGGCCGGGCCGTTCAACCCTCGAAGCGGCACTCCCATGTGCCCGACAGCGCCGGTGAGCCTTCGTGGACGAACTCGCCCGACATCTCGTCGTCGTAGACGTACACCGTCGCCAGCGCCTTCTGCGGTCCGGTGGCGTCGGTCCAGCTCAGATCGGCTGAGTAGCTACCGGGGCCCTCGTAGGAACCCTGGGTAACAAGGGAGAACGCGGTGACCTTGGCGTCCTTCGCGGCCGTGAAGCTCACCTCGAACGACTCGCCGTCAACAACCGTGCCCGGGCCGGAACAGAAGGCTCCGGCGTCCTCGGGCTTGACCTTGCCGGCCGACGCATCAGGGGCGGTGAACTCGACGCTGAGCGACTTCAGCGTCTTCCCCGCGTCGGCCCGGCGGGCCGCCAACGCCGCCTCCGAACTCGACGCGGCGACAGCGATCGGGCCCTCACCCGTCGGGGCGCCCGAATCCACGGCGGTCGGCGCGTCGACGACCGTCTCGACGCCGTCCGAGCCGCCGGAGCACCCGGCCAGCCCGACGAGCAGCACGGCCGAGGCGACAACGGGGACGAGGAAGCGAGAGTGGGGGCGCCAGACCATGCTCCATTCTTCCCCACCGGCACGGCGGAGCGATCCCCCGCCGGGCCGTCCTGCTGCAAAACACCTCCCAGCGGCGTTGGGAGGTGTTTTGCCCCCATATATGGGGGCAACCTCTCTCCCAATCGGCCCGATCGGCCGGTTGAGTCGATCGGCCTAGAAAGGGCGTCGGTGGAACCGCCGATGAGAAGACGTGTCGGTTCTCCCACCCACTGTTCCCCCACGCAACCGCGCCGTTGAGACTACGCCGGTGGTCGTCGGCATCGCCGGTTCGGCCGCGGCCGCGGCCGCACTGCTTC
>JANPFX010000245.1:0-4112 GCA_031423635.1 Acidimicrobiia bacterium | reverse complement strand
GTCGTGACGCAGCGCCCACCAGGACGCACATCGATGTCGACGGCCACCGTTTTCCATGGTGCCGGGGTGAACCATTGCTTCAACAGTTCGGGTTCGGTCCACGCCGCCCAGACCCGGTCAGGTCGAACAGCGATGGTGCGTTCCAGCACGAGATCGAGGGCGGGATTGGGTGTGACGCTGCTCATGATGCTCCTTGGGGATGGTTGGTAGTGATCAACAGGTGGTCGAGTTGGTCGAGCTTGCGGTCCCAGTGGTTCCGAAACTCGGCCAGCCACGCCGACGCGAGTTGCAGCGAGCCCGGCGCGAGCTGATACGTGCGGGTTCGTCCGGCCTTGTGTGACGTCACGATTCCTCCGCGCTCCAAGACGCCCATGTGCTGCATGAACGACGGGAGTGCCATCGCGAACGGCTTTGCCAGCTCGGTTGCCGATGCCGGCGCGACGCTCAAGCGCTCGACGACCGCGAGGCGAGTGGGGTCCGACAATGCGTGGAAGATCACCGCCAAGTCGGAACCGGGCGAACGATGCTGAGGCATATACCTAACTATACGCCTCGGCAATGCTGAGGTCAATACCTCACCGTCACGAAACCCTGAACAAGGCGCCATCCCCAGCCACGCGACATAGACGGATGCGGCCGCCATCGCGACTTCGCTCGTTGCACCGTCGCAGTTCGCTGTGATCTTCGATCGTCACGCAACCGTCCGGCATCGCTATCTGGGCGCCGGGTCGGCCGCATCCTCGCAATTTGTGTGCTTCTCCCCTGCTGTTGTCCTCGCGCATCCCTGACGCGGAGAGGCGAAGCACCGGGCACAAACTGGCCAAGCCCGGCGACGTGGTGACATGGACGCTGCGGTGCGGTGCGGCCAGGCGGGAACGTCTCGATTGCCGGGTTGAGCGATGCCAGCCGATGAATGGCGGCGCGCGGACTCCGCGTCACACTTGGTTCACGACAAACGTCAACAGGATGTGCGAATGGAACAACTGGCCAAGTTTGAGGCTGAGCGTGATCGGCTCTTGCGGATCGCGACCCGAATCCTCGGGTCGCCGAGCGATGCCGACGATGTGCTTCAAGAGGCGCAGCTCCGTCTATCTCGGACCGACGACATCGACGAGCTCCCGGCCTGGCTGACCACCGTGGTCACCCGGTTGTGTCTCGACCATCTCCGCAAGCGCGCCACGAGATCGACGTTCGAGACCGCATCAGCGATTGACCTGCCGGTGTTTGATCTTGAAGCCGATGCCGTCCTGGCCGAACAGGTCGGCCACGCGATGCACGTCGTCCTCGAAACCCTTTCGCCGGTTGAACGGGCTGCGTTCGTCCTCCACGACGTGTTCGGCTACAGGTTCGACGAGATCAGTGACATCCTCGGCCGCTCCGTTACTGCGGTCCGTCAGCTCGCCAGCCGTGCCCGACGCAAAGTCCAGGGGCATCCCGAAACCGCAATCGAGCAATCATCACGGGTCGAGGCTCAACGCGTCGTCGACGCCTTTCTCGCCGCGGCGCGTGGCGGCGATCTGCGGACTCTGCTGTCGCTTCTCGCCCCCGACGCCGTAATGCGCGCCGATCTATTCGGTCAATCGATGGGTACCAACCCGGTCTATGCCGGTGCGCCCGCGGTGGCGGCACGGTTGAACGGGACGAGAGGCGCCGCGCCAGTGCTGATCGACGGTGAGCGCGGGGCAGCGTGGATCGCCGCCGGAACCGTGAAGGTCGCCTTCGTGTTTCATGTGGCGGCTGGCCTGGTCAGCGAAATCGAGTTGATCGCCGACCCGGAAGTGCTCACCACCATGGACATCACACGCTCCTCCGACCGAACCTCTACCCAAAGGATTGATTGATTCATGAAAACCATGACCTGCACACAACTGGGCGGACCGTGCGCCCACGAGCTCCACGGGGCAACCGCCGACGAGATCATCAAGGCCCAAGACGCCCACCTCAAGGAGTCCGTCGCCAACGCCGACGCCACGCACGCCGCAGCGTTGGACGCAATGAAGGGCCGCTGGAAACATCCGATCGCGGGCATGCGCTGGTACAAGAAAACGAAGACCGATTTCGCCATGCTCCCCGAAGATTCGGGCCTGAGCGGGGCGATGCGACCGTGAGCTCCATCGTCGACTTTTCCACGGTGTCGACCGTGGGTCTCGAGACGTCGCCGGTGGTAGACGCTCTTGCCGGGCTCCGCGCCAATGAAGCCCGGTACTTCAAGAACAAATACGACCACGCCTTTTCGGTCGATCCCGCTGCCAAAGCCCGTAAAACGATCAAACGCGTAGAACACATTCTCTCGGCCGAGCGAGATATCGTCATCGCCTCTCCCCCGCTCCAAGCGACGTCGTTCGAGGTCGAGAACATCCGGTGGGACTACGTGTTCTACGAAAGCGGGCTCTCGATCAACGTGCTGTACACGATTGATGACCCGAAGAAGCGCGCTGTGGGTTTCAAGCTTTCGGAAGGAATGGAGAATCCCAACTGAGCTCGCCACACGGTTCAAGTTCGCCAGGCAGAAATCCAAGCTTGCCGGAACGATTCGCGGGACCTATTTCGTGATCAAGGGCGAATACTGAGCCCGGTCACGTGCCCACCGGGGTGACGCAACTTCGGTGAGCGTGCTGGCTGTCGGGCCGGTGAGCGTGTAGCTGCGGCCCTCGTTGTTCTTGCGGACTGGCCGCAGAATCGTCGACGGGATTTTTCACCTTCGCAAGGTGGGTCTCGGTGGACCACGCCGACGACACCATCGTTTAACTCTCAGGCGCCGCTCGACAGGTTCCCCGCGCGTCGGCGACGCCCACCGGCTCCGTTCGCGGCCACGCTCACGTCGGCAATCATGTGCCGAGCCGCCAACCTCGAGAAGTGAAGGACCGATGAGCCGTCATATCCAAGTCACCTTCGATGCTCACGACCCACGAGCGCTGTCAACGTTTTGGCGTGATGTGTTGGGCTACGTCCACCCAGGCCCGCCCGGAGTCCCCCTGCCCGAGGGCGCCGACCCGCTCGCCGCTTGGGACGACTTCCTGGCGAAGGTCGGTGTGCCCGAGGGACAGCGCAACACGAGATCGGCCATCGAGGACCCGGACGGAAACGGACCTCGGATCTTCTTCCAGCAAGTACCTGAAGGAAAGGTGGCCAAGAACCGCATCCACCTCGACGTCCGCGCGGCTCCCGGAGAGAGCGGAGAGCAACGCATGGCCGCGCTAGAGATTGCGTGTGACCGGCTCGTCGCGCTCGGAGCGACCCGAATGCGTCGTGAGGAGCCCGCTGCGCCAATGAGCGCCGGTCACATCGTGATGGCTGATCCCGAAGGAAACGAGTTCTGCCTCGACTGATCCAACTGATCCGACAGTTGAACCGGCACGACGTTCTCGCGACATCGTCGGCGTGATCTTCTGCAAGATCTTTCGTCGATCATGTCGAAGCGTGCCCGGTGGCTCCGACTCTTCAGTGACGTCGAACGGTTCGACTTCGCAACGAAAGGACACACAACATGAAGTACCTCGTGATCATCTATGGCAACAAGGACCTGTGGGAGTCGTTCCCGGCCGAGGAGTGGGGTCCGGCGATCGCCGCGCAAGACGCCTTCAACGAACGACACACTGCGTCGGGCGAACTCCTCGCCGCATACGGCCTCGGTGACGAAACGATGGCCAAGGCGGTGCGGGTCCGTGGTGGCGTGTCGGCGGTGACGGACGGCCCGTACGTCGAGGCCAAAGAATTCGTGTCGAGTGTGTATCTGCTCGAGGTCGACAGCGAAGCCCGGGCGCTCGAGATCGCCGCCGAGTTACCGTTCGCCGCGTCACGCGCCGTTGAGGTGTGGCCCGTGCTCCACGGTTCCGGTTCCGGGATTTGACCATGGCGTCGACGACCGTGGAGGACGTGTTGCGCGACTGCGCGCCGCACGTCCTCGCGGTCATGGTGCGACGCCACCGTGACTTTCAACGCTGCGAAGACGCCGTCCAAGAAGCACTCCTCGCCGCCAGCCTGGCGTGGCCGCAAGACGGGATCCCGACGAACCCCCAAGGAGGGCGCTCCACCGCCGCGACCCGGCGACTGATCGACTCGGTACGTGCCGATCAGTCACGCCGCCACCGTGAACAACGCGACGCACTCCT
>JANPFX010000244.1:0-3478 GCA_031423635.1 Acidimicrobiia bacterium | reverse complement strand
GCGCGCCAACGCGGCGTGGTCGAGGCGGATGCGGTACCAGTAGGGAAACACCATCAGAGCGCGTTTGGCGCATTCCAAGTACGCAAGGGCAGTGACCGGATCACCCGTCCGAAGACGAAGGATCGCGAGCAGCACAACGAACTCGCCGTGGTAGAGCACGTCGCCGAACCGGTCGACTTTGGTGATTTCGCGACGGCAGAGGTGGAGGGCTTCTTGGGGATCGCCGGCGATTGCCTCTGCGACGACCGCGAGCAAGTCGAGCATCGCGCGCGCAGGCGCGATCGGACTGAGGGCGAAGACGAGTTCGATCGCCTCCTTGAGGTTCCCGGCCAAGGCCTCACCGACCGACGCGGCCTGTACCGCCCCGGTCCAACCCCACGAATCGACGCCGCCGAAAAGACGTGCGTGCTGTGGGGTCACGCGACCGTCGATCTGTTCGCCTGCGGACATCGCAGCGATAAGTTCCCATGCGGAGACGAAACCGAGGCACCAGGTCGAGCCGGCCGCCAATTGGCGTGCACGAGCCAGCATTGGGGGAGCTGTCTCGGGGCTCCGCGACATGAGAGGGGTTATCTGCCAAATGGTGGCGATCGCCTCGACGCTCTCGTCTTGTCCGCGAGCGAGGTCACCGGCCTCGCTCGCCCATGCGCTGATGTGCTCGTGCGTGCCGGCGACGTCTGAGGCAAACGCGCCGGAAAGCAACAGTCGCGCACGGACCGTGTCGGTGAGGTCGGCGTCGAGCAGTGACGATGTCCACCGTACGGCTTGGGTGGCGGCGATGCCGGCGAGCCACAGCCCGGCGCCCGACGCCACGAGCCGTGCCGCGGTTGAGTTGTCCCCGGTGTCGAGCGCCCAGTCGATTGCCGCGAACACGTTGTCGAGATCGGCGCTCAGCCGGCTGAGAAATCCGAACGAGAACATGCGCTCGTCGAATGGCACGGACTCGATCCATCGTAGGAACCATGCGCAATGTGCCGTTCGCGCGGCGTCCGACATGTTGAGGTCGACGAGCTTCTGCTGTGCGAACAGGCGCACGGTCTCGAGCATGCGATACCGCGTACCGTCCGGGCCCTTCGGCGGTTCGATCAACGACTTCGCGACGAGCGAACGCAAGCCGCCGGCGACTGCGCGAACGTCGCATGCTCCCTCTGCGGCGTCGAGTGTCCACCCACCCGAGAACACCGAGAGCCGTGCCAACAACCGCTGCTCGTCGGGGCTCAACAGCTCCCAGCTCCAGTCCATCACTGCTTGGAGCGTCTGCTGTCGCTGCCGACGCCGGCTACGTCCGCCGACGAGCAGCTCGAAGCGCCGATCCAGACGGGCGAGCAACTCCTTCGGTCCCAGGTGGCCGAGTTGCGCCGCCGCGAGCTCGATCGCTAGCGGCAGCCCGTCCAGGCGCCGGCAGATCTCGCTCGCCGAGGCGCGGTCCGATGCAACGACGTCTAGTCCGCCGTGCATGGAAGCCGCCCGTTCGGCGAGCAGTTCGAGGGCGGGACTCTCGTCCTCGGGGGAAGCGTCCCCGGCGCCGGTATCAAGCGACGACACGCGGTGGGTCTGCTCACCTTCGATCTCGAGCGCCTCCCGGCTCGTCGCCAGCACACGGCACTGCGTTCCGGAGCTCATGATCGCGTCTACGAGCTCGGCGACGTCGTCCAAGAGGTGCTCGCAGTTGTCCAGCACGATGAGCAGGTCGCGCTTCGCGAGGAACGCGGCAATCGCTCCGAGACGCTCGCCAGCACTGGCGCGGGGCCCGACGCGGACGCCTAACACCTCGGTGACGACCTCCGCCACACGTCCACCGTCGGCCACGGCGGCCAGCTCGACGAAGCACACACCGTCCTCGAACAGCTCACCCACTTCCGCGGCGACCGCCAGGGCGAGACGCGTCTTGCCGCATCCGCCGATGCCGGTGAGCGTGATGAGGCGGTGCTCGTGCATCACCTTGACGATCCTGGCGACGTCAACGTCACGCCCGATGAGCCGGGTGCGCTGCACTGGAAGGTTGTGGCGGGCGAGATCGAGCGTCTGCAACGGAGCGAAGTCCTGGTGCAAGCCGGGGGCGACGACGCCGTACACGTGCTCGGGCTCGAGCAGGTCCTTCAGTCGTACCGATCCGAGATCGTGGAACGAGACGTCACCGTCCGCGTCGGGACGCGCGAGCTCGGCCGTGACGTGCGAGCACACGACCTGGCCGCCATGGGCAGCGCTCATCAGTCGCGCCGTTCGGTTGACGGCAGGACCGAAGTAGTCACCGCCGCGTTCGTTCGCGTGGCCGGTGTGGAGTCCCATGCGAACCTCGATCACAAGGGGTAGCGGCCACGTCACACTCGACAGCTCGCGCTGAATCGCGAGCGCCGCCCGCACGCCGTCGCCAGCGGTCCGAAAGGCGACACTAAACGAGTCGCCCGCCGTCGCAAACACGTACCCGCTGTGGGCAAGGCTCGCCTCTCGCACGATCATGTCGTGCTGCGCGAGCGCCGCGTCCATCTGCTCGGGGTGGGCGTCCCATGCGCGCGTGGACCCTTCGACATCGGTGAACAGGAAGGTGACGGTGCCAGTAGGCCGTTCGAGCTTCCCATCGGCGCTCATGGCGCCGATGCAAGCACAAGTTCTGGATCACGCGCCAAAACGATGCCCCGAGGGCTTCGAGCGCCCGATCATGAAGTACCGCCCACCGACCGTGAACAAGGTACGAGGTGCGCAACCGGTCAGGGTCCCGACGGAAACTTCTCCCACGATCTTGGCCGGGGCGGCGGCTCGGATGCCCGTCATATGTGGTCGTGTAGCGCGAAGCTCGATCGGTGACGCGAAGGTGCGAGGATCGTGGAGTCGAGATTCTGGAGGGCAGCAATGGAGCTTGTTCACGAGATGACGTACCACGCGATGCTTCGACCGCCTTTGGCGGTCGGTGATGGGCCGTTTGGTGCCCGGATGTTCTTCGAGGTCGTCAGTGGAGAGGTCGAGGGTCCTCGGATCCGCGGGAAGTTCGTGGGTGGGGGAGGCGATTGGATGCTGGTGGGCACGGATGGGTTCGGTCGGCTCGATGTACGGGCACAGGTCGAGACGGACGACGGCGCGTTGTTGTACGTGCAGTATCACGGGCTGTTGGAGATGAATGAGAAGTTCCAAGCGGCGATGGGTAGCGCCCAGGAGACTGACTTTGGCGACCAGTATTTTAGAATTGCACCGCGGTTCGAAACTGGTGATGCTCGTTATGCGTGGCTAAATCAGTCGGTCTTTGTCGGTGAGGGCCGGGCGTATCCGGGTTTCGGTGTCGAGTACCGGGTGTTCCGCGTCGCCTGAACGACAGTCTACGGGTCCGGCCTCGAATCGAGCATTGCGGCGCGCGGTCGGCACGTCAGTGAGGGGGGCGGCCATGGTTCGGCGGGCAATGGTTCGTTCATGTCTCTAAACGGTCCTCCTTCGTGTGCGGCGGCAGGATGGCGTGGCGCAGTATCGTTTTTGAGCTGTGACGGGT
>JANPFX010000243.1:0-18183 GCA_031423635.1 Acidimicrobiia bacterium | reverse complement strand
CCGGGGAAACCCCGGGCCGCTCCGTTGCAATGTTCGGGATGGACGAACCGATTCGGTTCGGTTGTGTCAGATGCAGATGCTGCGCAGCGGCTCGAAGCCGTTGAAGCCGACCGCCGCATACGTCGTGGTGTATGCCCCGGTGGAGAGAAACACCACGCGGTCGCCTTCGCCGAGCGACAGCGGGAGCTCGTAGTCGGACTTCTCGTAAAGCACGTCGGCGGAGTCACAGGTGGGGCCGGCGAGGACGACCGGCCCGGTTGCGCTGCCGTCACCGCACCGTGACGTCTGGAGCCGGTAGCGGATGGCTTCGTCCATGGTTTCGGCGAGGCCGCCGAACTTGCCACAGTCGAGGTAGACCCAGCGTTTGGCATCGAACTCGTGCTTGCGGGCGACGAGGACGACCTCGGTCTCGAGCACGCCGGCGTCGGCGACGAGGTAGCGGCCGGGCTCGGCAAGGACGCGGGGCAGGTCGTCGCCATGCGTCTCGGCGAGGTGGGTGCGGACGGCGCAATCGATGGCCTCGCCGTAGGCGCTGATCGACGGCATCTCGTCCTGGTAGCGGCCGGGGAAGCCTCCGCCGATGTTCACGAGGTCGAGGCGGTAGCCGGCATCGGCAAGGGTGCGGGCGAGGCTGCCGACGATCTCGAGGGCGCCGTCCCAGGCGTTGACATCGCGCTGCTGGGACCCGACGTGGAACGATGCTCCGACGGAGAACCCTCGGCCTGCGGCAAGAAGAAGCAGCCGGGCTGCTTCGGAGGGTTCGCACCCGAACTTGCGGGACAGCGGCCAGTCCGCTCCGGAGCCGTCGCAGAGCACACGGCAGAAGATGGTGGCGCCGGGTGCGACGGCAGTGAGCTTGTCGAGCTCCGACTCGGAGTCGAATGCGAACAGTCGCACGCCTTGGTCGTAGGCGCGCTGAATGTCTGCTCGCTTCTTGATGGTGTTGCCGAACGAGATCTGCTCGGCGGTTGCGCCGATCGCCAGGCAGGCGGCGATCTCGTTGGGTGAGGCGACATCGAAGTTTCCGCCGCGTTCCAACACGAGTCGAAGAAGTTCCGGGGCCGGGTTCGCCTTGACGGCGTAGAACACGTCGGCGACCGGGAGGGCGTCTCGCAGAGCGTCGTAGCGCTCGGCCACGACGTCGGTGTCAACGACCAGGTACGGCGTCGATATGCCCGACGGGTCGATGGCGTTGCACGCGAGGAACCGCTCGATCTTCTCGGTTGGGATCCCGGAACGTGCCGGGGCGGCGGAAGCGGCCAATGAAGGACCTCCTAGGAAGAAATCCGCACGATGCGGAGCCGGAGAAACATACGGAACTTCGAGGCCATCGCTTGACCGTTTGCAGAAATACGAATCGAACCGTGTCCATGCGGCCCCGCCGGTGCGAAATGACTCGTGGACAGGGCCGCTCGTTGCGTTTTGACTCGCGTCGCGATCGCGTGGAAACGGGAGAACTTCCCGAAATGTGGAGCGTTTCGACGCTGGGCCTCTGACGACCGGGCCCGGGCCGGCTACTTGGCGATCTCGATGGTGACGCGGCGGGCGAAGGCGAGGTCGTCGATCTGCTCGGCGTCGCCCTTGGCGTCGGCGGTGAATGCCACCTGGGCGGCCTTGTCGGCGAGCCCCTTGACGAGCGCCGCTTCCACGGCTGCGGCCCGACGCTTCGAGAGAGCGAGGTTCGTGGTTGCGTCGCCCGTCTTGTCGGCGCGGCCGACGAGGGCGACCTTGGTACCCGCGGGGAACGCCGAGAGGACCTTCACGGCGCCATCGACCTTGGTCTGTCCGGCGGCGTTGATCGCGGCGGATCCGCTGTCGAAGTAGACGGTGAGGTCTTCAGGCGTTGCGTCGCCGGCCTTGTTCGTGGTCGTGAGGTCAACCGGTGCGTCGGCCGCGGGCTTGAGCAGCGCAGCGACGTCGACGCCGGGGGGCAGGAGCACCTTGTCGATGACGTGGATGACACCATTGCTCGTGGCTACGTCGGCCGTGACGACCTTGGCATCGTTGACGCTGACGCCGCCTTCGGTGGCGAGCTTCACGGTGGCGCCTTCGACGGTGGTGACGTCGCCGGCCTTGAAATCGGCAGCGAGGACCTTGCCGGCGATCACGTGGTACGTGAGGATCTTCGCGAGCGTGGCATTGTTCTCCGGCTTCACCAGCGCATCGACAACTCCTGCCGGAAGCGCCGCGAACGCGTCGTCGGTCGGGGCGAAGAGGGTGAAGGGGCCGGCGCCCTTCAGCGTGTCGGCCAGTCCGGCGGCGTTGACTGCGGCCAGGAGTATGGTGAAGCTGCCGTTGGCGGTGGCAACGTCGACGATCGTTCCTGCGGCTGCGGCTGCTGTCGGAGCGCTCGTGGTGGTCGGGGGTGCGAGCAGCGCGGCGACGTCGACGGACGACGGAATCAGCACCTTGTCGATGACGTGGATGACACCGTTGGTGGCCACGACATCGGCAGTGAGGACCTTGGCGTCGTTGACGGTGACGCCGCCCTCGGTGGCGAGTTTGACGGTGCCGCCTTCGACGGTGGCGACGTCGCCGGCCTTGATGTCGGCGGCGAGGACGGTTCCCGGAACGACGTGGTACGTGAGGATCTTGACGAGCGTGGCCTTGTTCTCCGGCTTCAGCAGAGCGTCGAGCGCTCCGGCGGGAAGCGCCGCGAACGCGTCGTCGGTCGGGGCGAAGACGGTGAACGGACCCTCCCCGTTCAGCGTGTCGGTGAGTCCGGCGGCGTCGACCGCTGCATTGAGCGTGGTGAAGCTTCCGGCGGCCTTTGCGGTCTCGAGGATGTTGGTGGCCGGCGCCGCAGGTGCATCGGTAGCCACGGGCTCGGTCGGCGGTGCGACGGACTCCTCGACCACCGCGACGGTGGTGTCGGCGGTTGCGGCGTCGGACGTGTCGTCCTTGCCGAGGTGGCTCAGCCAGAGCCCGAGGCCGAGCGCGGCGAGGAGGGCGATGGGAAGCAGCCAGATGCCCCCCTTCTTCCGTCGGTCGTCGTGGTCCCCAACGGCGCCCACCGCCGCGACCTTCGCCGCACCGCCGGTTCCCGAGCCGGCCGCAGCGGCGCTCGCCCCACCGGCCGCCGCAGCGGATCCGGGCAGGTCGAGGCCGGCGAGGAGGCGGCGGGCGTAGGCAAGATCGCCTGCCTCGATGCGTTCGCCCAGCTCGGTGTAGCCACCCTCGGGCAGGTGATCCCGGAGCCATGCGAACTCCCCGGCGGCGAAGCGGCTCTTGAACCAGGCGATGTCGTTCGCCTTCAGGCGGTCACCGATGTGCTTGAGGACGTCGACGGGGGGCGGTGTCATGGCTGACAGGATACGGGAGCCTCTACGACAGTCCCGACCGCCGTGGGTTGCCCCGGGGTCGAGCACGCTTCCCGCATCCGTTCCGTGAACAGGCGGGACGCGGATGTCCGATTCCCGCTCACAAGTGGCAGTGGCGTCCGGCAGACTCCATTGCGTGACCCACGACGACCGCTTCTACGACGCCATGCGCGCCCGGGATCCGCGCTTTGACGGGACGATCTTCGTGGCCGTCAAGACGACGGGCATCTACTGCCGACCGAGCTGCCCGACCCCGATCCACCCGAAGCGGGTCAACGTGAGCTTCCACCGCACCGCGGCATCGGCCCAGCGCGCCGGCTACCGCGCCTGCAAGCGTTGCCGACCCGATGCCTCGCCGGGATCGCCGGAATGGAACGTCCGTGACGATCTCGTCGGCCGGGCGATGCGTCATATCGTCGACGGACTGGTCGACCGCGAAGGGGTCGGGGGAGTGGCTCGTGCTCTCGCGGTGAGCGAACGCCATCTCCATCGGATCCTCGTCGAGGAGGTCGGTGCCGGCCCGCTCGAGCTGGCCCGGAGTCAACGGGCCCAGACGGCCCGATTGCTGATCGAGACAACTGACCTGTCGTCGTCCGACATCGCGTTCGCGGCCGGCTTCTCCAGCATCCGTCAGTTTCACGACACCGTGCGCGCCGTCTTCGACGCATCGCCGACGGAGTTGCGGGCGAAGCGCCCGCGCGGACCAAGACACGCCGAGCGGGCGATCGTCACGCCGCCGATCACCGTCCGACTGCGGGCTCGCTCCCCGTTCGATGGCCGTGGACTCCTGCACTTCCTCGCGGCGAGGGCCGTGCGCGGGGTCGAGGTGGTCGACCCGGGCACCAACTCCTACGCTCGCACGTTACGTCTTCCCAACGGCTCGGCGACGGTGGAGTGCACGCTCGGAGACGACGCAGTCCTGGCGACGTTTCGGCTCACCGACCTCCGTGACCTCGGCACGGCGACGTCGCGCGTGCGCCGGCTCTTCGACCTGGACACCGATTCGGTGACGATCGATGCCCATCTGAGCTCCGACCGGGTGATCCGTTCCATCGTGCAGGCCACGTCGGGACGTCGGGTACCCGGGACGGTCGATGCCCACGAGATCGCCGTGCGGGCGGTGCTCGGCCAGCAGGTCTCGGTCGCCGGCGCCTGCGGCACGGCGAGCCGTCTGACCGAAGAGATCGGAGAGCGTGTCGACTTCGGTGTGCCGGGACTCACGCACCTCTTCCCGTCCGCCGCGGCCATCCACCATGCAGGACCGGAGCGGATCCCCGTCCCGAGATCGCGGGCGGAGGCGCTGACGTCACTCTGCGGGTCCCTTGCATCTGGAGATGTCGATCTCTCGATCGGCGCCGATCGTGCAAAGGTACGCGCACAGATGATGGACCATCGGGGCATCGGACCGTGGACAGCGGACTACGTGCTGATCCGTGCCCTCCGAGAGCCCGACGGATTTCTCTCTTCGGATCTTGGTGTCAAACACGCCGCTTCGAAGCTCGGCCTCCCCACCGAACCTCGGGCCCTTGCCGCCCATGCCGAGAAATGGGCGCCGTGGCGCTCGTCGGCCCTCTTCCATCTCTGGAGTGTCCTGTCATGAATGAACCGCTCAAGTCCGGAACGGTCCCCTCGCCTGTGGGTGAGCTCACGATCATCGTGTCGCCGCGTGGTGTGCGCGCCCTTCTGTGGGAAGCCGAAAGAGCAGGTCGGGTCCGCGTCGGCGAAGCGGTTGCTGTCGTCGACGAGCTGATCGAGGAGACCGGTCGTCAGCTGGCCGAGTACTTCGGTGGTTCGCGGACTGCCTTCGACCTGCCCCTCGATCCCGTCGGGACGGAGTTCCAGCAACGGGCGTGGAAGGTGCTGCGCGAGATTCCCTACGGAGAAACCGTCTCGTACGGCACGCAGGCGCGACGGCTCGGCGATGTCGGGCTGGCGCGGGCGGTGGGAGCCGCGAACGGCCGCAACCCCATCAGCATCATCGTGCCGTGTCACCGCGTGATCGGCTCCACCGGTTCGCTGACGGGCTTCGCCGCCGGCATCGACACGAAGCGATTCCTGCTCGACCACGAACGCCACGTCGCCCACCCGGACCCCCAACGGGAACTCTTCTGAGACCTCTCGGCCGGTCGAACCCTGCTGAGTCGGCGCCGCCCCATCCACCGTTGCGGGGTGTCGGGCATCTGCGTCAGAGTCGTGGTCCAACCGCATCGGAGTCATCAACCTCGCTGATGCCCGTGCAGAAGGCATCAATTGACGGCGACCAACGACATCCCCCTCGGGCCCGACGGAAAGATCCAGTTCGCCGACACTGAGAACGAGAAGCGGGGCTGCCTCACGTACGCGCTCATCGGGCTTTTGCTCCTCGGGCTTCTCTTCGGCGGCACCATTCTCTTCGTCGTCATCGCCAATGAACGAGCCGAGAAGAATGCGAAGCACTTCGTCGAGGCAGTCCTAGCGGGCAATGTCGAACGGGCGTATTCGCTCACCTCCAGCGATTTCAGAGAAGTCACGTCGAAGGCTTCCTTAGCCGAGGTCTCGGCTCGTTTGAAGGCGGCTGTCGGCGGCCGTTCACTCACGTTGACGGAGCGAACCATGGCCAAGACCAAGGGAGGGGGACCGACGGTGGCAGTCACTTACACCGCCGAGAGTCCGGGACGGAAGGTGTCGTTCCGAACGTTCCTGCGTCTCGGGTTGCAGGGTTGGCGTGTCGTGAATTTCGAGAGCTCGGAGCTGTCGGCGAGCTCGGGCCCGTTGGGTGAATCAACGGAGCGGATCCCTTGATCGACTAGGGCCCGAATCGTTCGGCGGCGGTTGCGAGGTGCCGTTCTCTGGGTCAAAGTCGTGGCTCACCGCATCGTCGGACTCGTTGCGTTGACCCCTGAAGGCAGGTATCCCCCATGACGTCGACCAATGCCATCCCGCTCGGCCCCCACGGGAAGATCCAGTTCGCCGATCAAGGTGATCTTGCGTGACGCCGGCAAGCAGGGTTGGCGCATGGTGAACTTCAAGAGCTCGGAAACACCGTTCAAGGACGGCGACTCGTAGGGCGCCGCTCCTGGCCGCTTTGGTGAACGGCAGCGGTCGTCCGTACGGTGGAGTCGTCGACGGACACCCCGCGGCACCCGTCCCGTCACATCACGGCCGCCCGGCCGACCAGGAGAGTTGTCAACCACATGAGCAAACCCCGCGTCGATATCGGCCGCTTCGGCATCTGGTTCGGAGCCATTGACGCTCTGGCGACGCCGGCCGCGAAGGAAGCGGCACAGCACATCGAGTCACTCGGATTCGGTTCGCTCTGGGTCGCCGAGGCCGTGGGTCGCGATCCGTTCGTGTCCTCCGCCGTGCTGCTCGGAGCCACGACGACGCTGTGCGTGGCGACTGGCATCGCCAACATCTATGCGCGTGACCCGATGACGATGGTCGCCGGACAGAAGACGGTCGCCGAGGCGTTCCCCGACCGATTCCTGCTCGGCCTCGGCGTCAGCCACGGCCACCTGGTCGCCGGCGTGCGCAAGCACGACTACTCCAAGCCCTTCAGTCACATGGTCGACTACCTCGACCGCATGGATGCGTCGCTGTTCATGGCACGGGGTCCCGAAGACGATCCGGGTCGCCTCCTGGCGGCGCTCGGACCGAAGATGTTGGAGCTCTCGGCCACGAAGGCGAACGGCGCACACCCGTACTTCACGACGCCCGAGCACACGGCGGCATCGAGGACGACGGTCGGTGCCGATGCGCTCTTGGCTCCCGAGCAGATGGTCGTCCTGTCGACCGATCCGGTCGAGGCACGTCGGGTCGCCCGGGCCGGAATGAAGATCTACCTGGGCCTCCCCAACTACTGGAACAACCTGCTGCGGCTCGGGTTCACCGAGGACGACCGCGCCGATGGAGGATCCGATCGGCTGGTCGATGCGATCGTGGCCTGGGGGACCGACGAGCAGATCGGGGACCGCGTACGAGAGCACGTCGATGCCGGGGCCGACCACGTGTGCGTGCAGGTGCTGCGGGACCCGTCGCTGGCGCGCACCGCTCCCGTCAAGGAATGGGATCGCCTCGCCGACGTCCTCGGGACGCGATAAGTCGACTCCGGGGACTCGAAAACGAATTCGAGCGATTGGAGCGGCCGGCCAGGGGATACTGGAGGCAACATGTCCGCTGTGCCCACTGTCCGCCTGGCCAAGTACCACGGCCTCGGCAACGACTTCCTCGTGTCGATCGTCGCCCAAGGAGAGACCGCGCCCGATGACGCGTCACACAAAGCGCTGGCCCGTGCCGCCTGTGACCGCAACCGCGGTATCGGAGCCGACGGGCTGATGGTCTGCTCCCCGGCGCGCGATGCCGACGCGGACCTGGTGATGCGATTGCGGAATGCCGACGGCTCGCTCGCCGAGATGAGCGGAAACGGCATCCGCTGCTTCGTGCACGCTGCGCTCGATGAGGGTTTGGTTTCTCCCGGGACCATACGTGTACGTACTGATGGTGGCCTTCGGGTCGTCGTGGCGAAAGCGCCAGACGAAAGAGGTCTTGCGCAGGTCGAGGTCTCGATGGGTGCGGTCGAACTCGACGCGGTACCCATCCCGGAATCGGTTCGGTCGCGCCTCGGGGGTCGGCGTGCTGTTTCGGTGAGCGTCGGAAACCCGCATCTCGTCGTTGAGGCCGACATAGGAACGGTCGATCTGACCCGCTTCGGTCCGGAGATCGAGGAGTGGTATCTCACGACGGAGCTCCGGGGGATCAACGTCGAGATCGTCGAACGCTCGGCGGACAGCGGTTCGCTGAACATGGCCGTGTGGGAGCGCGGCGTCGGCATCACCCAGGCGTGCGGCACCGGCGCGGTCGCCACGGCCGCAGCGGCGCATCGCTGGGGAATGTCGGGCACGCACACGAAGGTGCTCCAGCCGGGAGGCGAGGCCGCCGTAGTGCTCGCAGATGGCCAGGCCACGCTGATCGGTCCGTCGCAGTTCGTGTGCGTGGCCGAGTTCGCCTGGCTACCGTCCCAACCGGGCGAGAAGGCATAAGCCGCCATGGCCGAAACACCCGTGAAGCAGCTCATCGATCGCTCGGTCCGGGAGAAGATCGTTCTCGTGGGGGTGGTCATCGCGCCGAACACCGTCGACGACGCCGAGGAAGGACTCGACGAGTTGGCGTTGCTGGTCGACACGGCCGGCGCCGACGCCATGGCGAGAGTGCTGCAGCGACGCGACGCACCGGACCCCGTCTGGTACGTGGGCAAGGGCAAAGCCGAGGAGCTTCGCGAGATCTCCCTGACCGTCGATGCCGACACGGTGGTGTTCGATACGGAGCTTGCCCCCAAGCAGAGCCGAAACCTCGAGAAGCTGCTCGGCCGCACCGCCATCGACCGGACCGCGGTGATCCTCGACATCTTCGCCCAGAATGCCCGCTCGGCCGAAGGCAAGGCGCAGGTGGAGCTGGCGCAGCTCCGCTACCTCCTGCCCCGACTCCGGGGCAAAGGCACGGCGCTGTCGCAGCAGGGAGCCGGAATCGGCACGCGTGGACCTGGCGAAACCAAGCTCGAGGTCGACCGTCGTCGGCTGCTCGATCGGATGCACAAGCTCGAAGGCCAGCTCAAGGACCTTCAACGGGTGCGCCTCAACCAACGCAAGGGTCGACGCCGCAACCGTCAGGCTTCCGTAGCCCTGGTCGGCTACACCAACGCCGGGAAATCGACGCTCCTCAACCGTCTCACCGAGGCCGGCGTGCTGGTGGAGAACCGGTTGTTCTCCACGCTCGACCCGACCACTCGCCGGCTGTCGCTTCCGGGGGGCGAAGTGGTGCTGCTTTCCGACACGGTCGGATTTGTCCGAAACCTTCCGCATCAGCTCGTGGAGGCGTTCAAGAGCACGCTCGACGAGGTCGCCGAGGCCGACTTGCTCGTGCATGTCGTCGATGCCAGCGCAGTGTCACCTGAGGGCAACATCGACGCCGTCGACGAGGTGCTCGGCTCGATCGAGGCGGCGCGGGTGCCGCAGCTCATCGTGTTCAACAAGACCGATGTCGCATGGCCCGAACGGGTTCAGCAACTCCTTGATCGCTATCCGGGAAGCGTGGCCATCTCGGCCTATAGCGGCGACGGTGTTCCTGAACTCCTCGAGGCGATCTCGGATCGGGTTCGCGCGCTGACCAACGTGATCGAGCTCTTCATTCCCTACGGACGGGGTGACCTCCTGGCCGCAGTGCACCGGGAGGGTGAGGTGCTCGTCGAGAGCCACGAAGACGCCGGGACGCGAGTTCGCGCCCGTCTCGATTCGGCCGGCGCCGGCCGTTTCCGCGAGGTCCTCGTTCCCGCAACCGACTGACGCGCGTCAAGCGCGCGGCAGCCGATCCAGCAGCGAGCGGAGGTCCGCGGTCAACGCATCGAGGCGGCCGTCGATGCGGGTGATCGCGGCGTGAAGATCGAGATGGGAGTCGGCGAGCGTGCGTACCTGCGTGCTGAGTTCGGTGACTGAGCCGTACAGGCTGTCGTGGTTCGACTGGAGGTTCGAGGTGTGTGTCTCGACGCCGCCGATGGCGGCCGTCAGGGTTTGCCGCTCTGCCCGGGCGTTCGCCTCGATGTCAAGGACGGCCTGACGGGTCTGCTGGACGGCGTCGACGAGCGCGACGATGCGCGCCTGGTCGAACGCCGCTTGGGCCGCGATCAGCGGCTCGACGGTTGCCCGCACCCGGTCCGTCAACGGGCGCAACACACCTGAACCGACGGCTCCACCGACCGCCGCAGCACCGGGAAGAATCACGGGACCGAGGCCGGGGTGCTGTCCCGGCCCGGAATGGTCGGAGGTGGGCGCCTCTCGGACATCGGAGTTGGCGGTCATGAGGTTGTCCTCCGGTTGGGATGGTCGTTCGCCGAACGCCGCGCGCTCGACGAGGAATTCTGCGATGGCGTTCGAACGGCTTCGGTGCAGTTCGGTGAGACGTTCCGATGCCACGTGCGCTTTCGACGCAGCTGCTGCGGGCTGGTCGGCGACCATGCGAAGGAGCTCAGCAGCGTCCTCGACGGATGGCTCGGCCCACTGCCCGCACCCTGCGTACACGGGTGTGTCCGGCGGGATGTCGATCATCGTGTGGGGCACGACGAAGACCGACTCCTCTGCGCAGAAGGACATGTTCCCGCCGTAGCCGGTGCAGATGATCGGGCAGCCCACCGACATGGCCTCGGCGATCGTGAGGCCGAGCCCCTCACCGCGGTGCAGCGAGAGGTACGCATCGGAGCGGGCGAACAGCCCGCACTGCATTTCGCCGTCGAGGTGACTTTCCAGCACGATCACGTCGGCGCGGGTGCCTATCGCGTGGAGGAGGCGGTCGTGATCGGTCGGATGTCGTTCGGCACCGATCGCCTTGATGATCAGGAGCGGGACCCGTCTGTCGTCGAGCGGTACGCCTTCGACGGGAAACGCGGCGCGGTACGCATCGACGGCGCCCCACGGGTTCTTCCGATCGGCGACGGAGTCGTAGTCGAAACTGAACGACACCACGAATCGGTCGCCAGAAATCATATGTGCACGTGCAAATGCGTCGCCTAGGCGTGCCCGTTCGGGTCCGTCCAGTTTCTCCGGAAGCGGATACGGCAAGAGCCGCACCTCTGGTGATCCGGGCGAGGCGCCGATCGCTTTCTCGACGAACTCCGTGGCCACCCAGATCTCGTCGACGAGATCGAATGCCGGACGGAGTCGATCCGGGAACGTCTCGACCTCCCAGAACCAGTAGCCGACCACCCTCCTTCCGTGATCGCGGGCGCGAAGAACGTCGGATGCGTCGGCAAGGAGAGCGTCGGCGTTTCTGACTGCGACGTAGGTCGACGGAAGCCACTCCGGTGAGCTTGTGTCCTGCTCACCCGTCACGTTGTCGTCACGGTGGTAAGCGGACCGTGGGTCCACCGTGACCTTCGTCGGAACTCCGGCGTCGAGTGCGGCCCGCACCAGTGACCGCGCCGCCTGACCCATGCCGAAGCGGGCTCCGAGGTACCCGCTGATCTCCAAACCGGGGCCGAGCATCGCGGCCGCCGACCTGTCGTGCATCTGTGAGCCGCGCAACACCGGAGGTATTCCGGCCACCGCACCGCGATCGGCGATCCATGCAACGAGGTCCTCCGTCGACGGGAGGGCGTCGTGGAATTCGGAGTGAACCTCTCGGAACGCCTCGACAAAGGGTGACACGCCGTCGTCTTGGGCTGCTGCGAGCCACGCGACGAAGGCGGCTGCGGTGTCACCGGCGAACGGGTTGGGTGGCTCGGCGGCGTTGCCGGACTCGAATCGCAGAAGCGCGTTTGCGTACGCGCGTCGTAGGACGGCGTCGACGGGTATGCCTGTCGGGAGATGCCCGAAGCCACCGACTCGGCCGTCGTCCGCCGTTTCCAGCAGAACCGCCGCACGCTCCCGGGCCATCGAGCCGAGGCGATGGTCGTTCGACGGACGCACGCGGGGTAACGAGCCGGTTTCGGCCGAGAGGATCCAAGGTGCTCGGGGATCGAACGCCGGCCAACGCACGACCGCGGGCGGAACGCCACGCATCGTCTCATCGGCGTTGCGGACCGACAGCGGCATCGTTGGGTCCGTGATGGCGACGACGCCGATCCGTTCGGCGAGCGAATCGAGCCACGGATAGGTCAACGGATCGAGCCGGGAGACGGGAATGTGTGGACTCCGCCGAAGGCACGCCTCCCACTGGAGGAGCAGATCATCGGCGCGCGTATCACCGGCTCTGATCGCCAGCAGTTCCTGGTCGAGCCGCCCGCGTCGGGCGAAGTCGACGGCATCCGGAAGCTGTCCATCGGGTGGCGGCGGGTGGAAGCGGTTCTGGAGGAGGACGACGCCGGCTCCGGCGTCGAAAGGAGCCAGGAGAGGATCGATCCGCCCGCACACCTCGGCATCGTCGGGGAGAACGACGACCACTCCCGATCCTTCAGCGCTGAGCTCGCGAACGATGGTGGGCCGCACTGCCGCGATCAGTTCCGGCGCGTCGTGGAGCATCGCCAGCCGGGCGAACTCCCTCGCCGGCAACAGTCTCTCCACGAAAGGCGCGCCGTCCTCGGCGACGAGGTCGTCGACGACGACGGTCCGGACGGTCGCCTCGGGGTGATGTGCGGAGAGGGTGGAAGTGGCCCGTCGGGCCGACGGTCGTCGCAAGACCGTGGTGATGCACACGGCGGTAAACGGGCGCTCCACGACCCCGAGCCTACGGGTGGGGCGGCGCGCTACTTCGCCTTGTTCGCGGCAGCCCTCCGGGCCGACGTCTTTCCCGAGGGCTTCTTTCCTGTCGTCGTGCGGAGTGCGAGGGCTTTCTGTCCGCCCGCGACCCACCCGGCCTGGCTGGCCGGACCGTCGACGACAGGCCCGAACTGGTACCCCGCCGGCGAGGTGATGCCGCCGATGCGCACCGGGCCGCCGGAGTACGCCCGGCCGATCTGGCCGTTGCGGCGATGGACGACGTAGACGAACCAGGTGCCGCTCGTCCCCGGTGACGGTGTCCAGGTGAAGACGTTGCGTCCGGGTTTCACCGCGATCCCGGAGGCGATCTGCGTGCCGTCGAACCCTGATCGATCGGCGTCGATGAACAGGTCAGCGGTCGTTCCGTCGGCGAACGAGTTGTCGTGCCACTCCACGTCGAAGCTCGTCGCTCCCGCATCGATGTCGGCGAGCTTCACCCGATCGACCCGGAAGCTGCGTTCTCCTCGATCTTCGTTGGGATCGAAGCGGAACATCTCGATGAGCTGTCCCGCCCAGCCGATGCGTGGCCCGTTCTGGGTCGGATCGGTGATGTCCGCCGGGTCTGCGGTCGCGAGATCCACCGTGAACGAACGCTGGTTGGGATACGTCACGATGTCGTCGGAGTTCTGCAGGTCGGCTCCGTTCTTGGTGAGCGGCGTGCCGGCGATGCGCCAAATGAGCCGGGCGACCGTTCCACCGCTGCCCTTGTCCTCGAGGTTGAACGGTCCGTCGAAGGAGTACTCGACGGTGACCCGGCGGAAGTCGGTTCCGTTGAAGGCCCGCGCCAGGCGCATGCCGATACCGGGGTCGTTGATCGCCGGCCCGGCATTGGCGCCTGCGAACACTCCGCCCGACACCGAACCCCGGACGTTGTCGAGACGATGGATGTCCGTCGCCTCCGCGAAGTCCCAGGCGTCGCCGTTCCGGGCGATCGTGGCGTAGTCGGCACCGCCGCTCGCGTCGGGCTCATCGATCTGAGGCACTGGCGCGATCCCTTCGCCGACCGCCGCCCCGGCTGGATACACCTGCATCCAGTCGACGTCGAAGTGCGTCGGTGCTGCCGGGGAGAGAGCGACCCGCAAGGACACGATGTTCCCGGCCCACGGGGTCGTGAGGTTCGTCTCGGGGATGGCAGTCAGGGCGAAGTCGTAGGTGTGCCACCCGGGCTTGGTGAAGAAGTTGAACCCTCCCTGACACGCGTCGCTGATCTGCGCACAGGTGTACCACCGGACTCCCGCGGGAACTTCGGCCGTCGCGTTCATGCGGAACGAGATGCGGTTGTAGCGGCCGGCGTCGATCGGTGCGCCGGCTCCCTCACGGCCGTGGACGATGGCGCCCGGGTAGCCACCCCACAGCGGGTGGAAGTAGCCGGGCTGGGCCATGTCGAAGTGCAGTTGTCCGCCGCTGATCGAGGCATTCGTGGCGGACCGCATCGGGCCGTCGTCAGCCAGCACCTGATCCTCGGGGTTGTTGTAGTCCCACGGGTCCGAGAACGCTTCGGACGCGTAGTCGGCCGGGGAGCTGGTGGCCGCGCGGGCCGGCGCCGACGGCTCGACGAGGGTGACTCCGAGGAGCGCAGCCGTACCGAGGACAGCGGCGGAGGCGAGTCGGCGACGAGGCATACGAGTCGTTTCGGCCACTGGAGGTGATCCCTTGACCGCGCAGCGTCAACAATAGGCCGCGAGGACCACTCTACGATCCCTTGGGGCGGCCGAGAACCCGACACCGGCGATCCGCAGTTGACTGGTGCGGCGCACTTCGGACGCGGGACGGCCGAAGGGGAGCCGGCACCGGAAAGATCCGCGCCGTCGGCAGTCGTTCGTACACTGGTCCGCCGTGCCCATGGATCGTTCACCCGAAGGTCCGCGCGTCTCCGTGTGCATCGTCCTCGTCACCTACAACGGACGCGACCACCTCGGTCCCTGCCTCGATTCGATCGCTGCGCTCGACTATCCGGTGGGTCTCGTCCGAACCGTGTGCGTCGACAACAACTCGACGGACGGCACCAAAGAGCTTCTCGCCGAGCGCTACCCGTGGGTCGAGGTGCTCCCGCAGCGGACGAACCTCGGATTCGCCCCGGCAGTCACACTCGCGGCGCAGCATGCCACGCAGGACTGCGTCGCGCTGATCAACAACGACATGCGCGTCGACCCGGGCTGGCTCCGGGCACTGGTTTCGCGTTATCGGCCCGACGAGGGAGTCGTATGTGTCGCCGGGACGATCCTCGACTGGGACGGCACGCACGTCGACTTCGCCGATGCCACCATCAACTTCCACGGCTTCGGGCAGCAGCAGGGCTTCGGCGCGACCGTTGCGGACGCCACGGCGAAGGGCCTGATCGGTGAGTCCGCCGACGGCCGTCGTCTGCCCTTCGCCTGCGGCGGAGCGATGTTGGTCCGACGCGATCTCTTTGTCGAGCTCGGCGGCTTTGATCCGGCCTTCTTCGCGTATTTCGAAGACGTCGACTTCGGCTGGCGGCTCCAGTTGTGCGGCTATCGGGTCGAGCTCAGCGCACATGCGCTCAGCTATCACCGCCATCACGGCACGTCGAGCCGGTTCGCGACCCACGAGCGCATCCTTCTCCTCGAGCGCAATGCCCTGCGCATGCTGCTCAAGAACGTCGACGACGACAACCTCCCCACCCTGTTGTCCGCCGCGTTGCTCATGGCGGCCAGGCGGGCGCGCAATGATGCTCGAAGCGACCGGGCGTCCTACGAGATCGGGGTGAAGGCCGACGAGATGGAGCCGGTGCACCGCATCGGCACGGCCCGGATGCACGCGGTGAACGACGTGCTCGACGACCTCGACGCGATCCTGTCGCAGCGTCAGGACATCCAGGCGCGCCGCCAGGTCGACGACCGCACGGTGTTCGCCACGTTCGGCCAACCGCTCGAAGCCCTCGGCAACGACTCACCGCCTTACGTGGCGACGCTCGGGAAGGTCACCCGGTTCCTCGGCGTTCCCGGGCTCTTCGATGCTGCTCCGGTCGGTCGATTCGTTGTGCTCAGCGCCAACGACGTGATCGGCGAGCGGATGGCCGGAACGGCGATCCGGGCCTGGGAGTTGGCGTGCGCCCTCGGAGCCCATGTCCCGACCGTGCTGGCCTCGCCGAAGCCGGTCGGCCGGACCGACCCCGCGGTCGATGTCGTCGAGTTCGCCGACCCGTCCGAGCTCCTCGCTCTGGTCGACCAGGCCGACGCTGTGCTCGTGTTCGGCTTCGATCTGGTGCGCTACCCGTTCCTCAAGCACACCCGGGCGCTGGTTGTCGTGGATCTCTACGACCCCTGGATCTTCGGGTCACTCGAGCAGTACGACACGATGAGCCGTGATGAGGCCGAAGGAGCCAAGGCCCACGAGATCGGCACCCTGAACGAGCTCCTCGACGTCGGCGACTACTTCATCTGCGCGTCCGAGCGCCAACGCGACTTCTGGCTGGGGATGTTGGCCTCGCGCGGGCGTCTGGACAAGGCCGCCCACGAACTCGACCCCCACCTCCGCAAGCTCATCGACGTCGTTCCGTTCGGCTGCCCGACCGAACCCCCGACCGCCCGTGTCGGCTCCGCTCTCCGCGGTGGCGTCTACCCCGGGATCGATGCCTCGTCGAAGGTGGTGCTCTGGGGCGGCGGCACCTGGGACTGGTTCGACCCGATCGGGGTCGTCGACGCGTTCGTCCGCGTCCACAAGGAGATCCCGGAGGCGCGCCTTTTCTTCATGGGGTTGGAGCTCGAAGGGCGCGGTGTGCCCGAGATGCCCACGACACGACGCCTTCTCGAACACATCGACGCGCTCGGTCTCCGCGAGCGAAACCTTGTCGTGCTCGGACCGTGGCTGCCCTATGACGACCGCGGCGCCTTCCTCCTCGAAGCCGATGTGGGAGTGGTCGCGGCGAAGGCGATGGCCGAGTCGCGACTCGCCTGGCGGACGCGTTCCCTGGATCACTTCTGGGCCGGGCTCCCGACCATCACCACCGCCGGCGACGTGCTCTCCGATCTCGTCCACGATGCCGGTGCCGGGATCCGCATCCCCGCCAACGACGAGGAAGCGCTCGTTGCGGCGCTGCGTGATCTCCTGGGTGACGATGCGCGTCGCTCGGAATGCTCGCGGAACGCGCTCGCGCTCGCCGATCGATTCCGGTGGCCGGCCGTCGTCGCCCCGCTGGTCGCGTTCGCGGAGGAGCCCGGGCCATGGCGGGCAGCGCGAGCGGGACGCGGTCGCCTCGTCGGGGCGTCCGGGACGGGACGAGGCGTCGGCGCTGGAGTGGCGAGCGTCGAAGTTGCCCGGCTCTCGGCCGAGCTGGCGGACACGCAGAAACACCTTGCTGCCGCGAGGCGCAAGCTCGACGTACTGAACAAGACGCCGATCTACCCGGCCTACCGTGCTCTGCAATCGGCCCGCGCCCGACTGCGCGGCGGTCGCTCATGACGGTCGACCCACGGCGATCATCGCCACTCTCCGGTCGAGGACGGCGGTCATGACGTCGCTGTCGGAGATGGTGAACCGGCGGGAGCTCCTCACCAATCTCACGCTTCGCGAGCTTCGCGGCAAGTACAAGCGCACCGCCCTCGGCTGGGCCTGGTCGATGCTGAACCCGCTCTCGGCCATTGCCATCTTCAGTGTCGTGTTCTCGCTGTTCCTCGGCGGCGTTCCGGACGTTGGCGATCCCAGCGGGCTGAAGAACTTCACGCTGTGGCTGACCTGTGCGCTCCTTCCGTGGAACTTCACCAACAACGGGCTCCAGGCGACCCTGCCCTCACTCGTCGGCAACTCGAACCTGGTGAAGAAGGTGTACTTCCCGCGGGAGTTCATCGCCGCATCGTCGGTGCTGTCATGGCTCGTGACCTTCCTGATCGAGCTCGGCGTGCTCACCGTGTTCTTCCTCTTCTTCGGTCAGATCGTGTTCCAGTGGCTGCCGGTCGTATTGCTGGTGGTCCTGCTCCAGACCGCCTTCGTGCTCGGCCTTGCGCTGGTGTTCAGCGCGCTCAACGTCTACTTCCGTGACGTGCAGCACTTCGTGTCGATCGGGATGCAGGTGTGGTTCTACCTGACCCCGATCGTGTACCGCACAGCGCTGGCCTACGACCGGCTCGGGCCTGTCGGCGAAGCCGTCTACCGCCTGAACCCGATGATGCGTTTCGTCGACGCCTACCGCGACCTGCTCTACAGCCAGCGCTTCCCGCCGGCATCGACGTGGATCGGATGTTTGGTGGTCTCTGTCGGCTCACTCCTCTTCGGATGGGCGGTCTTCTCCCGCCTCGAACCCCGGTTCGCCGAGGAGCTCTGATGACGCAGACCCCGCTCCCGCCGCAGGGTTCGATCACGCAGCGTCTCCAGACCAACCGCGGCATCGTCCACACCAACGAACCGGTGATCACGGTCGACCACGTGCGCAAGAAGTTCCGTCTGTATCACGAGCGGAACAACTCGCTGAAGGCTGCGCTCATGCGACGGCGGGTCGCGAAGTTCGAGGAGTTCTGGGCCATCGACGACGTGAGCTTCGAGATCCGGCCCGGCGAGACCTTCGGCATCATCGGCGAGAACGGGTCGGGTAAGTCCACGATGCTGAAGTGCATCGCCCGGATCCTTCGCCCCGATCACGGCTCGATCACCACGCGCGGGAAGATCAGCGCACTGCTCGAGCTCGG
>JANPFX010000242.1:0-15319 GCA_031423635.1 Acidimicrobiia bacterium | reverse complement strand
TGTCGATCGACGCCGGGACTGCTCCGCCGGTGTCGCCGGGAAGGGACGTCGGTGCTTTCGCCGAGGCCGGCCGCTTGGCCGCACTCGACCCCGACGGCGCAACAGCGGACGTGACGGCCATCGCTGCCACCGACAACACCGTGATCAGACGGATTCGTGCAGTCCGCCGACGCCGCTCACCCGCTTTCCCCATCGCCCACCGAGGCTACCTGCGAGTGAAACGCCGCCAAATTTCTTGCAATCACGGGAACCACCGTCGGTGGCGACGTCGTCGGAACAAGCACGAACGGCTTCGACCGCCCACGACAAGGAGCAGGACATGAACGACGAGACCAGCGCCACCCCCGCCCATTCCGAGGTCAATGCGGCGCTTTCCCGGCGCTCCCTGCTCCGGGGCCTCGCCCTCGGCGCCGCCGGTGTCGCGGTGGGCGCCGCTGTCCTTCCCTCGCTGGCCTCGGCGTCATCCGCTGGTGGCTGGGGCATCGTGCCCGCACCCAAGCCCTTCGACGGGCCGTCACCGACGACCCCCGGCGCTCCCTACGTGCCTCCCCGTCCACCGGTCCCCGGTTTCCGCGAGGTCATCGACGCCGTCGTCGACATGCCCTTCGATGTGGACCTGACGAACCAGGCCGCCCGCTACGGACTCGACGTGCTCAACGTGATGTGGGAGGACACGGGACGCTCGGTGGGTTCCTCCGTCGGACCGAACATCTCCGACCTCACCCTCCAGGTCCGCGAACCACTCGGCCGGGGCAACGTGCAGACCCATCTCCTACCGGTCATCCGATATCCCAACTTCAGCGACACCACTGCCGACATCCGCATGGACGACCTCTGGATCAAGGTCGGCAACCAGCACCGGCGCTCCACCGTCACGAGCGTGCCGTTGCGCGAAGTGCTCGCCAACATCCGGTCCTACGTGAGCATGCCGGCCGACGTGATCGGCGACAACGACCTCACTTCGCGACGCGACACCCACGCACTCGTGTCCGCGCAACACGTGTTCCTCCCGCTCCCCCGCGAGGGCAAGGCGGAGTTCACTCCGGTGATCTACAACTACCAGTCGTCACGTTCGAACCCGGCAGTGCTCGTCCTCCTCGCGACCCGTGAAGGCACGTCGATGACGGTCGTCGAGAACTGGTCGGGAGACCAGTCGTATCAGCAGTGGGGGCAACAACTCTTCTTCAACGACCACGGACAGGAGACCACCTTCACCGGCGAGCGCCGCAGCGCAGTGAAGGCCCGCATCGAATCCGGCCGCTCACGCAAGGGCGATGCCGGAGCCTTGGACGCCGGCTCCGACATGGTCATGGTCATCCAGGTTCCGCTCGTGCACAGCGAGTACATCCAGCCGTATCCCGAGAGCGAGGAGTACTCGCCCGGAGCCAGTGCGGCCGGCGCCGCGAATGACGCCGTTGCCGCCGCTCCGATTGCCCCGAGCAAGGCCAAACGCGCCGCCAGCGACGTGGAGACTGCGGTCATCGGCCACGGCGAGAAGCTCGGTCCGGTGCGCGAATTCAACGGGAACCGTCTCGAGCGCGATGAGCGCTTCCCCATCCGCGTGACGGTGCAGTTCTACCGGGCGACGAGCAACGGTGTGGTGTCTGGTAACGATCTCGCCGAGGTCAAGCGTGACATCGACCGGGTGTACGCCAACGGTGACTTCGTCGGTTCCCTCGTCGTTCCGCAGAACGATCGCCCCCGTCCGACAGCGTGGAAGAAAGCCCGCACACCGTACAAGTCGTGACGACTGACTCCCCGGACTGCGAACGCTTTCGAGTGCCACCCGACGCAACGGTCACAACGTTTTTTGCCGGCGATCTACGTGAGCCAGGCGCGTAGCTCCGGGGCGCGCGCCGTTGCCCACACGGACGAAAAGTTCCGACGGAGTTCGAGCCGCTCGGCGCGCTCCTCGGCGATGGCCAAGCCGGCGAGCACGCCCGCCGCCGGTACCGCCTTGCCCGCAGCGTGGAGCCACGCCTCGGCGACCACGGTGTCCTGGTGATCCCCGAGAACTTCCTGGAGCTCGGCGATCGCCCGTGAGAAGCTTCGCGCATCCCGACCGAACACCTTCGCGGCTGCCTCGGCGGCGTAGCGGCACCGCTTGGCCAGAATGCGGGCCTCGTGGAGATCCTCGTCGGGCGAGTCCGCGTCGAGCGCGTCGGCAGCCTGCTTCAATCGTCGCCAGCGCTTGCGAACCAGCTCACCGACGACGCGTCGCGCCTGACGCGTCGCAGCCTTCGGGTCGTCCGACGAAAAGCGGAGTTCGTGCGTCGCCGAGATGAGGGCATCGACCAACGCGTCGTATCGGTCGGTCGACATCGAGCGGAGAAGTCTCTTCCGAGCCCGCGATCGTGCATGCTCCAAGCGGCCGAGCAGCAGGGCCGACGCTCCCGGGTCGGATGGCGCCAACGCGGCGAATCGACCTTCGAGCCGAAGGTGGAGCACATCGGCGTCGCGGACCGCGCCGGCTTCGTTGCCGAGCCACCTCAGCTCGTCTCGCAACGGTCTCGCCCACGCCCGGTCGAGAAGTGGGGCGAAGGTGCCCAGGTCGGAGCGGAGACGACGGGCGGCCACACGGAACTGGTGCAGGTCCTCGGGTTCGTTGCCACCGCGCACCAGGGGATCTCGACGGAGGAGCTGATCCAGCGATCCCGACAACGTGCTCGTCACGAGATCGACGACGCGGGCTCGTGACGTCAGCTTGCGAACGACGACATCGGCGGGCTCCTGCGCGGCCTCGCCGAGAACACGGACCACCTTTGCCAGGACCGGTTCCTCGACCGCACAGCCGGCCTTGCGAAGACGTTTGGTGATGGCGCGGAGCGTTGCGTCCGTCTCGACCCCGGGTGTGACTTCCACCTCGATCTCCCGGAACGACAGCCTCTCGCCGTCGATCCGATCGCCGGTGACAAGGTCGTCGCACACGGTTGCGATCGCCACGCCGTCAATGAGAAGAGCGGTCTCGGTGCGCGTCGTTCGCAGCGTCGCCACCGCTTCGAGAGGCTGCCCATGCCGGAACACCCGCACCAGTTCGGCAGCATGTGGCGGTACCTTTGCCCGCGGTCCGGCAAAGGTGATTTCGTGGCGTGACAACACCGATCCACCCGAGCTCGCCGGAAGCTTCACCGTCCACACCGGTTTCGGACGTTCATCGCGCCAGCGCAGCGAGGCCCCCCATCGGGCGAGGGAAAACGTCGACGTGTCGTAGTACTCCGCCGTCATCTCCTGCGTCGATGGCGGCCCGCACACCACTCCCGGGAAGACCTCGGTGAGGTCGGGCAGCGCGGTATCCGCGTCCGCGATCATCTTGAGCTCTCGTTCGGTGGTCATTCGCGGTCCCACGATCGCAGGCGGCGCATGAGGCTGCGCTTCTTGTCCTGATGGTCCTGCATCCTTCGCAGGATCGAATCGAGCGTCCGGATCGCCTTGTTGATGCTCGGGCCCTTGTTGAGCATCACGCATTCGGCCCGGTCGGCCATGGCGGCGTCCGTGACCTCTGCACGTGACGCCTGTCCGGTGCGGGCGAGGGTGTCGAGCACCTGGGTCGCCCAGATCACCGGCACATGTGCCGCTTCGCAGGCCCACATGATCTCCTCCTGCACCTCCGCAAGACGTTCGAAGCCGACCTCCACCGCAAGGTCGCCACGAGCGATCATCACGCCGACCTGCTCGCTGCGCATCGCGGCGAAGAGTAGCTCGGGGAGGTTCTCGAACGCCGTCACGTTCTCGATCTTCAGCACGATGCCGATGTCGGTCGCGTCGAGGGCCTTCAGCTCGCGCTGAAGCTCTTCGACGTCACCGGGTCGGCGGACGAACGAGAAGTTGACGATGTCGGCGTGGCGCACGACAAACGGGAGATCTTGGCGATCCTTCGCGGTGAGCGCGTCGAGGCGCAGGTCGGAGTCCGGGAAGTTGATCCCCTTCCCGGACTTGAGATTGGCGCCACCGGGCCGAACCTCGGTGATCGTCACGGTGATCTCCTCCGGCGTCACGGTGTCGACGGGACCGCCCATCTTGCCGTCGTCGAGCCACACCCATTCCTTCGGGCGAACGGCGACGAAGGCCTCCGGGAGGGTACAGCCGATCCGGTGGACGACTCCTTCCGGTGTGCCCTCAGCAGCTTCGAGCGTGCGCGTGAGGATGACTCGGTCGTCACGGCGCACCCGGTGAACCTGTTCGCGACGAGGCAACTCACCGACCGATGTGGTGGTGGTCGCACCGGTCGTTTCGTCGAGGTGGCCGATCGCAAGCCCGGTCGTGAGATAGGTGGTCTGCTCGGTCGACACGAGACATCCATCGGTCGTCGCTTCGAGAACCTTCCAGGTCCGTACGGAGCCGCGACTATCGGTGATCTCGAGACGATCGTCGGGTCTAAGGGCCTTGAGGAACGCTGCGTCATCGACCGGCACGACGGCGACGCTGCGCCCTGACAGGGCCATGGGGGCCGGTGCGTTCGTGGCGGTGAGCCACACCATGGCCGGCTGCATCACGTGGCCGAGCTCGTCACGGTCGGGAGCGACCCGCAATGCAGCCGGGCCGACCTGCATCGGACCGGTCCGAAGCTTGGGTCCGGCAAGATCCATCGCCGTGCGGACCCTCCGATGTCGGGGACGATCGCATGAACGGAGATGGTCGATCATCGCCGTCCACTGATCGGGGCTGTCATGCGCGCAGTTGATTCGGGCGATGTCCATCCCGTTGGTCACCAGCTTGGTCACGAGTACCGGGTTGTCCGCCGCCGCGCTGGGGAGCGTCACCATGATGCGGGTCGACCGGTGTGGCGGCGTGGGGCCGAGAAGAAGATCGGCGTTGTGCGCGAGCAGCTCATCTCCCTCACCGAGCGCAATGCTCGCGGTGACCGGTGAAGGCTCGCGTTCGGCGAGATTCGAAACGAGGCCGAGCACCGCCTCGATCGTGGCCATCACATTCGCTTCGCAGCGTCCCAGCGAGGAGAGCCCTCGCCCGGCCAGCTTCGCCTGCAGGTCCCGCAGATCGTGCCTGCGCAGCTCGACATAGTGCACGAGATTCGCGGCTGAGCGCCGATGCCTCGGACGAGTGCTCGCGATCACCTCGGCATGGGCATCCTCGGCGGCGAGCAGATCGGCACGGAGCTCCGCCAGCTCTGCGGCGAGCGCTGTCACGTGAGCATCCATGGATGGCCCCCATCATCGCGGACGAGCGCACGCCGGACACTGAACGCAACATGGCCGGTAGATGAACGATCGCCCAGCCAGGTGCCGGGCGATCGTTCAGCGGATACCCGGGGTCAGGCGACGTCGAAGCGATCGAGGTTCATGACCTTGTTCCACGCCGCGACGAAGTCCGTCACGAACTTCTGCTGCGCGTCGGCGGAACCGTAGACCTCGGCGACTGCCCGAAGCTGTGAGTTCGACCCGAAGACGAGGTCGTTGCGGGTGCCCGTCCAGCGCAGTTCGCCGCTCGTTCGGCTGTTTCCATGGAAGACGTCATGCGAGCCCGACGTCGGCTGCCACTCCGTCGAAAGGTCGAGGAGGTTGGTGAAGAAATCGTTGGTGAGCGTCCCCGGCCGAGCCGTGAAGACACCGTGTGTCGATCCATCCGCGTTCGTACCCAGGACGCGCAACCCGCCGACGAGCACGGTCATCTCCGGCGCGCTGAGGCTCAACAGCTGGGCACGATCAACCAGCAGTGCTTCTGCCGGCAGCGTGTGGCCCTTGCCAAGGTAGTTGCGGAACCCGTCGGCGCTCGGTTCGAGCGCGGCGAACGACTCGACGTCGGTCTGCGCCTGCGAGGCGTCGGTACGTCCTGGCGTGAACGGCACCGTGACGTCATGCCCGCCCGCCTTTGCCGCAGCTTCGACTGCCGCGCACCCTGCGAGGACGATCAGGTCGGCCATCGACACGGCCTTGCCCGAACCGACGAACGATGCACGGACTGCTTCCAGCTTCTCGAGCACACGCCGCAGCTGCGGCGGATTGTTGACCTCCCAGCCGCTCTGGGGATCAAGGCGAATACGTGCACCGTTGGCTCCACCGCGCTTGTCGCTGTTGCGGAACGTCGAAGCCGAAGCCCAAGCCGTGGACACCAACTCGGAGATCGTCAACCCGGAAGCGAGGACCGCCGCCTTCAGGGCGGCGACGTCGCCGTCATTGATCAGCGCGTGGTCGACGGCGGGCACCGGGTCCTGCCAGATCAACTCCTCGGCAGGGACTTCGGGGCCGAGGTAGCGAACGACTGGACCCATGTCGCGATGCGTGAGCTTGAACCACGCGCGGGCAAAGGCGTCGGCGAACTCCGCCGGGTTCTGGTGGAAACGTCGCGAGATCGGCTCGTACACCGGGTCCATCCGCAGCGCCATGTCGGCGGTCGTCATCATCGGCGCATGGGTCCTCGACGGATCGTGCGCATCAGGCACGGTGCCCTTCGCCTCAGGGTTCGACGGTGTCCACTGCTGGGCACCGGCGGGGCTCCGCGTCAGCGTCCAGTCGTACGCGAACAGAGTATCGAAGTAGGTGTTGTCCCACGTGATCGGCGTCGGAGTCCACGCGCCTTCGATGCCGCTCGTCGTGGTGTGCACCCCCTTGCCGGTACCGAAGCTGTTCTTCCAGCCGAAACCCATCTGCTCGATCGGCGCGCCCTCGGGTTCGGGGCCCATGAGCGTCGGATCACCGGCACCGTGCGCTTTGCCGAACGTGTGGCCGCCGGCGACGAGTGCGACTGTCTCCTCGTCGTTCATGGCCATCCGGGCGAACGTCTCGCGGATGTCGCGAGCCGACGCGAGTGGATCGGGGTTGCCGTTCGGGCCTTCCGGGTTCACGTAGATGAGCCCCATCTGCACAGCACCCAGCGGGTTGGCCAGATCCCGATCGCCGCTGTAGCGCTCGTCGCCGAGCCATGTGGTCTCCGGTCCCCAGTAGATGTCCTCCTCGGGTGCCCACACGTCCTCACGACCGCCGCCAAATCCGAACGTTTCGAAGCCCATCGATTCCAGCGCGACGTTGCCGGCGAGGATCATCAGGTCGGCCCAGGAAAGCTTGCGGCCGTATTTCTGCTTGATCGGCAACAGGAGCGCCCGTGCCTTGTCGAGGTTGCCGTTGTCGGGCCAACTGTTCAACGGTGCGAAACGCTGGGTGCCACTGGCAGCACCGCCACGACCGTCGGCGATCCGATACGTACCGGCGCTGTGCCACGACATCCGAATGAAGAACGGGCCGTAGTGGCCGTAGTCGGCCGGCCACCAGTCCTGCGACGAGGTCATCAGCGCAGTGAGGTCCTGCTTGACGGCGTCGAGATCGAGCGACGCAAACTCCTGGGCGTAGTCGAAGTCCTCGCCCATCGGGTTGGACGCCGGTGCGTTCTGGTGGAGCATCCTCAGGCTCAGCTGGTTCGGCCACCAGTGTTCATTCGCGGCGGATCCGACGGCGGTGTGCGCGGCGTGTGGTCCGTGGAGGACGGGGCACGTGCTGGCGTTGGGGGTGTTGGTATCGGTCATGATGCATCCTGTTCTGAGGTGTGGTTCTCGGCGGTTTGGTGTTCGGCGTTGGGTGTGCGCGTCGTCGCGTCGGCGGGCACGAGACAACTGGGACAGAAGCCCCAGTAGACGACCTCGGCCTCGTCGATGACGAAGCCGTGATCGTCGGCGGCGGTAAGGCATGGCACTTCGCCAACCGCGCAGTCGATGTCGACCGTTGTGCCGCAGGTTCGACAGATCAGGTGGTGGTGGTTGTCGCCCACCCGATCCTCGTAGCGGGCGGCAGAACCCGTCGGCTGGATCCGCCGAACGAGTCCCTTGTCGACGAACACGGCGAGGGTGTCGTACACCGCCTGACGCGAGATCGACCCGATCGCGAGACGGACCGATTCGGCCAATTCATCGGCGGTGGCGTGCGACTGGGCCGAAAGTGCCCGTAGGGTCGCCAGCCGCTGGGCGGTCACCTGGACCCCATGGCGACGCAACTGCTGCTCGGCGTCTTCACTCACGAGATCAACCCAACCACAGGTTCTGGACGAAGTCAAGAACTGGATAGAGTCCAGATCCCGGTGGACGCGACATGAGGGATGGACATGAATGCTCCGCCTGGGCCCGCCCATTTCGCGAAGCTCGCAGAGGTGTGGCCGTAGTGACCAGCTACGGGCCACACCTCTTGCAGCGGTCCACGCCGCCGTACGGGCACCACATCCCAGGGGAAGAGGCGTAGTACCCGGTCGACTGCTGAACCAGTTCCCACCGCGCCAATCGGCCGAGGGGGCCCGGTCGTCGCAGGTGAGTGCGTCTCACGTTACGGCGATGATCCTCGCGGAGGGGTAGCGAGAACCTCGCGATTCCCTGGCAAAACGATGACGCCGCGTTCACCGGGTGGTCGTCGCACCCTCGGGTGGGTCAAGATGCGCTGATGGGTCCATCGGTGTTGTTCGTGGAGGATGACGACCAGATCCGTCTCACGCTGCGCCTGAATCTCGAAGATGACGGGTTCGAGGTCACGGAGGCCTCCACCGGAGAAGAGGGCGTCACGCTCGCGTTGTCGACGCCTATCGACGTTGCCATCGTCGACCTGCTCCTGCCCGGCATCCACGGGTTCGATGTGGTGCGTGCCATACGCGCGCAGAGCAAGATGCCCATCGTGATCCTCACCGCCCAGAGCGATACCCACGACGTGGTTGCCGGTCTCGAGGCGGGTGCGGACGACTACCTCATCAAGCCTGTCGCGGCGAAAGAGCTCGCCGCCCGTCTGCGGGCGATGGTGCGCCGCAACACCGTTCTGTCTGTGGCCGAGGAGCGCGATGGTCAAGCACCGGTGCTGCGCGTCGGGCCGCTGGTGATCCGTCCATCATCGGGTGATGCAACGTGGAACGGTGAGCCGCTGCCGCTGACCCGAACCGAGTTCAAGATCCTCTGCGAACTGGCCATGCACCCCGATCAGATCGTCAGCCGCGAAGACCTCCTCGACCGGGTGTGGGGCTACGACTACCTCGGCGACATGCGCCTCATCGATAGCCAGATGTACCGGCTTCGGGTGAAGTTCGAAGACGACTCCTCCGAACCGCGTCACCTCATAACGGTGCGCGGAATGGGTTACAAGCTGGTCCCGTGATCCCGTGATCGGCCGGGGACCCGCAAACTTGGGGCTCCGCGCTCGCTCCAGCATCGCGTTCGGACTCCTGGCACTGCTGCTGTCGAGCGTGCTGGCCGGATTCACCTACAACCGCTCTCGGGTCACCCTCCTCAAGCAGCGAGAGCAGGTCGCCGTCGCCCAGGCGGGATTCAACGCCCGACTACTGGCCAACGCGCTTCGGGCCTCGCCGGGAGGCGGCGCGAGGTTGCTCTCATCGGTGATCAACGTGTCGGGATCGCAGCCGATGCTGTTCCGCCACAACACTTGGTACGTCACCTCCGCAAACATCGCTCCTGACGATCTACCGTCCGACCTCCTCCGCCGCTCCCTCGGAGGTGCGCCCACCCGGCAGCGGTTTGTCTTGCGCGGCCAGCCGCAGCTCGCCGTTGCCGTGCCCATCACGACCGGAGCGAGAACACCGACCGTCTTCATCGCCACGACGCCACTGACCGAGCTCGAGCGAACGCTGTCCACCCTGGCCGCAACCTTGGCGGCCGGAGCAGCCGGCGCCACGATCATCGGTGCAGTGCTCGGATTGTATGCCTCGCGACGAGTGCTGCGACCGCTCTCCCGGATTGCCGACACGGCCGAGCGCATCGCCGCCGGCGATCTTGACGCGCGCCTCAGCGGACTCGACGATCGTGATCTGACCCGGTTGGTTGCGACATTCAACGCGATGACGGACTCACTCGAAGAGCGAATCCAGCGCGAGCGGAGGTTCGCGTCGCACGTCAGCCACGAGTTGCGCTCGCCGCTCACGTCGTTGCGCGGTGCGATGGATCTCGTCCGCGGTCGCGGTGGGCAGCTTCCCGAACGCGCACAGCTCGGGCTCGAACTCCTCGAACAGCAGGTGAGCAGATTCGAACGCATGGTCCTCGACCTCCTCGAGATGGCGACCATCGAAGCCGGCGCCGCCAACGTCGACCTCGTGTCGTTGTCCGTCGCCCCACTGGTCGAGGCAACGATGCTCCATGTCGGCGCAGCATCGATTCCGATCGAGCTCTCGACCGATGCCCGCACTGCGCGGGTGAACGTCGACGCCCGCCGCTTCGAACGGGTCATCGACAACCTCATCGGCAACGCCGACCGTCACGCTGGCGGTGCGACATGCGTGAGGGTCATCCGCGACGCGACGGCGCGCCGCGTGAGGATCCACGTCGACGATGCAGGCCCCGGCGTGGCCCCGAACGAGCGGACGCGCATCTTCGACCGCTTCGCGCGTGGGGCGCAAGGTCGGCATCTCGCAGGCGCAGGTCTGGGTCTCGCCCTCGTCCAAGAGCATGTCCGGCTCATGCACGGAACGGTATGCGTGGGTGACAGCCCCGACGGTGGCGCCCGCTTCACCGTCGAACTCCCGGAAGCTGGATCGCAATGACGTACCGAGGTTCGCGCCGAGCCGCTCTGGTGGTGGCAGCCATTGGAGTTGCTCTGTGCGGGGCCAGTTGTGGCGTGCCGAGCGACTCCGAGGACCGACCGCTGGCGCCGAACGAGATCGCCTTCACGCCCCAGCCGGAGCCCACGACCACCACGACGACGACCACCCCACCCGTCACCACCGTCGACCCGCCGGAAACCTCGACGACCTTGACACCAACCACGGTGTTCATCGCGTTTCCCCTCGACGTGTATTGGATCGACGGTTCGACGATCCGACCGATCCGACGCAACAACGTCGAAGCCACGCTCGACAGTGCCATCGAAGCGCTCCGCGCCGGCCCGCTGTTCGCCGATACCGAGGAGGGACTGCGCAGCGCGATCCCTTCGTCGGACATGATCGATTCGGCGACCGTGCAGTCCGGAACGGCCACCATCACGCTTGCACCGTCGTTTCTCACGCTCCCCGGCACCGAGCAGACACTGGCGATCGCGCAGATCGTCTACACGGTCACCAACCTGCCCGGCACAGGGCTGGTGGAGTTCCGCCTGGGTGATCGTCCGCTTTCTGTTCCCACCTCTGACGGGCAACCGTCGAGGGGTGCCCTGTCACGCGACGACTACGTCAGCCTGCTCGCCACCGAACCGGCGCCATCCGGCGCCCCGACGACAACGACGACCCTGCCCGAGGTCGACCGACCCGGGCGTCTCTTCTAGAGTGCGCCGAGTCGGGGGCGCCGGTGACGCACGCCCCCGCAGATAGCGTGCGAGGCCGTGACATCGATTGGGTTGTTGAGCCTCGTTGACCTGATCACGGATCCGATCAGCGGTGTTTCGCCGAACGCACGGCCAACGCCATCGCAATCTTGTCGAGCAGGCGGTCGTCGCCGAAGCGGCCGGGTTCAGCAGTGTCCATCTCGGCGAACACCACTTCTGCGATTACATCCTTTCCTCCCCGCCTGTCGTACTCGCCGCGATCGCAGAACGAACGACGACGCTGCGCCTCTCGACGGGAGTCGCTCTCGGGGTCAACCTCGACCCCGTGCGTCTCGCCGAGGACTACGCGACCGTGGACGTGCTGTCGGGCGGACGCGTCGAACCCGTCATCGGCCGGGGGACGTTCTTTCCCCATACCTTCTCGGCGTTCGGACAGGATCCGAAAATCACCAAGGACGTGTTCGCCGAGAACCTCGAAACGCTCATTCGACTCTGGACCGAGGAGCAAGTCACGACTGTCGGCCGCCATCGACCATCGCTCAACGACGTGACGGTCATGCCTCGGCCGATGCAGCAACCGCGGCCGCCGATCTGGGCCGGCGTCGGTGCGTCAGCCGATTCGATCGACCTGGCTGCACGTCTCGGTCTACGGCTCATGCTCCCCACGGTGTTCGGCACCATCGACATGTTCCGCCGAGCCGTCGAGATCTGTATGCACGCATGGGATTCCTACGGGCAGTCCCGGTCCGCGATACGGATCGCGGCATGCCATCACACGTTCGTTCACTCGGACAGGGCGACAGCACGGTCGAAATGGGAACCGCGCTACCGGGCCTACATCGAATGGGTGAACGAGCTGCAGTTCCGATCGACGGGTGGTCGGAGCAAGGGCTTGGGTGACTTCGACTTCGACGCCCTGACCGGCGAAACGGCTGTCTGCGGCTCCCCCGCCCAGGTGGTCGACCGGCAGCATGACGACTGGCTCGCGTTCGATGTCGAGCATCGCACGACTTGTCGCCTACAGCACCGCCGAACTGAGCGCCGCAAGGAACCGTTCTGCGAACGTCGCGCAGCAGTCGATCACATTTTCACAGTTGTTGAGAATGACATGTGCTTCCTGGTCGGCCAAGAAACGCAAATACTCGCGTGCTCCGGGCCGTGGGGCGGTGCGTCTTACGCCAGCGCGCTAGATGAGCCGGTAGCCGACGCCGCGAGTCGTAACGATGCGCTTCGAGTCAGTGCCAGCCTTCACCCGCAGACCTCGGATCACGACGTCGACAACGTTGCTGGCGCCGTCATGGTCATCACCCCACACCTCGGCGAGGAAGTCCGCGCGTGAGACGGCGGTCCCGCGTCGGCGAACAAGCAGTGCCATCACGCCGAATTCGAGCGGCGAGAGCGCGACCCGGCGGCCTCCAAGGGCGACCGTGTGATCGGTCGGGTCGAGGAACACTTCCTCGGCGATTCCAAGCTCAGCGGCAGCGAGTCCGGTCAACCAACCGTCGACCGAGTCGCTCCCGAAGTCGAGGGCACCGAGATGGAATTCGGCCGGCCCAAGCAGCGCTGGACCAAACGTCTTGAAACCGAGCACGATCAGGGCTTCGATGAAGGGAGCCGGATCGTGAAGTGTCGTATAGACCCGGCCGAGGTTCGGGCGCATACTCAGGTAGTCGCGCTTCACATCGAGCCAGGCCGCCGCCTGGGCGTCACTCGGCCCGTCGCCTCTCGCTGCGGTGGTGAGCCAACGTCGCAAGACGACGGTTGTCTGCCCGAGCGGGAGCGGATTTCGTGCGGCGTGCGAGGCGAAGCCGGCAAGAACTGGATCAACGCGCTCGAGTGACTGCGGGATGTCCCGCCAGGAAGCGACGATCGAGCAGCCGACGATCGTCCCCGCCCGATCCCGCACGACGCGCACTGCACTCGGAAGTCGCTCGAGCCAGTGGTCAAGCACACAGGCCGATTCATCGACGTCAATCCCGTGCCACAGAGCGCGGAGGGCGTCGACGTCCGTCGGTCTGCTCGCCTCCACGCTGTGGGCGTGCGAGGTCGTGGGAAAGAACGCCTCCCGGACGACCGGATTGTCGATGAGGAACAGCACGTCTGCCGTCGAACGGGCCAACTCATGGCGCGCCACCGCCCGCGTTTCGGACTGCAGGTATCGCCATGCCGCCGACCGGTACTCGCGAAAGCATTGCGGATCGAGAGCCCGCAGTCGTTCGGAGATCACGTGATGAACGGAATCGTGCAGACGCAAACCATCGGGTGTCGCTTCGACAACACCAAGTCGACTCAACTCGTCAAGTGCTTCATCGGCCCGACTCTCGCCGAGCATCGCAGCAAGCACGCCGCGAGTAATCCGACGTGGCACGGCAGCGGCATCGAGTGTCTCCCGGGAACGTTCGTCGAGACCGTCGCGCAAGACGCCCGCCAGGGCCTGAATCACTCGCGGCGCGGCGTGTTCCCCGGGAAGTTCACCTCCGGCGAGCCGAGCCTCGATGGCGAGTCGCAATGCCAACGGATGGCCACAGCAGAGCCGTTTCATCGAGGTCGAGACGTTCGCCGGAACGTCGGCCTTGCCGAGGAGTTCATCGACACTGGGTTCGTCGAGCGGGCCGAGCGGCACGACCTCGAGGCCGCCATAGCGACCGCGCTCGAACGCCCATTCGAGCATCGGCGGGTCACGTCCAGCCACCACAACCCTCACGGTGTCACCGAGCATCGGGAGTAGCTCGTTGCGAAACCACGGATCAGCGATTCGGAACACCTCGTAGGTGTCGACGAGGAGCACTGCGCGACGGTGGTCGTCGCGCCGATACCAGTTCGGATCGGCGCGACCGAGGGCGTCGAGGAAGCCTTGCTCCGTAGGCTCCGTCGAACGGCAATCGACTGCCACGACACGCCAACCCCGCGCCTCGCAAACGCCCCGGAACTGGCCGAGGAGTGCCGACTTGCCGATCCCCGCGATGCCGTACACGAAGCAGACGCGCGGACCGGCCCCATCGAGGACCTGCGACAGAAGTCCAAGCTCCGCGGCGCGCCCGACGACCAGAGTTGCCATCAGATGGCCGGGTCCGATCTTCGGGGAAAGACTTCCATCGGCGACATCATCGCGAACTCTTCAGACCGATGCTCCGACGAGCCCTCGCGTCACCCCGGTGGGCGCAACCAGCACACCGAAGCGGCGCACCGAGATTCCTGACAATTCCTTCATCCCGCCGACCTGAGCGAAGAGGTCGGAGGCGAGAAATGCCTCCAGCGCAGCGCCCGTCTCGAAGGTGTAGACCCCTCCGTAGACGCCCGCAGTCGAGTCGGCAAGCCACACCTTGGTGACGAGTCCCGGTATTGCCGCGAACGCGGGAGCGATCTGGTCGCACAAGGCGGCGTAGTCCGCTTCGGTGACGCCGTTGAGGTTGAAGTTGATGATGAGCAGTTCCATCGGGGGCCTCTCAAGGTTCGGTGAGCGTCGATCGCCGACGTCTCGGCCAGCATGCTCCCGGCCAGGGCACGAAACATGAGGAGTCCATGAGGTTCATCCGCGAAGAGAATGTTGGCTCGGTCGCTCCGGGAGCGACCGAGGCTTCATTCTCGGCCCTCAAGGTCTCGACGGTACCGAGCGGTCGAACGAAAAGAGCCCCTGAGCTGGCATTATACCAGTCAGGGGCTATGAGGCGGCGCCCAGAATTGAACTGGGGTACACGGCTTTGCAGGACGAGTCCTCTCGCGCATCGACGCTGCTCAGAGGGCAGGTTTTCGGGCTGCGGGAACACCGCGGGAACACACAGGGAACATCCGAGCGGTATCTAACGGCTCAAGACGGCCTCGACTGGTTGTGTCAGGAAGGCCGCTCCTCCCCCCGGCGACCCGTTGCTAGCGATGACGAGAACTCTGTGCGCTTATGGTGTTGGCGATGATGTACGCCTCGATTGTCGATTGACGGAATCGGATCTTGCGACCGACCTTCACGTAGGTGATGCGCTTCTCGCTGACGAGTCGGTTGATGAATCGCTGCTCCACGCCGAGGCAGCGAGCGGCGCCCTCTTTGTCGATGAGCGGATCAGGGTCGAACAGTTGCTGCTGTTCGGGCTGTCTCATCTGCATCTCCGGCATCGAGCGGGCACGGGTTGCGACGTCGC
>JANPFX010000241.1:0-5958 GCA_031423635.1 Acidimicrobiia bacterium | reverse complement strand
TCGCCTCGATGGCGCCGACCGCGACCTGCGGCGCGGGCGGGAGATGCACCACGCGATGGGTGCCGCGACCGGTGAGGCGTTCTCGCTGCAGCGTCTCGCTGAGCTGGCTGCGACACGCGGTGACCTCCGGGGTGCCCATCGCTTGTTGGACGAGTCATTGGCGGTGGCCCGTGAGAGCGACGTCGGTTTCCACCTCCTCGACCGCATCTACGGTGCACGCATCGCCCTTGCCGCCGATCCCGTCGCGGCGCTGGCGGCGGTGGACGAGGCGGAAGAGTTGGTATGCGGTCCGCTCGAGACATGCCCCGGTTGCCGGATCACCCTTGCCGTGCCGGCCGCGATTGCGCTGGCGAAGGGCGGACAACTCGATCGGCTGGTGGCGTACGAGGCGTCGTGTCAGTGGCTCGCCGACGTGGTCATGCAGTTGCCGGCGTGGGACGCGGCCCTCGACGAAGTCCGCGGCCACCGATGCCGGGCCCAGGACGATCCGGCCGCGGCCCGGTCGCACTTCGGCGAGGCGCTGCGCGGGTTCCGAGAAGCCGGCCAGCCCCACGACGTCGCGCGTTGTGCGGCGGAGATCGCCAGCCTCGAGGCGTGACGATTCGGAAGGATCAGCGCGGTTTCGTCGGGGTGGTGCTGAGCACCGCCCGGAGGGCGGTCAGCGTCCGGGTGAAGTGGCGGCGCAACTCCGCCGCGGCACCTGCGGCGTCGCCGGCTACCGCCAGATCCTTGAGCCTGCGGTGGATCTCGGCGGTGTTGTAGCCCGGGGGCCGGTCGGGCAGGCCGACCGTCACGAGGAGCCCGGCCCGATCTGACAGCTGGGTGGCGAGGCGCATCAGCCAGGCCGAATCGCAGGAGGATACGAGGGCGCGATGAAAGGCGGCGTGGGTGCTCGGCGGGGCGACAGGGGAGACGGTGAGGGCGTTCCACGACGACTCGACGCGCTCGCGATAGTCGGCGCCGCCGACGGCCACGGCTCGCTCGAGGGCCATGGGTTCGAGGATCAGTCGGAGCTCGTAGATCTCGTTGGCTTCGTGGATGTCGACCTCGGCCACGCGGGCCGATCCGTGCGACTGGAGGACGACGAGGCCCTCGGACGCCAGCTTGCGAAGTGCTTCGCGAAGGGGTGTCGCGGACAGACCGAGTTGTTCGGCGAGCGTCGAGATGACGAGGGCGTCGCCGGGGCCGAAGTCGCCCCGCATGATCGACTCGCGCAGCCGCTGATCGGCCCACTCGGTCAGGGTGGGTGGTTGTCCGCCGGCGAGGGATGGACCACCTGTCGTCATCAGCCCAGTGTGGCACAATCCCCATTGTCCTGTAGCATGTATCCTATAGGATCATCGTCGAACTGGAGGTCGTGGGAAATGGGGTTTCGTCTTGCCAACATCGCCGGCCGCGCCGTTCTGGTGTCCGGTGACGCTTACTTCGATCTGCACGAGGTCAGCTCGGGGTCGCTCAGCGCCGACCCGATGAAGGCCATCGCCCATCCGGCTCGGCTGGCATCGCTCACGAGCGAGTTGGCGGCAAAGACGCCGACGGGCCTGGTGTCCGAGGCGACCCTCGGACCACCCGTGGTGCGGCCGCAGAAGTCGTTCGCCGTCGGCCTGAACTTCCAGGCCCACGCCGACGAGGGCGGCATGGACGTGCCGGCCGCGCCGTTGGTGTTCACGAAGTTCCCCTCGTGCCTGGTCGGGCCGACCGCCGACATCGAACTGCGCAGCGATTTCTGTGACTACGAGGGCGAGCTGGTGGTGGTCATCGGCCGGGGCGGCAAAGACATTCCACGCGAGCAGGCGTGGGACCACGTCGTCGGCGTGACCGTCGGCCAGGACATCTCCGACCGCGTGGCGCAGTTCGCGGCGAAGCCACCGCACTTCGATCTGGCCAAGTCGTTCGACACCTTCGGTCCGATCGGTCCGGTCCTGGTGTCCGTCGACGAACTCGCCGACCGCAATGACCTCCGTATCGTCACCGCCGTCAACGGCGAAGTTCGACAGGACGACACCACTGCGAACCTGATCTTCGACGTTCCGACCTTGATCAGCTACCTCTCGCGCATCACCACCTTGGTCACCGGCGACATCATCTTCACCGGTACCCCTGAGGGGATCGGCGCAGCAAACGGGATCTTCCTCAAGGACGGCGACATCATCACGACCACCATCGACGGCATCGGCACCATGACGAACCGTTGTGTCCGTGTCACCAACTACCAAGGAGAAGAGAGCTGATGGCGCTGAACGGCTTGCTCGACATCGAGCTGAGCGTGCCCAACCCGAGCGAACTGCGTGAGTTCTGGCTGCGTCGTGGCATGACGGCGACGTCCGACGGCGTCCTTGGCACCGCCGATCGGCCGGTGCAACTGCGGGTCGCCGAAGGCAGTTACCGCCACATGTCCGAACTGCACATGAGCTGCGAGTCCGAGCAGGACCTCGCCGACATTGCCGAACGCATCGGAGCGATGGGTGTCGAGTCGTCGATCGCCGACTCCCGCCTCACGTGCATCGATCCGGTCTTCGGGCACCGCGTCGTCATCGACGTCACGAGCCCGCATCCGTTGACGCCGACACAACGACGCGCCTGGAACCACCCGGGCGAACAGGAACGTCTCAACGCCCGTGCCGATGCGGCGCTCGAAGCTGCGCCGAGACCGCCCCGACGGTTGGGCCACTTCGTGCTCGGCACGCCGCACTTCAAGAAGGCAACCGCCTTCTTCTTCGACGGTCTCGGCTTCAAGGTGTCGGATCAGATCCTCAACGGAGTCGCCACGTTTGGTCGCATCGAACAGGACCACCACAACCTGCTCATCCAGCCCGGTCCCACCTCGTACATCAACCACTACGCGATCGAGATGGACGACATCGATGCGATCGGTAAGGCGGGTCAGGCCGTGGTCGCCGAACGCGACGACGCGAATGTGGTCGGTGTCGGCCGCCACTTCCTCGGTTCCAACGTGTTCTGGTATCTCACGGACCCGGCCGGCACGATGTTCGAGTTCTTCTCCGACATCGACCAGATCGTCGATGACGAAGCGTGGGAACGCGACCACTGCCGCCGCGACTGGGCCGGCTCCGATGGGCCCGCCCCGGTGTCGGTGTGGGGCCCCAGAGAGCCGGAGACGTTCTTCAACCCGGTTGACCTCCCGGTCATCGGCGCCGCCCGCGAAGCCCTCGGCCTGGACTGACACGACCATGGACCTCGGAATCCGCGGCCGCTCGGCGATTCTCCTAGCGTCGAGCCGCGGCCTCGGTCGCGCGTGCGCGGAGAGCGTGGCGCGCGAGGGCGTGCACGTGGTGATCAACGGCCGCACCGAAGCCGACGTTCTGCGCACCTGCGACGAACTCCACGAGGCCCACGGCATCACTGCTACCCCTGTGGTGGGCGATGCGACACGAACCGAGGTCCACGACGCTTTACTCGCCGCGTGTCCCGAGCCGGACATCGTGCTGCTCAACGGCGAGGGCCCGCCGCCTACCGCCTTCGGTGACATCGATGCCGACAAATGGGCTGACACTCTGCAGCGCACCATGGTGTCCCCCTTGCTGTTCGTGCAGCGGGTCATCGTGGGCATGCAGCAGCGCCGCTTCGGACGCATCGTCGCCGTCTCTTCGGCGATGGTGAAGTCACCGAATCCGCTGATGAGCATGTCGCACGGTCCCCGCCTGGGCCTCACCGGCGTGCTCAAGGGTCTGTCGAAGTCGGCGGTCGCCCACAACGTCACGATCAACACGCTGCTGCCGGAGCGATTCGACACCGGCCGTCAGCAGCAGATGGCGCAGTTGGCGATGAAGTTCCGTGGCATGACGTACGACGAAGCACGCGCCGAGCAGGTTGCGTCGATCAAGGCCGGCCGGCTCGGTCGGCCGGAGGAGTTCGGCGACACCTTCGCCTTCCTCTGCTCGGCCCAGGCCGGCTACCTGAGCGGGCAGAGCATCCAACTCGACGGAGGCAGTTACGAGGGCGTGTTCTAGATGACCGGACTCTCCCCCGACGTCGATGTCGACGATGTCGATGTGGTCATCGTCGGTGGCGGGCCCACCGGCCTGACCGCGGCCCAGCTCTGTCGCGAGGTAGGCCTGTCGGCGATCGTGCTCGAACAGCGGGAGGGGCCGCAGCGTTCTCCCGCCGCGCATGCCATCAACGCCCGCACCTTCGAGATCTGGCGCCAGGCTGGCGTCGACATGGGACCGATCCTCGCGACGGCGCTCTCGCCCGACGAGGCCGGCCTCGTCCACTGGGTGACGAAGCTGGGTGGCGAGGTGATCGGCACGCTTCCCTACGAGCGCCAGGGCGACGAGATGTTGGCCGTCACCCCCACCCCGCTGCGCAACCTGAGCCAGCATCGGCTGGAGCCGCTGCTGCTCACGCCCGAACTCGATGTGCGCTATTCCCACCAATGGCTCAGCGCGACGGAGACGGAAACCGGTGTGTCGGTTGAAGCCCTAGGCCCTGATGGACCTCTGCGTGTGAACGCGAAGTACCTGCTTGGTGCCGACGGTGCAGCAAGCGCGGTGCGCCGTTCGATCGGCATCGAGATGACCGGGCCCCGTTCACTGCAGTCGTTCGTGATGGTGCACCTCGCCGCCGACTTTCGGCGACTCGTCGGAACGGAACCGGGTGTTCTCTACTTCGTGGTCGACCCGGCCAGCGGCGGCACGTTCATCTCCCACGGTCGCGACCGCGAGTGGGTCTATATGCACGCATGGGATCCGGTGGCGCAGCCGGTCGAGGCGCTCACGGTTGAGCACTGCACCGCCTTGGTGCGCGCCGCGATTGCAGACCGGGAAGCACCGTTCGATGTGCTGACCGTCGGCACGTGGCACATGAGCGCGCAGATCGCCGATCGCTACCGCCGTGGTCGAACCTTTCTTGTCGGCGATGCCGCGCATCGGTTTCCGCCCACCGGCGGCCTCGGCCTCAACACCGGCGTCGCCGATGTCCATAACCTGATCTGGAAGCTCGCCGCCGCCGAAGCCGGTTGGTTCGACCCGTCGTCGCTCGACACCTACGAGTCCGAACGCAAGCCGGTCGCGCGGTTCAACTGCGACCAGTCGATGCACAACGCGTTCAAGCTGATCGAGATCCCGCTGGCGCTCGGCGTCACCGCCGACGTTGACGAGTCGACAGCAGCAGTGCACGCGACGCTCGCCGATCCCACTGGCCGCGCCGCGGTGCAGGCGGCAATCGCCAACCAGGCCATCCATTTCGACCTGCTCGGCCTGCAATTGGGCCACTCGTACGCCGGCCCGCTGGTGATCGATGACGGAAGCGATGCGATCGTGCTCGCCGAGCCCGCCCGCGACTACGTTCCCTCCGCTCGGCCGGGGGGCCGGCTGCCCCACGCATGGCTGCCCGACGGCCGGTCGACGCTCGACCTGGTCAACGTCAAGGTGCCGACCCTCCTCGTGCGTGAAGGTGCAACTCCCGGCGAGATCGGCCAACCGTGCGTGATCGTGCTGTGCGACGCCGGGGTGTGGGACGACGCGTTGGGTCTCGGCGAGGACCGGTGCCTCATCGTCCGACCGGATCAACACGTTGCGTACCGCGGTGCAATCGACGGGGCCGCGTCGGCGCTGCGCCACCTCTCGGGGGACCGCGGGCCGGACCGAATCCCCGCGCGACGTCACACTGTGACGCCTGGAGTCACGCCAAAGGGATAGTCGGCAGACACTCGGTCGGCCGACAATCCGAGGAGGAACCCCCATGACCATCACCGCGACTCCCGCCGATACGGAGCGTGTCGTTGATCTGCGCAACCTGGCGGCGAAGCTGATCGACTTTCTCGAGAGCGGCGTTGCCGCCGACGACCTCTTTACCGCCGACGCGTTCTGCGATTTCACGATGCCGCTGTGGCGCCTCCAGGCCGAGGGTCGGGACAGTGTCATCGCCCTTCGGACGGACAACCACCCCGCCGGTGGACGAGTGCCACGGTCGCGCTTTGACGTCACCGGCAACGGC
>JANPFX010000240.1:0-2947 GCA_031423635.1 Acidimicrobiia bacterium | reverse complement strand
TCGGCGGCGGCGAGGTACGGCTGCGCGTAGCGACGGTTGCGCGGATCCTCGACGTGTCGTTGCAGGACGACGGCACGCTCGGCGTGTTCGCCGTCGGCACGGAACGCGTTGAGGTGCTCGAATGGCTCCCCGACGATCCGTATCCGGTGGCCATGGTGACACCGCTTCGAGATCGCAACGAACCGGTCGACGCGTCCGCCGCTGATGACGCCGGCGCTCGCGGCCGCCACCCGTCCTCCGACGTGGGTGGGAACGTGGGTGACGGATCGGCGCTCACCGATGAGCAGGCGATCACCGGCGTCGTTCGACGACTTCGATCGACCCTCGCCCAACGGGCCGAGGCCAACCTCGCCGCAGCACCGGCCACGATCGAGCTTTCCCCGGATCCGTCCGTCGCGCTCTGGCAGGTGTGCGCGCTCGTGCCGGCGACGCCGTTCGACGACTACGGCCTGCTGGCCACCGTGTCCATCCGCGAGCGAATCGGCGCCATCGAGGAGCTTCTCGACGCGTCCGCCGAAGAAGTCCGCTTCCACCTCAGCTGATCCCGTCAGGTTCGGCGTGGCCGCGCGTCGACGCGCACCCCGACGGCGGAGCCCGTCCAGTAACGTCGACGCCGTGCCCAGCCCCAAGACCAAGCGAGTTGTCGATCGGGTCCGTCCGCTCCTCGGGACGATCCGCCAGACCAACCCGGCCGCCGCCAAAGCGTCGGCCACCCGCGGTGCGGGAAGCGTGAAGGAAATAGCCCAGCTCTCGCTGACCTACGTCAAGCAGGAGACCAAGGTCCCGCTCCAGGGCCTGGGACGTTTCCTCGGCTTCGGCCTCGCCGGTGCCGTGTTCCTGGGCACCGGAGCCGTCCTGCTCACCCTCGCCGTCCTGCGTGGTCTGCAGACCGCGCTCAGCTACGAGCGGGTGAAGGAGACCGGGGAGGGCTTCGTGTCGGAGCGCGGTCCGCTGAGTGGATCATGGACATGGCTGCCGTACGTGTTGACCGCATTCGTCGCGTTGCTCTTGATCGGACTCATTGTCCTGTCGTGGCTGCGCGACACCAAGAAGACGACCCGCTGAAAGAAGTCGACATGGCGAAGAACACTCCACCGAAGAATGCCCAGCCCGGCGTCGATCGTCCGGTCGAACGAAGTGACATCGAGAACAGGCTCCGCGACGTCCGCAACGACTTTGAATCGGTGAAGTCCTCGGCCGCCGGCGCCGGGCTCGCCGCGGGGATAGGCCTGGCGTTGCTGCTCGTCTTGATCGCGTTCATCATCGGCCGGCGCCGAGGCCTCGCGAAGTACGCGTTCGTGGAAATCCGACGGGCCTGATGGGCACACTGCTCCGAGCGCTGGTGCGCAAGCGGGTCCTCGACAAGGGGCTGCGCGACGGATCGTCGCTGTGGCTGGTCGTCGGTGCATTCAGCCTGCTCCGTCGCCTCTACCGGCGGTCGGCGTCCAAGCACGAGAGGGTACGCCTCGGCGAGCAGCTCCGTCCGGGGGACGACCTCGTCATTCGCTATCCGGGGAAGCCGGATCGCCGCGTGCGCGAGGAGACCAAGCTGGTTGCGGCTCGACGCAAGGCCGCCGCCATAGCGTTCGACAAGGAGCGCGCCGCTCTCGCCGAAAAGGCGGCCGGCCGCGGCCGACGCGCCCGAAAGGCGTCACGCGCGCTGGCAACGCTTCGCGAACCGCGCGTCTGATCACATGTCGCGCCCCCTCCTTGCCGGCGAAAAGGTCGTCCTCGTCGACGCCAAACGCCGCCGCTACCTGCTGAACCTCAAACCCGGCGCGGAGTTCCACTCCCATGCGGGCTTCATCACCCACGACGAGATGATCGGCGCCGAAGAAGGCACCGTCACCCGCTCCACCCAGGGTGCCCGCTACACGGTGATCCGCCCGACACTCGCTGAGTTCGTCCTGAAGATGCCCCGGGGAGCGCAGGTCATCTATCCGAAAGATCTCGGCGCCATCCTCATGCTCGCGGACATCTTCCCGGGGGCGCGCGTGCTCGAGTCCGGCGTCGGTTCGGGCGCGCTCTCGATGACGATGCTCCGTGCCGGCGCGATCATCACCGGCTACGAGCTTCGCGAGGACTTTGCCGCAAAGGCCAAGGAGAACGTTGCGGCGTTCCTCGGTCCGGCAGCGCTGGAGCGCTACGACGTGCAGATCCGCGACACGTCGCTCGGCATCGACGAGCGCGAGTTCGATCGGGTCGTGCTCGATCTCCCGGAACCGTGGCTCGTGGTTCCCCACGCCGCGCAGGCATTGCGGACCGGTGGAATCTTCCTCGCCTACCTGCCCACGATCACCCAGGTCGTGACCCTGCGGACCACCCTCAAAGAGCACGGCTTCGCCATGGCCGAAACCCTCGAGGTGCTTCACCGCGGCTGGCACATCGAGGGCATGTCGGTCCGTCCCGACCACCGGATGGTGGCCCACACGGGGTTCCTCACCGTCGCCCGCTACCTCGCTGCGGACGCGACCGCACTTGTCGGCGCCAGCGCTCCGGCCGAGAGCGAGGGGTGACGATCGCAAGGATGGCTCGACCAATGAGCCCCGGCGCCGGTCGGAGCACCCCGCTGCCGTCCCTCCGGGCCGGTGCGCTCGGTTGGAGCACCCCGGCACCATGAGCGCACTGGACATCGTGCTTGCGATCGCCGGCTTGACGGCGTTCTCGGGCGGGTATCGCTCTGGTGTACTGGTGAGGTTCTTCTCGTCGGTGGGTCTCGGATTGGGCCTTCTGCTCGTGGCTTCCAACCTCGGGCCGATTCGCCGGACGGTCAGCGCGGCCGACGACATGCCCGAGGTGTTCGTCTTCGGCCTGGTGCTCTTCGGCGGCGCGCTGGCCGGAAAAACCGTCGGCTACTTCACCGGCCGATGGGTGCGTCACAACCTTCCGGGCACGGCGTTGGCCCGCGCCGACCGGCTCGGCGGCGCCGCCGTTGGGGTGGTCGGTG